>DDEV01000126.1:45398-60223 GCA_002336855.1 Leucobacter sp. UBA1945 | reverse complement strand
CGTGCACGGCGTCTACAAGCCGGGCGGCGTGAAGCTGCGCCCCGAACTGCTCGACGAGATTCAGCAGGGCCTCGCGGCAAAGTACGGCACCTCGGCAAAACCCCTCGACCTCGTCTTCCACGGTGGATCGGGCTCGTCGGCCGCCGAGATCGCCGAGGCGGTCTCGAACGGCGTCATCAAGATGAACATCGANNTCGACGGCGAGGTCGGCAACAAGAAGCAGTACGACCCGCGCGCCTACGGTCGGGCCGCTGAGACCGCAATGGCCGCACGCATCGTCGAGGCAGCACAGCAGCTCGGCAGCGCCGGAAAGTCGGTGAGCGCCGCGTGACGCCAGCGCACGACGAGCGGCCCAGGCCGCAGTACGGAGAGTACGCCGAACCAGAGGCAGGCGCTCCCGAATCACCTGCCCAGCCTGGCGGCGACCCCACCGACTCCGCGGCTACGACGCCTCCCCCTGCTGTCGACGCCTCGCCGGTGGGTGCTCCCGCCGGTGTGCCCTCGCCGGAGCCAAGGCTGCTGTCGACTTCAAACCGCCTGCCGGGCGTGCCCCACAACCTCGGGGTTCGGGGCGATGGCGCATCGGCGCCCGCTCGCGCCCCGCAGCTTGGCGAGCCGTACCGAGCCGCCGATCCCGCGCCGGGCCACGCGAACACGACCAACGCCTCGGCTGCTTCAGCTTCGACGACGCCCGCGGCCGATCAGGCAGCGCCCGCGCCCGCCCGTGGCGCGGATCGCATCATCACGGTCGCCCTGCTCGCGCTCGGCGGCTACTTCGCGCTGAGCATGGCGCTCTCGCTCTCGCAGTTTCCCACTGAGTTTGCGAAGATCGCCGGCGACCTCGGCCTCACTGATTTCACCGCAGCACCGCAGGTACGCGTGATCGGCACGGTTGGGGCGATCCTGGTGCTCTCGATCTACGCGCTCGTGCTGATCTTTTCGATTCGCCGACTTCGCGCCCGAAAACTGACGTTCTGGGCGCCGCTTGCCGCAGGAGTGCTGGCTTGGGTGATCTTTTTCGTCCTGTTCGGAGTCGGCCTCAGTCAGTCCCCAGAGCTCTGGCAGGAACTCATGCAGGTTGCGAGCGATCCAGAGAAGGCGCAGCAGCTGCTCGATCAACTCGGCCAACGCCCGTAACCGCGTCGCTCGCCGCGCGATCGGCATAGCGAGCCCGCACGCCCGAGCCGGTGCGCAAATTGCCCCGCGCAGAATGTCGCGAGTGCCCACTACGCTGAAGCTATGAGCGATCATGCGACGCAGGCGACCGAGGCCAAACTCTCGCGCGGCACGGTTTCCCGTTACGCGATGGGCTCACTCGGCACCGGTGGCTTTGCCACGCTGCCGGGGCTTGTGCTGGTCTACTTTCTCACCGATACGCTCGGGGTTGCCGCCATCGTTGCCGGCCTCATCGTCACGGGCGCCAAGGTTTGGGACGTGCTGATAGACCCCGTCATCGGGGGCTTGAGCGATCGCGCGTTCGAGCGAAAAGGATCGCGCCGCGGGCCGATGCTGCTCGGCGCGATTGGGCTGCCGATCGCGTTCGTGCTGACTTTCGCGGTTCCCGCAGGCCTACCACCGACGGCGAGCGCACTCTGGGTGCTGATCGCGTTTATCGCGGCAGCTACCTTCTTCAGCCTGTTTCAGGTGCCGTACATCGCGCTTCCCGCCGAGCTCACCGACAGCTATCGCGAGCGCACCCGTCTGCTTACCTGGCGCGTGGTGATGCTGACCGTCGCGATTCTGCTCTTCGGCGCGGGCGGCCCCGAGATCCGTGGGCTGTTTCCAGAGAACGAAATGCTCGGCTATCTGGTCATGGCCATCGTCGCCGCGATTCTGCTGGGGCTCGGCCTGTGGGTTGCCTCGATGGTCGCTCCCGTTTCGGCACCGCGGCAAGTGCCTTCAAGCACGCCGCTCATCTCGCTGTCGCACTATCGCGAGGGGCTTGCCGTGTTGCGCGAGAGCCAGCCGTTCCGGGCGCTGCTCGGCACCTTCATGCTGCAGGCACTTGCGACGGGGCTCATGCTTGCTGGCGCACAGTTCGTTGCGACCTGGGTGCTGCGCGACGAGGGCGCGGTCACGGTGCTTTTCGTGTCGCTCATCGCGCCGGCACTGCTCGTTGCGCCGGTGTGGCAAAAGGTTGCCGATCACATCGGCAAGGAGCGCGCGTTTCGCATCGCGAGCGTCATCTTTCTTGCCGCAACGCTGACGCTCGTCGGCATGGTCTGGGCCCCCGGTTGGTGGATCATGGCGCCAGTCGGCATTGCGGGCGCGGCCTATGCAGGCATGCAGACACTGCCGATGGCGATGCTGCCCGATGTCATCGCCTACGACCGCACGGCACGCGGTTCAAATACAAGTATTGCCGAAGCCGGCGTCTCTTCTTCCCCCGCGGTCGAGAGTGGCGAGGCGCCTGCCCGCGCCGGCGTATTCGGAGGGGTATGGACAGCCGGAGAGACGGCCGGCATGGCATTCGGTTCGACAGTGCTCACCGTGGTGCTCGCGCTCACCGGCTATGTCGCCTCGACAGCTGGGGTCAGCGTCGAACAGCCGGGTGCTGCGATTTCAGGCATCGCTTTGTCGTTCAGCCTGCTGCCGGCGCTGCTCATGTTTGCGAGTCTGTTCACGCTGCGCCGCTATCGACTGCGCGAGGGCGACATGACAGTCGCCCCAGCTTCAGAAGCAAAGACCGAGGGAGCATGACCGAACACTCACTGACTTATGGATCCGAGCCAGGTGAGGTGCTCGCGCGCCTGCGCGATCTTCGCGAGTTCGATGCGCCGACACACGGCGGTCGCGTGCTCGCCTACGTGTACGACTCGGGCATGGGCGAACTCGATCATCTTGCGAGCGAAGCCGCAGAGGCCGCGCGCTCACTGAACGGCCTCGATCCCACGACCTTCCCATCGATCGCCGCAATGGAGCAAGATCTCGTCAGTTTCGTGCGACGCGCGCTCGGCGGCGACGACCGCCGAGTCGGCGGCAGGGTGGTTGGCAGCGTGACGAGCGGTGGCACCGAAAGTTGCCTGCTCGCGGTCAAGACGGCCCGAGATCTGTGGCGCGACGCGAACCCAGAGCTTCGGGTTGCTCTCGCGCGCGAGAGCCGCATGCCCCGACTCGTCGTGACTTCGACGACGCATGCCGCCTTTCACAAAGCAGCACAACTGTTCGATCTCGAGATCGATGTCGTGCCCTGCGAACTCGACGGTTCGGTGCGCGCGAGTTCGATCGTGGGCAGGCTCGGCGACGACGTCGCGCTGGTCGTCGTATCTGCACCCGCCTATCCGAGCGGCGCAATCGATCCGGTGAGCGAGGTGTCGAAGGCGGCGCTTGCACTCGGCATATCGTGTCACGTAGATGCCTGTTTTGGCGGCCTCGCACTCCCGTGGTGGCCAGACACGCAGACGTGGGATCTGCGCAACCCCGGCGTCACCAGCATCTCGGCAGACCTGCACAAGTTCGGCTACGCCCCGAAAGGCACCTCGGTGCTGCTGCATCGCGGCAGAACTCGTCACCGCAAGCAGTTCTTCGCGACGACCGAATGGGCCGGCTACCCCGTCGTGAACCCGACCCTGCTCGGATCGCGATCAGTCTCGCCCACGGCCGCCGCATGGGCGATCGTGCACCGGCTCGGCGCCGCGGGCTACCGACGGCTGACCGCCTCGTGTGCACGTTCAGCACACGCAATCGAGCAAGCGGTGCGCGAGATTCCGGGCCTCGCCGTCTGGGGCAGCCCGACGGGGCCCGCCATGGCACTCATCGCTGACGAGTCAGTACCCGAAAGCGAACGCGTAGACCCGCACCACCTGGCTGACGAGATCGCGCAGCACGGATTTCAGATTCAGCATCAGCCGGGGCTCACCCAGTCGAACGGAGTGCGGCTGCCGCACAGTGCGCACCTGACGATCACCCCGGTCACCGAACGGCTCCTACCCGAGTTCATCGCCGCGCTTCGAGATTCGGCCACTGTGGTTCGAGGCACCCCGCAAGCATCGGCGAGCATTGCGCTTGCGGCGATGCGAGCGCTCGGCTACAGCGAAGAACGCGCACCCAGCCCTGCGGCCGCTTGGCGCATTCTGCGCTTGGTCGGTGCCGCGCCAAAGCTTCCCCAGCACCCCGGCGAGGGCGGCGCACTCCCCCAGAAAATGGCACCGCTCATGGCACTCGCTGAGCAGCTCCCCGCCCCCGTGGCGCAGGCACTGCTCACCGAGCTACTCGCCCGCGTGAGCGAGCCCTAGTCGGGTACGAGGCCTGATGCGGCGTCAGGCCTGGCAGAAGCAGAACGGGTGGCCGACCGGGTCGACATAGACCACGAAGCTTCCGTTCTCGCTTGGCTGCACCTCGTGTTTTCTCGCCCCGGCCGCAACCGCGGCGGCACCGGCTTCTTCGAGCGACTCGACGTAGAGATCGAAGTGCGCCTGCTGTTGTACATCGCCCTCCGGCCACTCAGGTGCGCGATAGTGCTCGATCTGCTGGCACGAGATTGAGAAATACTGCGACTCGTGCTCCGGCGGCAAGACGTCGACCCACTCCGGGTCTTCACCGTCGTAGTCGAGCCGCCATCCGAGCAGCCCAGCGTAAAACCCTGCGAGCCCGAGCGCGTCCGGACAGTCAAGTGCCACCGTGATTGACTTCACCTGAATCGAGGTACCCATGCTTCGCAGTGTACGTCGGCGCGCACGGCTTGCATACCCCTGCTCACAGACCCTCGCGGTCTGTGAGCTCTATGTCGCAGAGAGGTACGGGTCCAGGTATCGCTCGATCATGAGCATGAGCTCGCGCTGCACCCTCGGCGCCTGATCGGGTGCGTCGTTCGTCAGATCGAGCAGGCTCGTGACAGTGCTCACCACGACGAGGGCGATATCGCGTGACTGCTGTTCGCCGAGTGTGGGGTTCACCTCTCGCAGAAATGGCCCGATCGCGTCGGCAGTGCGCACGACGACTTCGTGGTCGAGATCCCAGAGTGCGGGCGAAGACTGCAGCGCCCGCCTGATTGCGCGAGCGCCCGGGCGATCGACTCGCAGCTGCGCGACGGCCTCGATGGCCGCGCGCACTGGGGCCTTCCAGTCCTGGTTGCTCGCAAGCGCGCTCAGCGCCCGCACCGAGGCCCCCGAGCGCTCGTCTTCAAGCCCCTCAGCGAGTTCACGCACGATCGCAAACTTATTCGGGTAGTAGCGATAGAGCGTCGCGATGTTCACTCCGGCACGCTCGGCAATGGCGATGGTCGTGAGGCTGTCGAAGCCTGCCTCTTCGAGCAGCTCGCTCGTGGCCGAGAGAATCGCCGAGACTGCCGCACGCCCGCGCTCCTGCTGCGGCTCACGCCTGGGGGCGTCTTGCTTCTTCGCCGAGGTGTTCACTCTTGCACTCTACGACATCGGCGCGCGCCGTTGAGCCGTCACCACCTACTTGACACCGCTGATCCTCGTTCTCATAATGAAAGCAAGTATTTATTTAGTTTTTGGAGATGCAATGTCGCAAAGCCGCGCCATCCACCTGCCCGAGCTCACCGATCACGTCGGAGAGTTGTTCTTCGAGTCGCCCTGGATGGCGATCGACCAGGAGCACCTCGGCCAGTTCGCGTTCTCGACCTACCTCGACCCCGCTTACACCGACCTCACCGCCAGCAAGAACAATCCGCTCGGAGCCGAACTGGTTGACGGATTTCTACTACTCAGCATGCTCACGGCGTTCCACTTCAACAACAGCCCGATCAAGGGCGATGGCATCTACGGCTTCAACTACGGCATGGATCGCGTGCGATTCACGCACCCCGTGTTCGTGGGGCAGCGGATTCGTTGCGTGGCGACCGTCGCGGCCGTCGACCCACGCGAAGACGGCACCTACCTCGTCACGACCGACAACACGATCGAGATCGAGGGTGTCGAAAAGCCCGCCATGGTCGCACGCTGGGTTTCGCTCTTCGCCACCCGAGAACCGGGCGAGCAGGCCACCGAGCCCGAGGCCTGAGCCGTGGCGCTCGCACTCCCCAGGTTCACCACGCTCGCCGACTATCTCGACCACTACGCCGCCACGACACCCGCTGCCGACGCCGTGTGGCACGAGGGCGCGATGCTGTCGTACGCCGAGCTCGCACAGCGCGTCGAGCGCATGGCGGGATCGCTCTCGGCGGCCGGCCTCACCCCAGGCGACCGAGTCGCGGTGCTCAGCACCCCGCGCCCCGAGTTTCTCATCACCTTGCTCGCAGCGTTCAAGCTCGGGGCCGTCTGGGTGGGCCTCAACCCCCGCTACACGTATCGCGAACTCGCCCACGTCATATCTGAGTCGAAGCCGAGGCTGATCCTCTCACTGCCCAACGTCGACGGTCGTGAGCTCGAGCCTGACATCGCGCGGGTCGCCCAAGAGTTCGCAATCGAGCGAGCGTTTCGCCTCGACACCGGCGAGCCAACTGACACGCTCAGTGCCCTGCCCGAGCCGCAGCCGTTCGAACCCCACACAGCCGACCCCTTCGACGCCGCGACCATCGTGTTCACCTCGGGCAGCAGCGGCTCGCCGAAGGGCGCCGTGCTCAGCCATCGCGGCCTCGTCTACGCCTCGTGCGTCGAATCTGAGGCGATCGGCATTGAGGCTCCCCGCGTGCCCTGCAACCTGCCGGTCAATCACGTCGCCTGCCTCGCCGACCTCACGGGCACCACGCTCGTCGCGGGCGGCATGCTCGCACTGCTCGAGCGCTTCGACCCCGTCGAGATCGCCGATCGCATCGAGCAGCTCCGTCTCACCAACCTGATGAATGTGCCGACCGTGCTGCAGGCTATCGCGATGAGCCCTGACTTCGGTGAGCGCGACCTGTCGAGCTTGCAGGTGGTCAGTTGGGGCGGAGCGCCGCTGCCGCTCGAGGTCATTCGCGCGTACCGCACCCGCGGCATCAGGCTGCTCACGGTGTATGGCATGACCGAGACGATCGCCTCGATTACGTTCACCGACGAAGAAGCCGATGACGAGGTGCTCGGTCACACTGTCGGCAAGTTCGACCCCGGCATGCGAGTACGCCTGGCAGACGAAGAGGATCGCCCGGTCGGCATCGGCGCACAGGGCGAGGTGCAGGTGCAGCACGAGGGGCTCTTTCTCGAGTACTTCGGCAGGCCCGACGCCACCGCGGCCGCCTACACGGCAGACGGCTGGTTCAAGACGGGTGACGTCGGCGTGCTGCGAGATGACGGGAATCTGCGGCTCGTCGGGCGGCGCAGCGAGATGATCAAGTCGGGTGGGTACAACGTCTACCCCCGCGAGATTGAGCTCTGCATCGAACAGATCGAAGGGGTCGCACTCGCGGCGGTCATCGGCAGGCCCGACGACGTGTTTGGCGAGGTCGGAGTCGCATATGTACTTCCCGAGACCGGAGCGGCACCCGACCCGGAACTGCTGCGGGCCAGCTGCCGCGAATACCTTGCGAACTACAAGGTGCCGAAAGAGTTCGTGATCGTCGACACCCTCCCACTGCTGCCTGTCGGCAAGGTGGACAAACAACAGCTCAAGCGGCGCGCGGTGGGCGCGGCGTGATCACAGGTTCGAAGATGAACCGCAATCATGGAGAAAGTTCAATGAATACCGTTTCACACGCCGTATCGGCGGCCATCACCGATGGAATGCGGCGCGCCCGCATCGCACTCTTCATCGTGTTCTTCGCGCAGGGACTCGGCTTTGGCTCGCTCTTCGCGCGCCTCCCAACGATCAAGGCCCGTTTTGACTTCAGCGATTCGACGCTCGCGATCATGACACTCGCGCTGCCACTCATGGCGGGAGCCGCGACTCTCATTACCGGCAGCATCGTGCAGCGCATGCACAGCGACAAGGTGCTGCGAATGGCGATCATTGCGAACTTTGCGGCGCTGCTCGTCATCGGCTTCGCCAACACGCTGCCGCTCTTGATCCTCGCGTGGATCGTGATGGGCGTCGCATTCGGCATGGTCGACGCGACCATGAACATGAAGGCGGTGTCGCTGCAAGAGAAATACAAGCGCAGCATCGTCGTCGCGTTCTATGCCGTCTACAGTGTGGCCGGCATTGTCGCCTCCGCGGCAGCGGCGGCGACCGCTGCCGCCGGCTGGCCGCTCTGGATCTTCTTCGGCATCGAATTCGTCGTGCTCGTGCCTGCACTACTGCTGACAGGCCGCTCACTCGTGCACGCCCGAGTCGGCGCCGCGCAGCAGCAGAAGCCCGAGAAGGGCGCCCTCAAGGTGAAGGTGCCGTGGGTGCCCGTGCTCGGCATCGGCCTCGTGCTCACCTCGGCTTACTTCATCGAGTCGTCGGCGTCGAGCTGGGGATCGGTGTACGTGCACGACACACTCGCCGCCCCCGAGAGCGTCGCCGCGCTTGCCTACGGCGGCTACAGCGCCGCAATGCTGATCGGCCGGCTCAGCGCCGATTGGCTCATTCGCAGCTTCGGCGCGAAGCGCGTGATTCAGGTGTGCGCGATGATCGCACTCGTCGGAATGCTCGCGGTGGTCTTTGCCCCGGTCGCCTGGGTGGCGCTCGCAGGCTTCGCGCTCGCGGGCGGCGGCCTGTGCGTCATCGCCCCGCTGGCCTTCGCCGCGGCCGGCACGCTCGATCAGAGCGGTGTCGCGGTCGCTCGCGCGAATACCTTCACCTATGTCGGCTTCTTGCTCGGCGCCGCACTGATCGGGCCGATCGCTGACCTCAGCTCGATGCGCATCGCCTATGTGATCTCGGTCGTGCTGGCTCTCATCATCGTCATGATGGCGGGCCGCCTGTCGAAGCGGCTCGAGCAGTCAGACTCAGAGCAGGCAACGACCGAGCGGGCGAACACCGCAAATTAGGCAATGCGGCGAACGGCCGGGCCTCGATCCTTTTCTTCAGTGAGCGGGATCGGCTCGGTCGTCGCCGGGTCAGCCGCGTGCTTGCCCTGCTGCTGCGCGTTGGTGCTGGCCGGTGCCGGGCCACCGATCGCGGCATGCTGCCCCGATTGCTCTGGCACCGCGACCACTGACCTGCCGGCGTTCTGCCCGCCACGAATGGCAATGTGCAGGCCCTCCATGGTTGCGTCGAGCTGACCAGCCTGCTCTGCCGCGTCGCTCAGGCCCTGGAGGAGGTGGGCGGGCACCTCGGTGTCGTACTTGTAATAGATCTTGTGTTCGAGGCTCGCCCAGAAGTCCATCGCAATCGTGCGAATCTGCACCTCGACGATGGTCTGCACGGGCCCGCTCGAGAGAAAGACGGGCACTTCGAGCAGCAGGTGCAGGCTGCGATAGCCGTTCGGCTTCGGGTGCTCGATGTAGTCCTTGACCTGGTAGATCGTCACGTCATTGTGCGCAGTGAGCAGTTCGAAGACTCGGTAGACGTCAGAGATGAATGCGCAGACAACGCGCACGCCCGCGATGTCGGTAATGGTCTCGCGCACTTGGTCGGTCTGCAGAGGCACCCCTCGGCGGCGCATCTTCTCGATGATGCTGTCGGGATCTTTCAGGCGCGACGACACGTGCTCGATCGGGTTGTACTCGCCGGTCTGCGTGAACTCTTCTTGCAGAATGTTGAGCTTCGTCATCACCTCATCGATGGCGAACTTGTATGGCATCAAAAAGCGAGTGAGGCCCTCTCGCACCTCTCGCAGCCCCTCGTTCATGTCGAGGTCGATCTGCGAAAGATCAATCGGCCCGGTCAGCGGTCGCAGCAGTGGTGTGGCGCCCGGGTTCGTCGCTGAACGGGCACTCTCTGTCTCGATCTCGGTCACGCTTCGACGCTACCCGATACCGGTGACAGTCGCGTGAGAATCTCATCTTCTTACGCGCGCGGCGAACGGTACCTCACGACTACGATGCAGCTATGCAGAGAAGCGAGGATCAGCGCCCGCCCGTGGCGCAGACACCCTCTGGCGCGGTGCGCGGCATTTGGCGCGACGAAACCGCTGTCTTTCGCGGCATCCCCTACGCCGAGCCGCCCATCGGCCCGCTGCGCTTCGCCGCCCCGGTGCCGAGAACGCCGTGGCAGGGCACGCTCGACGCGAGCGCGTTCGGCCCGACACCGCAGCGCGGCGAGACTGGAATCACCCTGATCCCAGAGCACACGGTGCCGGGCGACGATACCCTCAGCGTGAACGTCTGGACCCCGACACTCGACGCCTCCGCAAAACTGCCAGTGCTGGTTTGGATTCACGGCGGCGGCTTCATTTCTGGCTCGCCCGCGAGCCCCTGGTACGACGGGCGAGCATTCGCGCGCGATGGTGTGGTGCTGGTGACGATCTCATATCGGCTAGGCTTCACCGGCTTCGGCTGGATCGACGATGCCGCTCCGAACCGGGGCGTGCTCGATTGGATCTGCGCGCTACGCTGGGTGCGCAGCCACATCGCCGCATTCGGTGGTGATCCGCACAAGGTGACGATCGCCGGCCAGTCAGCAGGGGGCGGAGCGGTGCTCACACTGCTCGGCACCCCCGGTGCAGCGGGGCTCTTTCGCGCCGCCTATGCGATGTCGGCAGCGGTCGCCGACCCCTCTCTGGAGGCGGCAAGAGCTCGCTCGCGCCACCTCGCTCGGCTCGCCGATGTGCCCGAAAGCGCCGAGGGGTTCGGGCGCCTGAGAGAAGCGAGAATTCTCGAACTCCAACCGAAGATCTCCCGCCCAGAGGGCCCGCATCTGTTGCACGACATTCATGAGCTGCTGCGCGATGGTCTCATGATTGGCCCCGTCGCTGACGGCCGAATCGTGCCGGGCGGTACGCTCGACTCGCTCTCCCAAGGTGTGAACGCCGGGGTGCCTCTCGTGCTCGGCACGACCGACGGCGAGCTTGACGGACTCTTCGCCCCGCGCGGCATCCTCGATCACGCCCCGAGAAGAATGCTGCTTCGCGCGCTCGGGGCGACCGCCGAGGCGGCTGCAGCCTGGCTCGCGACGCCCCTCGCGCTCGACACCGAGAACACTTTCAAATTGCTCGGGCACTACGCCACCGACACAGTGTTTCACAGCTGGGTGCCGCGCGCGGTGTCGGCGCGCACTTCAGCGGGCGCAGGGCCAACCTGGAGTTACCGCTTTCGCTGGCATTCCGACGCCCCGCCCCAGGCAGGGCACTGCATCGACATTCCGTTCGCGTTCGACCGCCTCGACGCGCCTGGAGTTGAGCCAATTGCCGGGTCGCGGCCACCGCAGAAGCTCGCGAACGCGGTGCACGGTGCACTGGTCGACTTCGTCAAGAACCTCGATCCAGGCTGGCCGGTAGACATCGATGGCACGGGCCCCAGTCGCATCTTCGATCTGCCCGAACCAGCACCGAATGACGCCTACGCCTCGGCTCGGGCGTTGCTCGGCTGACCGTAGAATCGCTTCATGAGCCCCTCAGCCGCATCTGCTTCGAACGGTTCTCCCGCGACCCGCGAAACGCCCTGGCCTGTTGGCCTCATGAGCCAGAAGATCAAGGAGTGGATCGACCGTCTCGGCCAGGTTTGGGTTGAGGGCGAAATCACGCAGTGGCAGCTGCGCGGCGGCCACGTCTACGGCAAACTCAAAGACCTCGACCAAGACGCGACGGTGAGCTTCACGGTCTGGCGTTCGGTTGCGCAGAAGCTGACCTCAGACTTCTCGCAGGGCGACCGTGTCATCGCGCTCGTGAAACCGGATTTCTGGGTGAAGGGCGGATCGCTCTCGGTGCAGGTCTTTGACCTCTCGCACGTCGGCCTCGGTGAGTTGCTGCAGCGGCTCGAGCAACTTCGCCAGCAGTTGGCGGCAGAGGGGCTCTTCGATGCGGCCCGCAAGCACCCGCTGCCGTTCCTGCCACAAAAGATTGGCCTCGTCACCGGGCGCGACAGCGACGCCGAGAAAGACGTGATTCGCAACGCCACCCTGCGCTGGCCGGGCGTGCAGTTTCGCGTGCACTACGCGGCGGTACAGGGCGAGCGGGCGGCCGCCGAAGTCGCGGCCGGCATTGTCGCGCTCGACGAGGATCCCGAGATCGACGTGATCATCGTCGCGCGAGGGGGCGGCGACTTTCAGCACCTCCTCCCGTTCAGCGACGAGCGCGTGCTTCGGGCAGCGGCGGCCGCGACCACACCCCTGGTGAGTGCCATCGGGCACGAGGCCGACCGACCGCTGCTCGACGAGGTCGCAGACCTTCGCGCGAGCACTCCGACCGATGCCGCGAAACGGGTCGTGCCCGACGTCGGCGAGCAGCTCGCCGGCATCGATCAAGCGCGCAGCCGCATGAGCGCAAGGCTCGGGCAGCTGCTCTCGCACGAGACCGAGCGCATCGTGCAGCTGCGCGCCCGCCCAGTGCTCGCCCGCCCCGAGCGCCTCGTCGACGAGCGCGCCGAAGAACTCGTGCGTTGGATCGCCCGCGGAGCGGAGCTCGCAGATCGCGCGGTCGAGGATCGCGCCGTCTCACTCGAACACACCCGCGCGAGGCTCGGCGCGCTCTCCCCCAAGGCGACCCTCGAACGGGGATACGCCATCGCGCAGCTCATCGCGCCCGACGGCAGTGCTGCAGACGTGGTGCGCGATCCTCGCGACGCACCCGAGGGCCAGCCCCTGCGCATCTCGCTCGCCGGTGGGCGTCTCGATGCAACCTCGAGCGGCCCGGCCGAGCAGCGCTGACTTACGGGCGAGCTCAGCACACAGCGGGTAGACTGGAGCCCATGACTGCCCAGACCGAAGCAGATGTCGCGTCGCTCAGCTACGAACAGGCGCGCGATGAGCTCGTGCAGGTGGTGAACCGCCTCGAACAGGGCGGCGCCACCCTCGAAGAATCGCTGCAGCTCTGGGAGCGCGGCGAGGCGCTCGCAGCGCGTTGCGAAGAATGGCTGCTCGGCGCCCGCAAGCGCCTCGAAGCAGCCAGGGCGGGCGATCCTGGTGATGCCTCGAACTCCGTAGCACCCGAGCAGGCTGCCGGGGGCGACAACTAGGCATGGCGCAAAAGCAAAAACCACCGGTCGTCGTCGCAGAGCTCGGCAGGCCCGAAACCGCCTCAGAAACCGCGCATCGCAAGGCCGAGCAGAGCCGCCTCTACAAGCAGCGCAAGACGGTGAACAACCTGGTCTTCTCGCTCATCGTCAGTGTTGCCGTCATGATCGTGATCGTGCTGATCGTGCCCCGCGGCACCGACCAGTGGAGCGGCTACAGCGTCAACGTGGCAGAGGCGGCAGCTCAGAACGAGGCAGGTGCGGGCAGGCCGCTCGTCGCGCCGAACGTCGCCGAAAGCTGGAAGGCCAAGCAGGCGGTCGTGCGCGCCGAAAAGGGCAGCGACATCCTCTACTGGTACATCGGCTACACAACCGAGAACAACGCCTACGCTGCGGTCGAGCAGGCCTTCACCAAAACCGGTGACCCCGTGAACGAGACCTGGGTCTCGCAGCAGCTTGAAGCGCAGCAGCCGACCGGCAGCGAACGAATCGGCGACCTCGAGTGGACGGTCTACGATCACCCGAAGCGCAATGCCGAAGAGACCAATGTGGTCTTCGCGCTGCAGACCCGTGTGGGCGACAACACACTGCTGGTGTACGGCACCGACCGACCAGAGGTACTGCGCACGCTTGCCGCTGAAGTCGCGTCGCAAGCGAAGAGCTTGGGTCTTGACCAGAACGCATCTGCCACTTCAGAGGAGACGACATGAGCACTGCACCGAGGGTTACGCCGCAGCAGGCGTGGGAAACCTTCATCGCCGGCAACGAGCGCTTCATCACCGGCGTCTCGAATCACCCGAACCAAGACGTGGAGCGACGCTCCGAGCTCGTCAACTCGCAGAGCCCCGACGTCGCGCTCTTCGGCTGTTCTGACTCGAGGCTCGCGGCCGAGATCATCTTCGATTGCGGCCTCGGCGACCTATTCATCGCCCGCAATATGGGTCACGTCGTGGCCGAGTCGATCACCGCGTCGATGGAATACGCGGTGCAGTACCTCGGCTCGGCGCTCATCGTCGTGCTCGCTCACGACTCCTGCGGCGCCGTCGCGGCCGCCATTGAGCAGTCGGGCCGCACTCCTTCCGAGGTCACCGAGCCTGTCTCGAACACCCTCGCCCCGATTCTTCCCGCAGTGCAGCACTACTGGTTGCAAGAGCATCGCGAGACTCCATATGTCGAGTCGGCGAAGGTCGAGCCGAACGCGATCGGCCGCATTCACCTGCAGACCACGGTGACGCAGCTGCTCAGCGAATCGCAAACGATCCGCGACGCCGTCGACCGCGGCGAGGTCGCGATCGTGGGTTGCCAGTACCGCCTCATGGAGGGCCGCGCGGTTCCGTACATCGCAGTCGGCCAGCTCGACATCGAGGTCGCAGACGTCTCATAGCCCCGCTCGGTGCCGCTGCACGTCGCGGTGCCGATCCAACTCTCTTCCCTGTGACCAGCTCAGAGGGATTCGCTACAAGTAAGGAACACAGTGACCGAAATCGAGTACCGCATCGAGCACGACACCATGGGCGAAGTTCGCGTGCCCAAGAATGCGCTGTACGCGGCGCAGACCCAGCGCGCAGTCGAGAACTTTCCGATCTCGGGCAAGGGCCTCGAGCCTGCTCAGATCGTTGCCCTCGCACGCATCAAGCGCGCCGCAGCGATTGCAAACAAGGATCTCGGCATTCTCGATGCCGCGATTTCCGACGCGATTGTTGCCGCTGCAGACGAGATCATTGCTGGCGCGCACCACGACCAGTTTCCGGTAGACACCTACCAGACCGGCTCGGGCACTTCGTCGAACATGAACATGAACGAGGNNGTCGTCGAACGACGTCTTCCCCACCTCGGTGCACATCGCCGTGACCGGCGCGCTCATCGAGCAGCTGAAGCCTGCGCTCGCGCACCTCGCCGAGGCTCTCGAAGAGAAGGCTGAGCTCTGGAAGTCCGCGGTGAAGTCGGGCCGCACCCACCTCATGGATGCCA
>DDEV01000126.1:0-45360 GCA_002336855.1 Leucobacter sp. UBA1945 | reverse complement strand
CACCGCGGTCGGTACCGGCATCAACACGCCGCTCGGGTTCCCCGAGAAGGTCATCGCCGAGATCGCCGATTCGAGCGGCCTGCCCATCACCGAGGCTCGCAACCACTTCGAGGCCCAGGCAAACCGCGACGGCCTTGTCGAGGCGTCGGGCGCGCTGCGCACCATCGCGGTCTCGCTGACAAAGATCAACAACGACATTCGCTGGATGGGCTCGGGCCCGAACACGGGTCTCGCAGAGCTGCACATTCCCGACCTGCAGCCCGGCTCGTCGATCATGCCGGGCAAGGTGAACCCCGTGGTTCCAGAGGCCGTGCTGATGGTGTGCGCTCGCGTGATCGGCAACGACGCGACGATCGCGTGGGCTGGCGCTTCAGGCTCGTTCGAGCTCAACGTGCAGATTCCCGTCATGGGCACCGCACTGCTCGAGTCGATCCGTCTGCTCGCCAACGCATCGATCGTACTCGCCGACAAGACCGTCGCCGGTCTCGAAGCGAACATCGAACGCGCCGCGGCTCTCGCCGGCATGAGCCCGTCGACCGTCACCCCGCTGAACCGACTCATCGGCTACGAAGCAGCGGCAAAGGTTGCAAAGCACTCGGTCGCTAAGGGCATCACCGTGCGCGAGGCAGTAGTCGACATGGGCTTCGTCGAGCGCGGCGAGCTCACCGAGGCAGACCTCGACAAGGCGCTCGATCTGCTGTCGATGACGCACCCGGGAGTCGCGAAGTAACGCACATCGCTGCGCTCTCTGGCGGGGCGTCTTCACGCAGATTATTGCTGCGCGAAGACGCCCCGTTTTGTATTGTGGAAAAAGATCTAAGAAATCTCTGAAGTTCGCGTCACTTTTCTTCGAACATCGACACTCTTTAGGTATCTAGATCTATAAGTGTCGCTCGTATGCGGGGGGAAGGCTGCGAGAGTTCGGCGCTCGTTGGGGAGAGCACACGTGAACGAAGAAGACGTCGCCGGTACTGGCATTGCCGATGCGCAGATGCATGACGATTTGCAGCCATTGTTCGGCAAGAATGAGTCACACGCGAGCGACGAGGCTGAGCAAATCAGCTCAGATGCGGCTGAGGGCGACGCGGCGCTCATCGAACGCCTACGCGGGGGCGACACCACGGCCTACACGGCGCTCTGGGTCAAGCACGTCGACGCCGCGCTGCGCGTGGCGAGGCGTCTCACTCCTGAGCATGCCGAAGACCTGGTCTCCGAGGGGTTCATGGCGCTCTACCAGCAGATCGCAGTGAAGAAGAACGGGCCGGATTCGGCGTTTCGCGCGTACCTCTTCACGGTGATGCGCAATATTTCGGCGCGCTGGTACCGTGAGGGAAAGCTCATCGAGCCCGCGGCAGAAATCGATGTAGTCGCCGAAGACGACGGCCTCAGTCGTCTCGAAGAGAAGACCGACGCCGAAGAGATGCTGATCGCGTTTCGTGCGCTGCCAGAGCGCTGGCAGCGCGTGCTCTGGCTCGTCGAGGTCGACGAGGTGCCCCGGCCTGCTATCGCGCAAGAGCTCGGCATCAAGCCAAACGCGGTTTCAGTGCTCTACCGAAGGGCGCGCACGGGGTTGCGGCTGAGCTGGCTCGAGCATCAGATTCCTGCCTGGCTGCGCGAGCACCCTGAACACGTGGCGCAACAACTGCCGAAACTGCTCATCTCGCGGCGACCCGGGTCGCTCCCGCGTAGCGTATCGGCGCATCTTGCAACTTGCGTGACCTGCAGCGCGCTCTGCGACGATTTGCAGACCATGCACAAGCACATGACCTCGGGCACGCTCGCGGTTGCGGGCTTCGCCGCGCTCGGCGTCGCCCTTCCGGCTTCTTCCGCTTCAATGACAGCCATCGGCGTGGGTGGCGGCGCGCTGCTCATCGGGGGCGTGGGTGTGGGCGCCACGCTCATCGCCGCGAGCGTCGGCCTGCTGCTCGCGACCGGCACCCTCACGACCGGCCTGCCCACCCTTGAGGACCATCAGGAAACCACCAGCAGCCCGACCGCGCAGGGAGGGACCGAGAACCCTGACCAGGGGAAGCGCACTGGCCAGCCAGAGGCGGTCAGCGCACCTGCAACGGCGCCCCACCTTGGCCGTGGCAACCTCGACCCTATGGTCACATCGATCGACTTCACGCGCGGCTCTGAACCAGACGATTTTTATCTGCCCCCGCCGCGTCCGGCGAGCCCTGTCACCCCGCTTCCGCAACCCGACTCCGATCCCGCAGTCCCTCTCAGAAGCGGGATGAGCAATCCGCCTTCCTCGCAAGGCTACCTCGCTCCGGTGCTGTCGGGCACGACGAGCCCCGGTGCGACAATTGCGCTCGAGCTGCACCTTCCCGCAGCAAGTAATGGAAGCCCGGCCCGCACCGAGCAATTCGTGATACCCGTCAGTGCTTCTGGTGCATGGAGCGTTGACCTGCGCACCGTCGCTGCGGACCGGCCAGGAGCGTATGACTACCTCGTGTGGGCAATCATGGGCGACACTGCCGGGGCTGCAGATTCGGGGCACTTCATCGTGAACCCCCTTGGTGTCACCGGTTTCGAGGGCATCCCGCCCTACGAGATGCTTCCAGTTTCAGAGACGTCGACCAGCGGAATCGTGATCGAGCTGAAGGGCCCGGCAAACGGACAGGTCTGTGTCAGCTCCGTCTATAGCGGCCAGACCGCAACCGTGCAGCTCAACAGCAGTGGCATCTCGGTGCAACGTCTGAGGCTGCTCAACGGCGGCACCTACTTCTTCGAGCTCCGCGTATGTGCCAATGAGTACCGCGGCCCCGCATTCGAGCAGTTCATCGACGTTGACGATCCAGACGCCCCTATCTTCGGCCCGTGGGGGCCCGACCCCGCTGACACGGTGTTCGAGCTCTCCGAAGCCTGAGCCGCGAAGGCGAGTACACAGAAGTAAGAGCGGTGGCCTCGGAAGAATCCGAAGCCACCGCTCAGTACTTGCGAAGAGCTACTTCGCTGCAGCCTGGCTGCGGCGACGCGCGAGCATCAGACCGCCGCCGAGAGCAAGCAACGCAATCGCACCAATCGCGATGCCCATGGGTGCCTGGCCACCGGTGTTCGGCAGCGGAACCACGGTCACGACCGCAGCCTTTGCAACGTTGCTCTCTACGGGAGCACCCATCGGGGTGCTTGCCGAAGCAGTAGCGGTGTTGGTCAGGTCCTTACCGGTCAGGTCGGCCTCGAGCACCGTGTACACCGCAGTGCAGGTGGTCGATGCGCCGGGCGCGACAGGTGCAGTTGGGCAGGTCGGGGTGGGCAATGTGCCCTTGCCACTGAACTCGCCCTCGGCAATTGCGACATCCTCGAGAGCGATGTTGCCCGTGTTCTTCACCACGAACGAATAGGTGATCTTCTGGCCTGCGGCAGTTGCCCGCTGCACGTCGGAGGTCTTCGTCAGCTCCATCGCAGGAGCGGCCGGAACGACCGTTGCCGTAGCAGTGATTGGCTCGTCACTCGCGCGATCCGTGGTCGACACCGTGTTCACGATGTCTTTGACGTCACCTGTTGCCGGAACCATGTCCTGTGTGATGACGACGTCGTACTCGATGGTGACAGACTCGCCGACGGCGAGACCGACTGGCTTGTACTCGGCAGGGGCGATCTCTTCGAGCGTGTCGGGGTCAATCACCGCAGCCTTGTAGAGCACCTCGTCGAACAGGTCGATCGCGCCCGAGTTCGGGATCTCCTCGCCCACCTCCGGGTCAGAGGTGTCAAGTCCCGTCACCGAGACGAGCGTGCCGCCAGCGGCGAGATCGTCGGTGAGGGTGACAGTGTCGCCGAAGACCATCGGGTCAACACCGTTGTTGGTGACAGTCACGGCGTAGCGAACAGTCGCACCAACTTCGTAGACCGGGTTGCCCACGACGTTCTTCTCGATTGCGAGTGCGTAGTCGCACATGACCCACTCGAACTCGGCGAATGCCGGGAACGAGTTGATCTGGGTCACGGTGGTGCCGTCGGGGCCGTAAACGAGCTCGCGGTTGCCATCGATCTCGACGCCAGTCATACGACCGCCAAGGTCCTCGTTTGCGATCCAGCTTGCGCCGCCACCGCCGCCCGAGCCGGTGTAAGCCCCGGCCCCCTCGGAGGAGGCTCCGCCGCCGCCGCCAAAGAGACCGCCACCGCCGCCGCCCGCGGTATCGAAGCCGCCGTCGTATCCGCCGTTGCCACCCTGCAGCGCAGTGCCAGCAAATCCGTCGAAGTTGCCCAGCGACCCCAGCGCAATAGAAGTGTCGCTGCGAGGGTTGGTGCCGCCAGCGCCGCCGTTGGTCGCGGTGCCACCGCCGCCGCCCGTGGTCGAGGTGAGTTCGGTCGAAGGCGAGATCGGAAGATCCATGCCGTCGCCGCCATCTTTCGCGTTGTACGCAACACCGTCAAGCCCATTGAACTGTGCCGCGGCAGTGTCATCGGTCTGATAACCGGCGTTGCCGCCGGCACCGTAGCCTGACTGGTGGCCGCCGCCGGAACCGCCGCCGCCGCCCGCGAGGAGCAGAGCCATGCCGTCGACGGTGAGCGTGGTGTAGCCACCACCACCACCGCCCTGGTGGCCGCCGATGCCGCCGTTGCCGCCGCCATTCAGGCCGCCTGCGCCGCTGTTGACGCCGTTGCCGCCGGTCGACACGTCGATCTCGTTGATCCAATCCCCGAACGCAACACCGGGCCCACGCAGGTCGAGGTGACCGCTGATGAGTGCACCCGAGCCGCGAGCTCCGTCTGGTTCAGGAACCTCTTCAGAGGGGTTGTCTGGGTCATCAGGGTTGGGAACTGTGATGGTTTCACCAACTGCGAGGCCGCCATAGCCGCCACCGATCGCAAAGTTCACCGAGCATACGCCGTCGGGAACCACGACGGTCTGGTTCTGACCGGCGCCTACCGTAGTAACGGGTGCATCGGGAGCCGGATCGGCATTTGCCGCGCCTGCGCTGGCAAAGAACGATGCGCCGATGAGAGCCGAGGTCGTAAGAATCGCCCCCGCCCGGTACTTCATCGCACCCTTTGTCGTGTGAGTCATTCATTCTCCTTGGTATCAACCGAGTGTTCGAAATTTAGAGCATCTCTGCCCCCGCGGGGTGCGGTTGCTACTTCCCCTTTTAGCGCGATGGAATCTGCCTCTGGCAAACCCCATCAAGTAATGAGAGGAGAGATACCGCGAAAGGTGACGCGGATTATCAGCCGACTTACAGAACTTTTCAAAGCGCCGAGAGCATCCGCTTGGGTCGAAACTGACACGCCGGTTCACCTGTTCGTCACCGCAAAGCGGTCGCCCCGAAACCATGCGGTGAAGATCCCGTCATCCGCCTCAGCTGAGATGGACAAGGCCGACTGCCTCGCAGCGGCCCTACGGATATCAAGTACACACAGATGCTGAAGGATCGATACAGATGAACTCTGCCCGCACGCAGCGGGTGAGGCGGGGCACTCTTGCCCTCGCTCTTGCCGCCCTCGTCGGAGGCGGCCTCGCCGCTCCCCTCTCCACTCCGGCCTCAGCCGCAGAAGCCGAGGTTCCCACAACCTCGCTCATCGGCACTGGCACCACCTGGAAGTACCTGGACGACAACACCGACCCGGCAGTAGGCGCAGGCGACAAGAACGCTTGGACTGCCGAGAGCTTCAACGACTCGGGGTGGAAGAGCGCCCCGAGCGGCTTCGGCGTGAAGAACAATCAGCTCGCTGCAGTCGGCCCGTTCACGCCCGCGACAAAGCTCGAGCACTACATTGATGGAACCGCCAAACCGACGATTCCCGCATACTTCTTCCGCACAACCTTCGAGCTCGCCGAGGGGGTCGCAGCGCAGCTCGCATCGGCGAGCGGCACCGTGATCTACGACGACGCGGTGCGCATCTACGTGAATGGCCAGCGCGTCGCAGGCTTGAACGACGCCCGTGTCGACGACTCGCTGCCCACGAATCTGCAGTACGCAGGCAATTCGGGAGGCGACCCCGTCACCGGCAACTTCAGCGTTGACGCGGCGCTGCTGCACGACGGAACAAACACGAT
Source organism: Leucobacter sp. UBA1945 (assembly GCA_002336855.1). Classification (GTDB taxonomy): domain Bacteria; phylum Actinomycetota; class Actinomycetes; order Actinomycetales; family Microbacteriaceae; genus Leucobacter. The sequence continues at coordinate 39,359 of DDEV01000126.1, read as the reverse complement.
CTCGGTCGCCCTGCATCAGGACCGCGACAGCTCATCGGACGCCTACTTCGACATGCCTCAGCTCACACTGACCGCGAAGAACCAGCCGGGTACCCCCGAGGAGGTTGTGGTCGCCGCACCGACCCGGGTGATCCTCACCCCCACCGAAACACCCGAGACCTCGCAGTCGTTCTCTTGGCTCGCCGGCGACGTCTCGCACCAGAGCGGCCAGGTCGAGATCGGCCTCGCTTCTGGCGGCGATACCAGTGCGGTCGACGCGTACCAAGCCGGTCAGGTGAACGGCAACCAGAGCCACCACTTCTCGGCGACGGCCGAGGGTCTCACCCCCGGCACCGAGTACCGCTATCGTGTCGGCCTGCCCGGCAGTTGGAGCGAGTGGTTCACGTTCACCACCGCCGACCCAAACGTCACCGATTTTCAGTTCGTCTACTACGGTGACGCGCAGATCGGCCTCGACACCACATGGCCAATGGTGGTGGAGCAGGCAGAAGCGCGCGCCACGAACTCGATCGGTTCGGTGCACGCGGGTGACCTCATCAACACCGGCGGCGACGATACGCAGTGGCGCAACTGGTTCAAGGGCATGCAGAACTCGGCAACCAACACGAATGTGATGGCTGCCCCCGGCAACCACGAGTACTCGGGTGACAGCCTGCTGAAGTCGTGGAAGGCGCACTTCGAGTACCCGCTGAACCAGCCGGGCACCGAAAGCATTGGCGAGCTCGCGAAGCTCGCGCAGGGCGACACCCCGGAGGCACAGCAGTACGCGGCCTACTTCGAGCACTGGGGGCAGTTCGCGGCCGAGACCGTCTATTACACCGACTACCAGAACGTGCGCTTCATCACGCTGAACGCGACCCGCGACACCACCTTTCTCAAGCCGGCCAACTTGCCGGGTTGCACGAGCACTGCCTGCCCGAGCACCCGTGTCGCCGATCTCTGGACTGAGTACCAGGCAGCCTGGCTCGACTACGTGCTGAAGAACAGCCCGTCGAAGTGGAACGTCGTGACGTTCCATCAGCCGGTCTACTCGACCTCATCGGGGCGCAACGAGCCGGTGCTGCGCAAGTACTGGGTGCCGGTGTTCGAAGAGAACAACATCGACCTGGTGCTGATGGGCCATGACCACACCTACGCGCGCGGCTACAACAATGCCGACGTCACCGACACCGCTGGCGTCACGAACGGCCCGGTCTACGCGGTATCGAACTCGGGCGCGAAACACTACGCCCTCGAGACCGAGGCGAAGAACGTCTGGACCAACAACGGCGCCACCCAGGTCGTGCGCGGTGAGAACGTCACCACATACCAGGTGATCGATGTGAGCCAGGATCAGCTGGTGTATCGCTCGTACGTCGCCGAGGCACCGAGCGGCGCGAAGAGCTTCGCGCTCGACCGCGCCGCGAGCGGCGAGCGACCGGCATACGTGCCGCGCGAGGCACCGAAGGCCGGCGAGCTCTTCGACGAGTTCACTGTCACGAAGTACGCTTCGGGCGAGAAGTGGGTCACTGAGGCGGGCGCCGAGGTTCCTGCAGGCCCAGCCGTCGAGCTGAGTGCCACCGAGGTGAAGCAGGGCGAGGCGCTGACCATATCGGGCACCGGCTTCGCGCCGGGGAGCGAGATAAAGATCGAGCTGCACTCCGAGCCGGTAGTGCTTGGCAGCGCCGTTGTCGGCGAGGATCGCACGTTCTCGCGACAGGTCACCATTCCGGCGAATACGCCAGCAAACGAACCGCACTCGCTCGTCGTCGTGCTACCCAGCGGGGCTACCGTTTCAACCCCGATCACGGTGCTTGCAGCAGACATCGGCGGCGGTACCGCAGGCGGTAGCGGCAGCGCTGACGGCAACGGCACCGCCGCAGGCGGCACCGGCAAGGGTGAGTCGCTATCGAACACCGGCGCACCCGCCGCCCTCCCGTTCGCGGCGCTGGGTGCGGCACTGCTGTTGGCCGGCGCGATCGCCCTGATAGCGCGCAGCAGGGTCAACGCCTCGCGCAGCAGCGAGGGCGCCACGAAGTAGCCCAGGGCACCTGCAGGGGTTCGGTTCGCATGAGCCGAACCCCTGTTGCGTATCCGGGTTCGAGTCGCGAATAGGCTGGGCTTATGCATGAAGCGAACGATCACGACTGGCAGCAAGGCGTCGATCAGGTCTGGGGCGACGAGTCGTTGTCAGATTTGGCGAGGATCGCGGCCATCGCCGAACTCGCGTCTCGGCTGCCCGACACCGACCCGCGAGGGCCATTCGAACTCGGCGGAGCCTACGACTCAGCAGGGTTCGAGGCCGAGGCCGCCGCGCACTACGAGCGCGCCATCGGGCTCGGACTTGCGGGCAACTCTCGCGAGCAGCTCGACATTCAGTACGCTTCGACGCTGCGCAATCTTGGTCGTACCGACGAAGCAATCCTCCTGCTGCAGCACACTCCCGCCGATGCCGAACTAGCCGACGAGCGCCGGGCCTTTCTCGCACTCGCGTTGCACTCGGCTGGCCGCGCAGACGAGGCCGTCGCGACCGCGGTCGAGGCGCTGATCCCGCACCTGGGCAAGTATCAGCGCTCGCTCACGAACTACGCTGCGGCGCTTCGACCACGGCTCGACTCAGAAACGCCGGTCGAATAGACGCGAACTTATCTGAGCGTCGCCCGCACCGTGCTCGCGAGCGCCCGTGAAGACGATGGGTGAAACATGCCCGCGAGCACGTCGCGGTAGAGCCTCGCGAGCTCGCTGTCGGCCTGAAAGCCGCGCGCACCGACGAGGCGCATGGCGGTGTCGACCGCAGATCTAGCCTCATCGGTGACCCTATTACGTGCTGCGGCAAGCGCAAGAAACCAGTCGCCCCGTGCGCGCTGCTCGTCGATGTCGCGGGCGAGCAGGGTGAGCGTGTCGAGGCTTTCGCGATGCGAGAGCACTGCCGAGGTGAGCCTGGCGGCCACGTCTGGGTCGTCGAGTCGTGTCGCCCCATCAGCGCCGCCAGGCACCGCCCTCGCTGCTGCCTCGGCCGACATTTCGAGCGCGCGGTCGGCGATACCCGCATAGACCGCGGCGGTCAGAATCGAGAACGAAGAGAAGATCGCGAGCACTAGGGGGTCGCTGCCATCGAACGGCTCGATGCGAGCGGCCACGTCACCGGCGTCGATGCGCACCCCATCGAGCTGCGTGGTGTAGCTCTGCGTTGCCCGCATGCCGAGCGGGTTCCAGACACCCGGGTGCGCGATGCTGCCCTGCGCGAGATTCGCGTTGTCGGCCTCGTCTCGACGTACAAAGCCGAACACCAGCTGACCGCTTGGGGTCTTCGCGTGCACCCCCAGTCGCGTCCACACAGGCGAAAGGGTCGTGAAGATCTTGGTGCCGCTGACTGCATAGCCCCCGTCGTCGCTGGGCTCGGCGAGTGACGAAGCATCCATCAGCACCGCGTCGTTGCCCGCCTCGCTGATGCCGAAGGCGAAGACCTCACCGGCCGCTGCCTCGCGCAGCACCCATTCAAGCGCCGAGCCGCCCTGGTCGTCGCCGTCACCGATCGCCTGCCCCTCCGCACGATCGTGCAAGAAGCGCGCCACCTGCACCCAGACGAGGTGCATGTTCACCCCGAGCGCGGTCGCAGGGGCGTGGGCGGCAAGGCGTCGCTGGGCGAGCACGAGTTGTTCGAGCCCCAGCCCCGCCCCGCCGAATGCCTCGGGCACCGGCGCCGAGAGATAGCCGAGCTCGCGCAGCTCAGCGAAGTCTTCGGCAAAGAACACGTTTGCGTCGTCGAAATGGGGGGCCCGATCCCTGAAACGCAACAGCGAGTCGTCCGGAAGCAGATTTTCGATCGTGTGCGCAGACATACCTCAAGCATAGAAGCCTCCGACGCGTCACTTTCGGGTGGAGTTCGCCACTCTCTATGTGGAAAGAGATTCTTTCCCTCTCCCGAGGGCCAGCGGTGCTTCCCCAGCAATCAACCCGCTGGCTCTCGCCCATCGCCGGGGCTGCGAACCGCGGAGTCCCCCGGCCCCGGGTCGCAGCCTCGGCTATGCGATCAATTCTCGAGCAGGCTCGTCACGAGGTCGGCGATCTCGCTGCGCTCGCTCCTCTGCAGGGTCACGTGGCCGAAGAGCGGGTGCCCCTTCAGCTTCTCGATCACCGCGGCGATGCCGTCGTGCCGACCGACGCGCAGATTGTCGCGCTGTGCGACGTCGTGCGTCAGCACCACTTTCGAGTGCTGACCGATGCGGCTCAGCATCGTCAGCAGCACGTTGCGCTCGAGCGACTGCGCCTCGTCGACGATCGCGTAGGCGTCGTGCAGCGATCGCCCGCGAATATGCGTGAGCGGCAACACCTCGACGAGCCCCCGCGCCTCGACCTCATCGAGCACGTTCGCCGAGACGATCGAGCCGAGCGTGTCGAACACCGCCTGCCCCCAGGGGTTCATCTTCTCTTGCTGGTCCCCCGGCAGATAGCCGAGCTCCTGCCCACCCACCGCGTAGAGCGGGCGAAACACCATCACCTTGCGGTGCTGCTGGCGCTCGAGCACCGCTTCGAGGCCTGCGGCGAGCGCAAGCGCCGATTTACCTGTGCCCGCTCGCCCACCGAGCGAGACGATGCCCACCTGCGGGTCGAGCAGCAGATCGATAGCGAGCCGTTGCTCCGCACTGCGGCCGTGCACTCCGAAGACCTCGCGGTCGCCTCGCACGAGGCGCAACGACGAGTCGCCGTCAACCCGCGCAAGCGCCGATCCTCTCGCCGAGTTCAAGATCAGCCCGGTGCCGAGCGGCAGACCTGCAACGCTCTCGATGCCATCGAGGCGTTCGTCATCCCAGAGCACACTCATCGCATCTTCATCGACCTCGATCTCGGCAACACCGGTGTAGCTGTCGTCGCCGGCGAGCTCGGCGCGGTACTCCTCGGCGCCGAGGCCGAGTGCCGCGGCCTTCACGCGCATCGGCAGGTCCTTTGAGACCACAGAAACGTCGAGGCCCTCGGCCGCCAGGTTCTGCGCCACCGCGAGAATTCGCGTGTCGTTGTCCCCCAGCCTCATGCCGCTCGGCAAGAGGTCAGGGCTCGTGTGGTTCAGCTCAACCCGCAGCGTGCCGCCCTCGTCGCCGACGGGCACCGGAAAGTCGAGGCGCAGGTGCTTCTCGCGCAACTCGTCGAGCAGTCGCAGCGCGCGCCTCGCGAAGTAGCCGATCTCCGGGTCGTGCCGCTTCTTCTCGAGCTCGGTAATCACCACGACGGGCAGCACCACGGAGTGCTCGGCGAAACGGAAGAGAGCGCGAGGATCGCTCAGCAGCACCGAAGTGTCGAGCACGTAGGTGCGCTCCTGCTGAGGCAGCGCCTCATGCTCGCGGGGATCTTGCGCGTGCGCGCGATCCTCGCTTCCCGTCTGATCACTGTTCGAAACGATACTGCTATCGATCTCGCTGTGACGTTCGAATGACGAGTGCTGGGTGGTGGCCACGGTGACTCCTTCTGCCCGGGTGTTCCGGTTCAGCGGGGTGACCGTTTCGCTTTCGAAGAAGTGGACCGCCACCCCGACCAGGCGCGCTGCCTGATACGGGTAACGCTACGCCCGCAGATCGCGAGTTTGCCGTGACGACACGCACAGAATCGGTGAACGATTGGCAAAGCGTTGGGGCACCCGTTCGATGCGATCGGGTGCCCCACGGCTTTCGTGGCTATGCAGCGAAAAGGATCAGTGCTCGCAGTGGCACTCTCCACCAGCGCAGCACGAACCCTTTGCGGGTGAGCGCGGCGCATCCATCGACGGGTTGCGATCGAAGAAGCCGAACGGCTTCAACGTGAACGAGACCTTATCGACAGGCATGATCGGCCAGTCTTCGACGCGAGTGATGTGGTGAATGCCGAACACGTACCAGAGCACGACGTCGTCGTTCACGAGGTTCTCATCGTCGGCGATCCAGGCGCTCATGCCGTTGCCGAGGTCGTTCTTCGACTGCGTCGGGTAGTCGCCCGCGGGCCACATCTCGGTGTCGTGATGCCTGGTCACCCAGAGCGTATTGCCGATCACCGGGTTGCGCTTCAGAATGGGCGAGGACTCGTCGAACATCGCCGGAAAGTGCCCAGTGGGTGCCAGCTTGTACGCCGTCGGGTTGCCCCAGGCGTTCAGCCGGTTCGGGTTCTGCACCTTCCAGCCTCGCTGCGCCTGCCAGTCGTAGCTGCGGCCAGCCTCGCTCTCAGACTTGATGACGGTGCCGCGGGTGTGCAGATCGAGCCCATACGGGTTGGTGTCGCTGATGGGGGCCGCGAACGACTCGGTCTCGACGACCGTGTTCTCTTCGCCGTCGACATCGAGGTCGAGGCGCGCCACGAGAAAGTGCTGGTGGTGCGGGGCGTAGGTGCGACGGTCGATGACCGTGCCTGTGGCGAAGCCGGGCGTCTCGTCTTCCATCGGAGTCGACACCATGATGCCCGTCGCGCGAATCTCGCACTCGATGTTGCCGTCCGGGTAGAAGCGCCAGTACACGAGGTACTCGTAGTTCGCGACGGTCGCGTGCACCGACACGACGAAGCGGCGCATACGGCGCACCTCTGCACCCTGGTCGGGGTCGACGTGCTTCCAGAGCACGGCGTCGTCTTCTTCGTGCAGACAGATCGCGTTCTTCGTCATCTGCGGCTCGCCCGCGGAGTTCGGCAGCACCCCGTCGAGGTAAGTGATCTCGCCGAGGCAGTCGCAGCCCAGCTCAAGCGAAGTGCACATGTAGCCGAAGCCCCACTCGCCGATATCGAATGCGGTGCGACGGTAGTGGTCGAAGCTCGAGTCGCGGTAGGGCACGATCATCTCGGCAAGCGACATGCGGTACGCAATGTCGCGGTACTCGTCGCCGTCCTTGAACCTGACCTGGTAGAGCACCGGCCCCTCGCGGTAGTTGAAGCCGAGCCTGAACTCCCAGTCTTGCCAGCGCAACAGCGAGCCGTCGAGACCGAACGAGACACCTTCGGGCTGCACGATATCGAGCGGCTTCAGATCGGTGCGCTCTGCAAGGCCACGAACCTCGGGCACGTACTCCGCATCGACCTCTGGCATGCCGCGATCGTGACCCTCGTCGAGTTCGAGCACCTCCATGCTGTTCACGTCGACGATCACTTTGAGGCCGCTCACCGGGTGCGCGTATGGGTTGCCCTTCGCGCTGGCTCGCGCCCAGATGTCTACCCAGCCCAGGCGCCTGTCACGCCACTGCTCGGGCATCACCTCGTTGCCGTAGGTCCAGAGGTCGAAGAGCACGAGATCGGGGTTGATGCCACGCTTCTCGAGCGCGGCACGCACCTCGGCGTTCTTTCGCAGTGCCACATCACAGTCGTGATACTCGTCGACGGTGAAGTTCGGGGTCACACCCGGCTTGTGCTCCCAGCTCTCGAGCGCGCCGTCGCTGAGGTTCACGACCGCTTCGTACACTTCATTGCTCTGCTTGTTCCAGAGCACCGAGAGCGAACGGCGCACGATCGCGTCGCCGCTTCGCCAGGATTTCACCTCAGTTTTTGGCGGCTCTCGCAGAATAATCGAGGCGTATCGCCACGCCCCATCGATCTGTTTCTCGGCTGCGAGCAGGCGCGAGGTCGCAGAGATCTCTTCGGCGGTCAGCGAGTCGAGCGGATGCGAAGCCATGGTTCCTCCAGACGCGGGCGGCGCCGTTGCCGCCCTTCTGTCTCTAACCTTGCCACGAGCACCAGGGTTTTGTGAATTCGTGGCGCGGGATCGCCCCGCTTCACCCTGGCTTCTCAGTCGCGCAGGCGGGCTGCAGCAGCGCCTGCTCGCGCCAGAATGTCAGGCGCGTCGAGGGTGAGGTGCTCGCCGTTCGCATAGACGTGCCTTCCGCCGATGAAGACATGACGCACGTCTTCGCCCGAGGCCGAGAACGCCAGGTGCGACACGAGCGATCCCATCGGGGTGGCCCGGGTGGTGCCGAGGTCGATCGCAATCACGTCTGCGAGGCGCCCCGCCTCGAGCGCTCCGGTCTCGGGAAACCCGATCGCCTCGGCGCCGCGCCGGGTAGCGATATCGAGCACGTCAGCGGCCTTGACAGCGGCCGCGTCGTGCCTGACCCCGCGGTGCAGAATGGTTGCGAGCTTGATCTCTTCGAACTGGTCGAGCGAGTTGTTGCTCGCGACCGAGTCGGTGCCGAGGGTGAGCCGCACCCCTGCCTCGAGCATCTCGGGCAGCTTTGCCACACCGCAGCCGAGCTTCAGGTTCGAGACGGGATTGTGGCTGGCGGCGGTGCCCGTGCGGGCGAAGATCTCGATCTCTTCGAGCGTCAGGTGCACGCAGTGGGCCGCGAGCACGTCAGCCTCGAAGAAGCCGAGCGCGTCGAGGTGCTTGGCGGGGGTGTTGCCGTACTGCTCGGTGATCTGTTCGACCTCGGCACGCGACTCGGCGACGTGCATGTGAATCTTGATGCCCGTGCGCTGCGAGCGCTCGGCGATCTCGCGAAGCAGCTCGGGCGAGCAGGTGTAGGGCGCGTGCGGTCCGTAAGCGAGCCTGATCTGCTCGTCTCCGGCGAAGCGCTCGGCTAGCTGCTCGGTGTAGTCGAGCGTCTGCGCGCCGTCGAGCGGGCTCACACCCGGAAACCCGACGCTCTCGGCGGTGAACATCGCCGGGGCGGCGAGCACGCGCATGCCGGCTCGCTGCACGGTCTCGAGCAACCCCTCGTCCCAGTGATACATGTCGGCGAAAGCGGTGGTGCCGTTCGCGATCATCTCGAGCATCGCAAGCTCGAGGCCGGCCACCACGTCGTCGCGGGTGAGCCCCTGCTCGACCGCCTGCACCGCCGCGAGCCACGGCATGAACCCCTCATCGTCGCTCACCGCGCGCTGCAGCGTCATGGCGCTGTGCGTGTGACCGTTCACGAGGCCTGGCATCAGCGCGTGGCCAGCCAGATCGTGGGTGACGACCGACTCGGCGCGGGCCGGGCCCGCGTAAGCGATGCGCCCGCGCTCGTCGATCTCGAGCTCGGCGTTCTGCACCTCACCATCGGGTGTGAGCATGCGGTCGGCACGAAGAATAGTGGTCATGCGGCACTCCTGTCGGCGAAGGCGTCGGTTGCGCGAACGAGCGCGTCAACGATGCCGGGTTCGGTGGCGGCGTGGCCCGCGTCTGCGATCATGTGAAACTCGGCCTCGGGCCAGGCCCGGTGCAGATCCCACGCGGTCTGCGGAGGCGTGCACACGTCGTAGCGGCCCTGCACGATCACGCCGGGAATGCCTGCGAGCTTCGCCGCAGCATCGCGAATCAGCTGGCCGTCTTCAAAGAAGCCACCGTTCGTGAAGTAGTGGTTCTCGATGCGAGCGAACGCCACCGCGGCGGCCTCGTCTGCGCGAGCCTCGGCAAGCGCCGCCTCGTTCGGAATCAGCCTCACGGTCGAGTTCTCCCATACCGTCCACTCGACGCCAGCCGGTACGTGCACGGCCGGGTCAGCATCGAAAAGCCTGCGATGATACGCTGCGACGAGATCGCCCCGCTCGGCCTCGGGAATCACCGAGAGGTACTTCTGCCACGCGTCGGGGTAGAGCTGCGATGCACCCTCTTGATAGAACCAGTCGATCTCCGTCTTGCGCAGCGTGAAGATGCCGCGCAGCACTAGCTCGGTCACGCGCTCCGGATGCGTCTGCGCATACGAGAGCGAGAGCGTCGAACCCCAGGAACCGCCGAACACCTGCCAGCGCTCGATGCCGAGGTGCTCACGCAAGCGTTCAATGTCGGCGACGAGGTGCCAAGTGGTGTTCGCCGACAGGTCAGCATCGGGCGCGCTCGCGTGCGGCGTACTGCGACCGCAGCCGCGCTGATCGAACAGCACGATGCGGTACTTCTCAGGGTCGAAGAAACGCCGCTGGTCGGGGCCGCAGCCCCCGCCCGGCCCGCCATGCAAGAACACGGCGGGCTTGCCATCGGGGTTGCCGCACACTTCCCAGTAGATCTCGTGCCCGTCGCCGACCGGCAGCATGCCGTGGGCGTGCGGTTCGATCGGCGGGTACAGTTCTCGCAGCTCGGTGCTCATGCTCCAAGCCTAGAGTGTCGCTACCTGCAGTGCGCTACGCGCCGACCTTCGCTTCGGCCCTCTGACGCTTGCGCAACTCCTTCTCGTGCACCGGCCAGGTACCCGCTGCGATCTGGGCATCAACGTATGCCTGCGCCTCTTCCTGGCGTTCGGCCTCGATGCCAGTCGCGATCTCGGCGCGCAGCAGCTCGGGTGTCAGTTCGAAGGCATCGACGAGATCGAGCGCCTGCTCGCGAATGCGCCCAATCAGACGGTCGATGTATGCAGTCACCGCCTCGGCGCGCGCGCCAGAGAGTCGGCCGTTGATGAGGTACCACTCGAGATGCTTCTCGATCAGGCGGAACCCGAAGAGATCGCGCAGCCAGGTCATCACCGTGAGCGTCTCACCCTCGAAGCCCGCGAGCGCCTCCGTGAACGCCTCCCACTGCAGCAGTTCGCCGTGCGCGCGGGCGGCCTCGATCAGCTTGGCCTGCTGCGTATTGAAGGCGGCGGCGTTTGCGGCCGGGCGATCCTCGCGTGCGACGCCCTTGGTCGCTTCGCGAAGCGACATCGCGATCTGCGCAACCATCGTCTCGACTCGGTCGGTGAGCAGCGCGCGCTGCGACTCGGGGTCACGAATGCCCTCGACCGAACGCGAACGCTGACCCAGGTCGGCGATACTCTGGCCCATCTGGCGCAGACCGAAGCGCACTGCCCCCTCGCCGATCTGCCCCGCGACCACCTTCGCGATCGCGGCGACATCGCCGTCTTTGAACTTCGCCGCGTAGTCGGTCAGCAGACGCTTGCCGACGAGCTGCAGCAAAATGTTGTTGTCGCCTTCGAAGGTGACGTAGATATCGAGGTCTTGGCGCCAGCCGGTGACACGGTTCTTGGCGATGAATCCCGCCCCACCGGTTGCCTCGCGCACCTCCTGCAGAGTATCGAGTGCCGCCCAGGTCGAGAGCGGCTTCAGCGCCGCGGCCAGCGTCTCGAGGTCTTCGCGGTTCTCATCGGTGTCGTTCACACCCGAGAACACCTCGTCGAACGTCTCGAGCAGGCGGTGGCTCGCGAACTGCATCGCGTAGGTCTCGGCCAGAAGCGGCAGCAGCCTGCGCTGGTAGTGGCCGTAGTCGAGCAGCGTCGTGTCGCGGCCGTCGGGGCCGGGAAACTGGCGCCGCTCGCTCGCGTAGCGCAGCGCGATCGCGAGTGCGCCCTTCATCGCGTTCACCGCGGCCCCGTCGAGCGAGACGCGGCCCTGCACGAGCGTGCCGATCATGGTGAAGAAGCGGCGGCCGGGGCTGTCGATGTGCGACGAGTAGGTGCCGTCGGCGTCGACGTTGCCGTAGCGGTTCAACAGGTTCGTGCGCGGAATGCGCACGTTCGTGAAGTGCAGGCGCCCGTTGTCGATGCCGTTCAGGCCGCCCTTGACGCCGTCGTCTTCGCTGCCGACGCCCGGCATCATCTCGCCGTCGGGCGTGCGAATCGGTACGAAGAACGCGTGCACGCCGTGATTCACCCCGCGGGTGATGAGCTGTGCAAAGACGACGGCTGCCTGCCCGTGCAGCGCCGCGTTCCCGAGAAACTCCTTCCACGCACCCTTGAACGGAGTGTGGATGACGAACTCTTCGGTCTCGGGGTCATACGTCGCCGTCGTGCCGATCGACGCCACGTCGCTGCCGTGCCCGATCTCGGTCATCGCGAACGCGCCGGGAAGAGCGAGGGTCATCACATCGGGCAGCCAGGCCTCATGGTGCGGCTCGGTGCCGAGGTGCAGAATGGCTGCACCAAAGAGGCCCCACTGCACGCCGCTCTTGATCTGCAGCGAGGGGTCGGCGAAGACTAGCTCTTGAAAGCCTGCAATGTTGCCGCCGTGGTTGTCGCCGCCACCGAGCGACTTCGGAAATGCGCGCTGGATCGCACCGGCCTCGACCAGCAGGCTGAGCTGCCCGAGCGCCCGCTCACGGTGGTCGGCCATCGACTGGCCGGGGATCGTCTGAAAGCGCGGGTCAGCGGCTAGAGCCCGCCCTTCGAGGCGCTCCTGCTTCCACTTTCCGTACAGGGCGTCTGCCACTACTGCTTTGTCGATGCGGGGCGTGCTGCTCATCGCGGCTCCTTCGTGCGGTTTCGAGAGCGAAAGATCGATATCTTCAACGCTAGAACCGCGAGCTGGATCAGCCAAGAGCAGGGCGGTTTCTCACTAAGAGAGCGGGCGCCACAGCGAGCCGGTCTTGTGCAGACCCTCTAAAGCACACGATTGAAAACTAGAGAGCTTCGCCAGCTTGCCGTTCCCATTATTATCCTTCTAGACCAAACCGCCCGTAACGAATCCCCGCGTGACGGAATGCGCAAAGATCCCAATGACGGGTCGAGACATATCACCTCATACATAGTTCGCCCACGGAACAGCTCGCTGACTGTTTCGCCATAGCTCCGGCTGGGTATAGTTCCTGACGAGAGGAGTTCCGGCCCGAATCGTCAAAGTGTTGACCAGACGGTCGGCATCACTGATTCCGTTGCCGAAGAAATCGACGAACGGCTCCTCTGAGGGCGCCCACTCAAAGAGAGCGAGATCGGCGATCTTACCCACTTCGATGGATCCGACCTTGTCGGAAATCCCGAGTTTCTCCGCCACTCGAATCGTCGACTTCTCAATCGCCGTGTCGAGAGGCATTCCGCTCGCCACGCACTTCGAGACGCACGTCGGTAGGTCGAACGTGATGGAGTCGATGTTCGTCAGAGTGAGGTCCGAACTGATGTAGTCGGGGTAGAAGCCCTGATCGAATGCCCGCCTCATGATCGAGAGATCGCAATGGAAGCGATCCATCCCCAAGTCGAACTCGACGCCTCGCTTCCTCGCCTCCTGGAAGACCGGCCGCACTCGTCCCTCGTCATCGAGCAGAGTATCGGTTCCGCCGTGGTACAGATGGGTCACGAGATCTCCGCGACCGAGAAACGGAAGCACATCCTCGATCGCGGGAGGGGCGGAACCGATGTGAGTCATGATCGGCAGCCCGGTATTCCGGCTCAGCTTGCTCGCCTGCTCCAGCGGATACAGGTCTGGCATGTTCGTGTACGCACGAACCTTAATACCGCGAATGACGTCGGAGTAACGATCGATCATCTCCTCCGCAAGTGGCAGGTGCACCAGAGAGTGGATGTCGTTCTCGTTGAAGCCCTGCTCTTGAAGGGCGGAGATCGTCTGCCCGAGAATCGAGATGTTCAGGTACGCATACATGCGTGAGGCTGAGCGCTTCATCACGTGCTCGTAGAAACTGGGGAATCCAACCGCACCGGCAGAGCCTGCGTCGACGAATGTGGTGACGCCCGTCACCGAGGAGAGCGCATCAGCATCGACTGCCATATGGAATCCGTGGGTGAAGGTGTGCGAGTGCAGATCTACCAGACCAGCAGAGAGCAGCTTTCCCGCGGCATTCTCGACCCGCTCCCCCGGCGTCGATGCCAGACCCGTGCCGATCTCTGCGATACGGTCTCCACTGGTCCGCACGTCGACATATTCGAAGCCGCCTGGAAGCAGCACGCGGGCTCCTGCGATGAGCATCAGTTGTTCTCCTTGATGATTGTGTATCGGCCGCTCGCCATCTCGACGAGCAACGAGCGCTGGTCGCTGGGCGATTCGAAGTGCGCGCTACAGCGTTGCAATCGGAGTGACCGGGGAGCCCACTGCGCCACGGAGGTAGAGCGGCGGCGCCGTCAGTAGACAGCGGTGGCGTCCGAGTTCTCTCAGCCTCATCGTAAGCGGGGTCAGCCGCCAGAGCTCGCCGAGATGCACACCCAGTTTGAACAGGCAATGGTGGTGCAGCGGAAGGATGGACGCATTCGCCTCGGTGATCTCCGCGGGATAATGCTCCACAGAATAGGTGTCCGCGATGATCGCGATCACGCCGCTGTCGGTCACCCACCGCCGAAGCCGCTCATCGCTGCCGTCGAGCAGGGCGCCAAGCCCATCGAGTTCCGCGGCACTCACCGAGCCGTCGTTCTCCATAATCTTCTCGGCGTATCCGGTGTGGATCAGGATCATGTCTCCCGGCTGCACCTCGATACCGTCGGCTTCGATGACGCTCATCCACTCGTCATAACCGATGCGGCGGCGTTCCGGGCCGAAGTGCCGTTCGAGGTCGATGACGACCGCAGGCCCCTGCACCGGGGTCTGAGCGAGGTGCTCGATCCCGAGCGCATGCGCGTGCGAGGTCTCGACTACCTCGGCACCCTGCCTGAACCCAGACTCCTCGACCTTGTCGGTAGCGACGATGTCAACTCCGGCACGATAGCCGTTGTAGTACACCATCTCCGTCTCGCCGCTCCCGTGCACATCGAAGCGCGCACCGACATGCGCGAACGAGTCCCACTGGGTGGAGTACTGGAGCGACATGAGCACCAGGTCGTCCGAGAGCACGTCCGGCCGTCCCTCTTGAATCTTTCCGAGATCTGTGTTGTAGTTCACCACGGTCTCCGTGCGCTGCGAGGGCCTAAGAATCGGTGCGATCCGTGAAGGGTTCAGCGGTGACCCCTTCGGATAATCGAGCGGCATGCTGAGCACGAACGCCTCCCCGGTCCGGACCTCCTGCATTCCCCTGAGCCGAACTTCCGATGTCAACAGGTTCATCCGACCCCGTTGATCGTCGGAACCCCAATCCCCCCAGGTCGAGTCTTCAGGGCGATGCTGCCATCTCGGTGTAGTCATGTTCTGCGAACCTCCGTGTTCGAATTGGTCTGGAATGTGCAGGGAGGGCCTGGGCTGGAGCTCTCGCCCCGGCCCAGGCCCTCATCATCTGTCTGCGCGTGTCATCTGCTGATGCGCAGGATCACTGACCCCAAGCGGGCAGCGGCACGTACCCAGGTTCACCCATCGCGGTCGCCTCGGGGTAGACCACAACGGCGACGCCGTCCTGCCATTGGTTCACGCTGTATCCCCAGAGCTCGTTCTGGCCGTCCTCACCGAACTTCACCCCATCGCCGTTGAGCAGCGAGCCCTTTTCAAGCGAGAAGCTCTTCGCGGCCTCTTCGAAGCCCTCGGCAGTCGGCTCCTTCGCCGTCTTCAGCACCTGGAAAGCTGTCCACGCGCCATCGAAGCCCATGGTCGCGTGAGCACCAGGCGCGTGACCGTACTTCTCCTCGTAACGCTTGTGGAAGTCCTCGGTGCGCGCCCGAGCCTCGTCGTTCAGCGCATCCTGGTTCACGGTTGCGGTCGGTCCGACGCTGAACACGCCGTTCGCATCATTACCCATGGCTTCGAGCCAGGGCAGGTCGTTGTGCGCACCACCGGTGCCGATCACGGCCTTCGGCTGGAAGCCGGTCGCCTTCATCGCACGTCCGAGTGCCACCGCATCGGCGGGGTACGAGGCCGCCATCAGAATGTCCGGAGCTGCCTTCTGGATGTTCAGAGCGATCGGCGAGAAATCCGTGGTGTCGCCCGCATAGTAGAACTCCTCCGCCAGCGGGGGCATACCCTGATCCTTGAGCTCCGCGTTGATGCCGTTGGCGATGTCCTTACCGTAGGTCGTGTCGAGACCGGCGAACACGATCTTCAGGCTCTTCGGGTCGACGCCTAGTTGCTCGGCGACCACGTCGACGGCGACCTTCACCGCGACCTCGCCCTGCCCACTCGCATGGCCGTTCACCCGGTAGACGCCGGGGAACCCGGAGGTCGTCACCTCCATCGCCTGGGCGCCAACCTCGACGAGCACGTTGCCCGCTCGCGAGATCACCGGGGCGGCAGCAAGGGAAAGCGCCGAGCCGTAGGTGCCGATGTTGACCTGGACATCCTCGTTCGCCAAACGTTCGGCGCCCTGTCGAGCGGCATCGGCGTCCACGGCGTCGATCTGCTGCCACTCGATCTGACGCCCATTGATGCCGCCCTCGTCGTTGACGATCTCGCGCGCGATCTCGGTGCCCTGCTGCATCTCGGTGCCGAGCGCGGCCAACGGACCGGTCAGGGGCATCAGGTTGCCCACGACGATTGGGCTGTCGTCAGCATCGTTGCTTCCCCCGCCCGAGGCACAACCTGTCAGTACCAGGGCGATCGCCGAAGCGGCCGCCGCCATCTTAAGTACGCGTGAACCGTACTGTTTCTTACCACTCATTGATATGTCTCCTTCGCGGGTGAGTGTCGAGTAATCGGAAATATGAGCAATCTGCAGGCGCTCAAGCGCCGAGATAGGCCTTTTGCAGTGCCGGATCCTTGCTCAGGGTCTTCGCGTCGCCCGAGAGCGTCACCCGGCCGCGCTCGAGCACATACGCTCGATCGGCGATCGCGAGCGACTGCACCATGTTCTGCTCGACCAGGAGCACGGTGACGCCGGAATCGCGAATCTCCCGGATCACGCGAAACACATCCGCGATGATCTGAGGTGCAAGTCCGAGTGAAGGCTCGTCCATCAGCACGAAGCGGGGCTCCGACATCAGTGCACGAGCGATCGAGCACTGCTGCTGCTCGCCGCCACTCATGAGTCCGGCATACTGCTTGCGACGTTCCTTGAGCACTGGGAACATCTCGAACGCGCGATCCAGAAGTTCCTTCGATTTCACGCCCTTCGTCCCCCGGCGCAGCCCGAGCAGCAGATTCTCCTCCACGGACATGCGCGGGAAGAGTCGCCGACCCTCCGGGGTGTGCGAGAGTCCGCGCTTCACTATCTCCGAACTCGGCCGATTCGTCAGGTTCTCTCCGTCGAAGAAGATTCGACCGGAAGACACTCGTTCGAGCCCTGAGATCGCCTTGAGCGTGCTCGACTTGCCGGCCCCGTTGGAACCGAGAAGCGCGACGATCTCCCCCTGCTGCACCTCCAACGATACGTCGAATAGCACCTTCGCCTCTCCGTAGGCGAGATCGATGTTTTCAAGCTTCAGCATCGGCGATCCCATCGTCGATACCTCCTCCCAGGTATGCCTCGATCACTCCGTGATCGTTTGCGATCTCGTCGGGTGTTCCCTCTGCGAGGTTCTTGCCCCGGTTGATCGCGATGATGTGGTCCGAGACAGACATCACCGCTTCCATGTGATGTTCGACCAGCAGCACGCTGACGCCCTGGCCAGGCAGTCCCCGGATGAACTCGACCATGACCTTGACTTCTGTCGGTCCGAGACCGCCCATCACCTCGTCGAGCAGCACGAGCTTCGGTTTTGTCGACAGTACGCGGCCGACCTCGAGGATCTTGCGCGTACCGATCGGCAGCGACGCCGCGTTCGCGTCGGCGACCTCCGTCAGCTGAAGAGCTTCGAGAAGCTCGTCCGCTTGCGCACGCGCCGCCTTGACCGAGTTGGTGTGGTTGAAAGCCCCAATCACCAGGTTGTCTCGCACGCTGAGAGAAGGGAGACCGCGCACCCTCTGGAACGTCCGAGCCAATCCCTTCGAGGTCAATTTTTCGGGGAGCATCCCGGTGACCACGCGATCCTCGAACCGGATCGTTCCCGAGTCCGCCTTCATGAATCCCGAGATAGCGTTGAACACGGTGGTCTTCCCAGCACCGTTCGGGCCGATCAGGCTTGTAATGTGATTCTCGCGAACGTTGAAGCTCAGCTCGGAGAGAATCTGCAGGCCGCCTCTCGCGAGGTTGACACGCTCGACTTCGAGAATGTTGCTCATCGTGCTTCCTCCGTCGTGCGGGCAGCAGCTTTCTGGGCTGATTTATTCTGGCTTCTTCGTTCGGCGGTCTTGATCTTCTGCCCGAACTTCCTGAACGGCCCCATATTGAAGAAGCTCATGATGCCGTTCGGGAGCAGCAGAATCGAGATCAGCAGCAAGCCGCCGAAGAACGCGTTCGAAAGCCCGGGAATGTCCGCACCGAAGACGGTGATCAGCTGCTGCTTCAGCAGCACGATGATCATCGCGCCGATGAGCGGTCCGAAGACACCCGCCATCCCGCCGATGATGGCCATGAGCGCGGGCTGCAGGCTCACCGACACTGCGGCGGTGTTTCCGGGAGTGATGTAGAGCGTGTAGTGCGCGAACACCGCCCCGGCTAGGCCGCTGAAGAAGCCGCTGAGGATCACCGCCATCAGCTTCGTCTGCAGCGCAGGAACGCCCATCGAACGCGCCGTGATCTCGTCCTCGCGGAGAGCCCGCATCCGAAACCCGAGTTTCGTGTCGATGACGAAGATCGCAGTGGCGGCGGTCACGACGTACAATCCGAGCGCAAGATACAGATAGCTCGACTTCTCGGCGAACACAAGGTCTAGAGCGCTGTTCTGGAAGGGCAGGCTGATGCCTTCGTCTCCTCCAGTGACCGAGCTGAAGTTGGTCAGGATGATCGTGACGATCACGGTGAATGCGAGTGTGGCCAGCGCGAAGTAGTGGCCACGCAATCTCAGCGACATCACGCCGATGAGCAGCGCGGCGATTGCGGCGAATACTGCGGCCAGCAAGACACCGGCGAGAGTGGGAACCGCGAAGTACTGCTTCAGCAGCACGGGCGTGTATGCGCCGACCGCGAAGAGGCCTCCGTGCCCGAGCGAGAAGAGCCCCGTCATACCTCCTGCGAAATTCCATGAGGTCGCGAAGGCCGCGAAGATCAGCCCGAGCACCAGTGTGTCGAGAAAGAACCGGTTCGTCGAGAACATACCGACGAGGATCGTGATCACGGAAAGAGCTCCGAGAATGATGAATCTAGTGCGCATGATCTACTCGTGCCCCCCAACAAGTGCGCTGTCGCCGCTCTTCCGCCCGAAGAGGCCTTGCGGGCGCAGCAACAGCACCAAAACGAAAATAACGAAGATGGATGCCTGCTGCCACTGAGTGCCGAGGTAGACGCCCGTGAACGCCTGAACGACCCCGACGATGAGACCGCCGACGAGCGCGCCGGGAACCGAGCCGAAGCCTCCGAGTACCACGACCACGAAGCTGATCAACGTCCAGTTGGTGCCGCTGAATGCGTTCGCGATCTGCGACGGGACCATCAGGCCTCCCGCGATCACCGCAAAGACCACACCGATGACGAAGATGATGAGGTAGGCCTTACCCGGACGCAGGCCGATCACTCGAGCCGCGAAGGTGTCCTGCGACACCGCGCGAATCTCGCGGCCTGCGCGAGTGCGGTGCATGAACAACCAAATCCCGATGACTAGCGCGACGCCCACGAGGAACGCAACGAGCTTCGCTGCCTCGACGTGCACGCCCAGAATGTTCACGCGGGAGGATGCGACCGGATCGTCGAGCGCCACGTAGCGAGTGCCGAAGACCATGACCGCGATGGACTGCAGCAGAATGCTCAGCCCGAAGGTCGCGAAGACTTGCACGTACAGGGACTTGCCCAGCGTATGCACGATGATCCCGTAGTGGATCACCAGGCCGATGAGCGCTCCCGTCACCGCGACGAGCGGAAGCACGACGTACGGGCTGAGTCCGCTCGAGATCGACATCGTCGCCGTCGCGAGCATCCCGATCATCACGAACTCGCCGTGAGCGAAGTTCACGATGTCCATGATGCCGAAGATGAGGCTGAGCCCGACTGCGACGAGGGCGAGTACACCCCCAGTGAGCAGTCCGTAGACGATTACGTCCAACATCGGATCACCTTGTCCTTCTCTTCTTTGAGCAACTATCTCGGGCCAAACCTTGGCCGCGAGCACAGACCTGTCATACGCGCCTCGGATGCCGCGAAAGTCGCAATCCGCGGGATGCCTTTCCCAGGAATGACGCCGTCCGGGCGACACCTTGAGTACTTGACGAATATCCCAGGTACAGAACTACAATTCAATCTTAGAAACCAAAGACTGCATGTGCATTTTTGCACATGGCGACGGAGGCATGAGTTATGCAGACAGCTCCACATGCAGACGACCTGCTCGTCTTGCTCGCAGTGGCGAGACTCGGAAAGTTCAAGGCTGCAGCGAGTGCACTCGGGACGACGCACACCACGGTGTCCAGACGAATTGTGGAGTTGGACACCGCGCTCGGAGGACGGACCTTCGTGCGAGGGAACGATGGCTGGGAGCTCACCGCGCTCGGTGCAGAAGCGCTGCGCGTCGCAGAGCAGATCGAGGCAGGCCTCGCCTCCCTCAGCAACTATGCGAGCGACGCACCGGGGCTCTCCGGCATCGTCCGCTTGAGCACACCCGATGCGTTCAGCATGCGCTACGTAACCCCCGCAACTGTCGCGGTGCAGCGCGACAACCCTAATCTCAGCGTCGAGGTCGTCAGTTCGACGCGCAGGGTCAGTCAGCACAGATCGGGAGTGGACATCGAGATCGTGATCGGCCAGCCCTCTGTCAGAAACACGCTGTACGTCCCGCTCACGCAGTACTACCTGCGGCTCTACGCAACTTCGCAGTACTTGGAACGAAACGGCACTCCCCAAGCACTTGACGACCTGCGCAAGCACACACTGATCTCCTACATCGAGACGGATCTGCAGGTGCCCGAGCTCGGCAGAGTCGGCTCGGGGCTTCCCGCTCCGCACGCGTTCTTCCAGAGCACCGGGATCTTCACGCAGAGGATGGCCGCCCTGCACCACGGCGGCATCGCTCTGCTACCTTCGTTCGTGGTCGACGAAGAGACACCGCTCATTCCGGTATTGCGCGACCAGGTCGAACGCAAGCGGCAGATCGGCGCGGTCATGCGCATCGAGTCAGCGAATTCACCGAGCACGCAGGCAGTTCTGGTGTCGATTCAAGAAGAGATCAGGTCTCGTCAACACGAGTTTCTGCGCTGACCAGTCGACCTCTGACCTCACCCGGCGCCGTGCAGCTCGCAGAGCATCTCGGCCACCAGCTCCGGTCTCTCCACGTGCGGAAAGTGGCCGACCCCGGGCGCGCCGATCACCCGGACCTCCGCAGCATTCACCAGGCGACTCGCGGTCGCACGCACCATGTCTTCATCGACGATCCAATCGTCCTCCCCTCGAAAAAGCACGACCGGACAGCTGACCTTTGGCATCAGCGCCCTGATGTCGCAACCGGCATAGGCGGTGAGGTCCGCGCGCTGCGCCGGCGCGTTAATGGTGCGCACGCCGCGACGGATAGCTTCACGCGCATCCGCGTCGGTGTCCTTGCCGATCAGGCTCATACTGAAGTTTATGTTCGAGTGCGGGAGCGATACCCTCGGATGATCCATCATGGCAAGGCTCCCCGCGGAGATCGTCGGCGTGCAGTCGGCACCCTGCAACGCAAGCACTCCTCTCACTCTCGGATCGCTCGCTCCGAGCAGCAGCGCAAGGTTCCCACCGAGCGAGCATCCTGCGATGAGGTAGCTCTCGAGGCCGAGCGAATCTGCCAGCCCACGAATCCACGAGGCGATATCCGCGACTTCGTCGAGGTATCCGCCGTCCCCTGCAACCGGTTCGCTCCGCCCTCGACCAGGAAGGTCCGGGGCGTAAAGCGTGAACTTTGCAGCCAAACGGGCCATCACCGGATGCCACTGCCGTGCGTCACGGCCGGCGGTGTGCAGCAGGATCACAGCCGGCCCGCTGCCGGTGGTCTCCAAGTAGACCTGACTGTCCGATGACTCGACATATTGGCCCGAGATCACCCCGACTGCGGGTGCTGCCCTGAGCGAAATGGCTCCTGCGGGTCTCCACTCGGGGGAGAGCATCTCAGAGAGCACCGGCATCAACCACGAGAGATGCACGGCCGACCCTTGAACAGAGAACCGCCCATGAGCGACATTCACCTGACGGACATAGGGAACGTCTCCGCTCAGTACTTCGAGCCATGCACCGATGCTCCCGGATATCACGACCTCGGCAGGACCACCCCGTTCGTCGAGGCGTGGCCCTTTCTGCGGCTCGAAGCGCACGTCGATTCCCCTCGGGTCGACGCCGTCGAGCTCAAATCTCACTCGCAACGGTTCGAGCTCTGCAACAAGATCGCGCAGTTCGGCGCGCCGACCTCCGCTCGCGACGGCATCGCGCATCAGACCCAGCCATGTATCACCCTGATCAGCCACGGCTCAGCCGATCTTGATCACCGCGCGGCCGCGAATAGCACCCGCTGCAAGGTCGGCATAAGCCTCGTTGATCCGCTCGAGCGGATACGTGTCGGTGACCAGGTTCGCGATGGAGAAACCCCCTCCTCGCGCAAGCTCTTGCACCGCCGGAAGGTCTGCTCGGGTCCTCGCTCCGTACGAGCCGATGAGCTCTTGGCCCCGACGTACGAAGTTCGTGATCGGTACAGTCACCTCTGCGTCTCCGGACGCCAGCCCCACGGCGACCGCGCGGCCTCCCTCCCCGAGTACCCGAACCGCCTGGCCGAGCGTCAACGGACTTCCGAGCGCCTCGAAGGCGAACTCGACGCCGCCCTCCGAAAGCGCCTTCACCGTCTCGATGACATCGCTGTTCCGGGCGTTCACGGTGTGAGTCGCGCCCAGTTTCACGGCGAGTTCGAGCTTCTCGTCGCTCACGTCCACGGCGATGATCTGCTGAGCGCCGAGTGCCGCGACCACCTGGGTGATGCTGAGCCCGACCCCACCGACCGCGATGATGCACACCACCGCGCCCCGCACATCTCCCGCACCCCTCGTCACCGCACTGTAGGCGGTCATTCCTGCGCAGCCGAGCACGGCGGTAGACGCGAGATCGAGCTGCTCGTCGACGAGGGCCAGTGCGCTGGCGGGGATCACAGCGTACTCCGCGAATCCGGCGGCTGAGTACATGTTGATCCGCGAGCCGTCAGCATCCACCAGACGGGACTCGCCATCGAGCAATGCCCCGTTCAATCTGTTGTTCACGAAGAAGACATCGCAGATGTCGTCGCGCCCACGCAGACAGTTCTCGCATTCGGCGCATGGCATGATGAAGCCTCCGACGACTCGATCGCCGATCCGATAGCTCTCGACGCCGGGGCCGAGAGCGACCACCGTGCCGCTCATCTCGTGCCCGAGCACAGCCGGTCTCGGGAATGCGATCTGCCCCCGCGCGACGTGCAGGTCGGAGTGACACACTCCGCACGCTTCGACCTTGAGCAGCACTTCGCCGGTCCTCGGTCTCGGTACGGGGATCCGCTCCAGACTGAACACCGGTTCGTCCTGCGTGCGCAGCACTGCAGCCAGCATGGATTCAGGCAGAGCAACCTCGCTCGTCATCTCGAATACCTTTCACAAGAGGGAACCACGGCGTGACCATAATCAAAAGTGACCACCCGATAATGCTTTCCTTCCGGGTATTTCAAGTCAATGCACACTTGTATTCATTCTGTGTGCATACATGCACATATAGGTTTTGATCCTCGTGCACGCCGGAGGTCGCCCGATGCACATCACGTGTGCATCATTTCTCATATCCAAATCACCTTCGCCCTCCATACACTGAGAGTTCGGATCGAGCGGAGGCGGGAAGCCCGCCCCAACGGGTCCGGTTCAGCACGGCGACGCACAAAGGAGTTTCATGGATCGCAGAATGATCGGCGTCATCGGCCTCGGACTCATGGGGCAGAGCATTGCGATCGCCTGCGCAAGCGCCGGGTACCGAGTCATTCTGAGCGACAGCGCCGAAGGAAGGGTGTTCGACTTCATTTCACGTCATCCCGAGTTCGAGGAGGCGCTCGTCGAAGCGAAGAGCCTGGCCGACTTCGCCTCCTGCAGTATCGTCGTCGAAGCCGTGGTCGAGCAACTCCAGGTCAAACTGGATCTTCTACGCGCACTCGAGACGGCTGCCCCGAGTACCACGCTCGCCTCGAACTCGTCGACCTTCATGCCGAGTGAGCTTGCAGTCGGACTGGTTGATCGGAGTCGCCTGCTCGTTTGCCACTTCTTCAATCCCGCGGACACTGTTCCTCTCGTCGAAATCGTCCCCAGTCCCGACTCGGATCCGATCAGAATCGCCCAGGTGGAGCACTTCACCAGAAGCATCGGCAAACACCCGGTACTGCTGCGGCACGAGGTGGAAGGCTTCGTCGCCAACAGGCTCCAGGCCGCGGTGCTTCGCGAATGCTACGCGCTAGTCGAGCGCGGCATCGCCACCCCGGAGACGGTCGACGAGGTCGTACGGCTCAGCCTGGCCCCCCGCTGGGCCGCCAACGGCCCGATAGCGACCGCGGACCTCGGGGGACTCGACATCTTCGTCGCCCTCTGCGATCGCCTCTTTCCCCGACTCGACCGGAGTACGCAGGCGCAGCAGCTGCTGCGCCGCAAGGTGCACGACGGTCGTCTCGGTGCGAAGTCGGGTGCCGGGCTCTACGACTGGCCCGAGGAGCACCGCGAAGCCGCGGTGCGGCGTCTCACGGAATTCTTCCGCTTCGGCGCCGAGCGCGAGCGTGGAGCTCTTCGGCTGCACGCCATAGCCGAAGAGGCCAGGTGAGCTCGTGCCGCATCCGACCAGTTCGCTCATCGATCGCCCGCTTNNCAGCGCTCGGCGCGACCCGCGTCTCGCGGAACAGACTCTCCCTCGCGGCGATGACGAACACGCTCAGCGAAGCCGATGGAAACGTCGGTCAGGACGAATGCGACTGGCTCCTGAGCCGAGCAACCGCGGGTTTCGGCTCGGTCGTGACGAGCGGCCTCGCAAGCTCGGCCGTGGGGCGGAACTGGGTGGGCCAGGCCGGCATCTATGATGATCGTTTTCTTCCCGGGCTCTCGCAACTGGCATCCGCCCGAGCGCCCGGCACCGTGCTGATTGCGCAGCTGCTGCACTGCGGGCTGCGATCCCCTGCCTCATCGATCGGACAGACTCCGCTCGGCCCCTCTGACGGACCCGGTTGGAGAGCACTCACCCAGGCGGAGGTCGAGCTGACTGTCGAGGACTACGTCACCGCTGCCGAGCGCGCAATGCGAGCCGGGTTCGACGGCGTCGAGATTCATGCAGCGCACGGGTACCTCCCGGCACAGTTCCTCAGCCGAGTCGAGAATACGAGGAACGACAAGTGGGGCGGCGACTTCGAGCGGCGCTCGGCTTTCCCGCTCGAACTCGTCGCCCGCGTGCGAAAAGCGCTCCCGGACGACGCCGTGGTGCAGCTCAGGCTCTCTGCAGAGGACATGCGGCAGTCGAGAGGCATCGACCTCGACGAGACTGTCGAGGTCGCACGAAGAGCCGCCGATCTCGGCGCAGACGCCGTCAGCCTGTCGGTGTGGAACATCCGGCTTCCGTCGCAGAAGCATCCGCGCTCGACCCCGGCCGCCTACGTGCGGGCACGCCTCACCGACCGGATCCCCCTCATCGTCGCGGGAAGCATCTGGGATGCCGCCGATGCGCGGTTCGCTTTCGACGAGGGCGCCGATCAGCTCGGCATCGGACGGATGGCAATCTTCAACAGAGATGCTCCCCAGGGTCTGCGGGACGACGCGTGGTCTCCGGCGAGACCACCGTTCAGCGTCCAGCAGTTCGGAGATGCGGGCGTGCCGGAGAAGTTCGTCGACTATCTGCGGGGGAAGTGGCCCGAGTACCTGGCCTGATTCGCGTGATCACTCCGATCGTCTCGGTTCTCGACGCTCTCGATCATCCCAAACCTGGACTGACCACCATGACCACCTTGCCCGGAGGGAGGCTCCGTGCCGCATGGGCCGCATGCACCTGTCTCACATCGTCGAAGCGCATGCGCAGCACGGCTCGCGGCCGCAGCCTGCCTGAGGAGATCATCGGCCAGATCACGCGCTCCACTCGAGAGACGATCTCCGCCTTGGAGTTCGGCCCATCGATCGGCCGTGCACGGAGCGTCGTCGCCTGAATCGTGAGCCGACGGCGCATCATCAGCCGGAGATCGATCTCGGCATCGGCTCCCCCGAGCGTCGCGACGATCATGAGCCTCCCGTCGAGCGCCAGCGCGCCCAGGTTTCGGGCGAGGTAGGAGCCGCCGACCATGTCGAGAATCAGATCGACTCCTCTGCCGCCCGTCTGCTCGGCGACGAAGTCACCGAAATCGGCCTCGCGATAGTTGCAGGCGGCTTCTGCACCCACCTCGAGACAGTGCTCGACGCCGACTCTGCTGCCCGCGGTCGCCAAAGGTCGCCATCCGAGCGCCGCCGCGAACTGCACCGCGAAGGTCCCCAGGCCGCCACTTCCGCCGTGCACGAGCACCGAGGTGCCCGGCCCCGGAAGCTCTCCGGACCCTGCCTGCGCGAAGTTCGAGAGGATCGTCGCCGCCACCTCGACCAGACCGGCAGCTTCGACGAGCTCCATGCCGGAAGGCACGGGCAGCACCTGCACCTCGGGGACGGCGACGAACTCGGCGTATCCTCCGCCCGCGAGCAGCGCGCAGACGCGATCGCCGACCCGATAGCGCGATGCACCCTCCCCAGTCGCGACGACGATGCCCGAACATTCGAGACCGAGCAGGTCCAAGGCGCCGGGAGGAGGCGGATAGTTCCCCTCCCGCTGGCTGACGTCCGCTCGGTTGAAGCCGATCGCGGCCGTGCGGATCAACACCTCTCCCGGACCTGGCGAGGGAACAGGGCGAAACCCGGGTGAGAGCATCTCAGGCCCGCCATATCCTCGAAGCTCGACGACCTTCATCCTCGCCTCAGTCAACACCGTCTCCGTTCTCACCACTCGTCCGGTTGTGCTCGCTACCCTACTCGCCGATCGGGGGAAGCACCTCGGCACGCTTCTCCCATGCCGTGATCGGGGGGAATGCGTCGGAGTCGGTGATGATCTCGATGAGTGTGACCTTTCCGCTGCCGATCGCCGCTTCGAGCACAGGGCGAATATCATCGGGCCGCTCGACGCGGATCCCCTCGGCACCGCAGGCACGGGCCACCGCAGCATGGTCGACCGGTGAGAACTCGATAGCCGAGGTGGTCTCGCTGAACTGCACCAGCTCGGAATGCTTCTGGAAGCCGAGGATCGAGTTGTTGAGCACGATCAGAGTGAGCGGGATATTCTCGCGCACCGCAGACTCCACCTCCTGCCAGACATGGCCGAAGCCGCCGTCGCCGCTGATGCACACCACCTCGCTCTCGGGCCGCGCAGCCTTCGCGCCGATCGCCATCGGAAAACCCCAACCGAGACCCGCCATGCCTCGCGGAGCGAGGAACTGCTGGCCCGGCTTCCGTGCGGTCAGATAGTTGTTCATCCAGATTGTCGAGTAGCTCGCATCGGCGACGACCACGGTGTCCTCGGTCAGCAGCTCGTCCAGCTCGCGCATGAGACGCTCGGGACGAATCGGCGCCGCGTTCATGTCCACGAGTCGTTCGAGCTCTTCGGCATGATCCGCCCGAGCCTGCGCAATGGTCTGCTCGAGCGACGGGCGGGCGGCGGTTCGCTTCGCGAGCAGCGCATCGTCATCGAGCGCGGTGTAAAGATCCTCGAGCCCTGCGCGTACATCGCCGAGCAACCGCAGCGCCTCGTAGGTGCGCCCGATCTCTGCTCCGTCGATGTCGAGATGGATCACCTTGGCGCCCTCCGGCACGAGCGTCCAGCTGTCGGTGCCGTTCTCGTTCGTGCGGTTGCCGACGAGGAGCACCACGTCTGCGCGCTGCAGCAGCGGGCGATGGAAGGCAGTGCTGCTGCGACGGCCCATCACGTTTCCGATCACTCCGATCGACAGCGGGTGCCTCTCATCGACGGACCCCTTCCCCATGTTGCTCGTCGCAACGGGCAGCGAAGCGCGCTCCTGCAGCTTCGCCATCTCATTCGCCGCGATCGAACGCTGCACGCCACCACCGGCGATCACCACGGGGTGCTCGGCCTCCGCGATGAGCCGCGCGGCCTCCGCCACCGCACCGTGATCGGGCCTGGGCCGGTCCAGCGGGAAGTATCCATATGACGCCTCGCGCGCGAACGGAGCGGGAAGGGCGTCGCTGATCATCACGTCCTTCGGCAGGAGCAGCACTACGGGGCCTGGCCTGCCGGTCGTCGCCTGCACGATCGCTATGTCGAGATAGTCGTCGATGCGGGCGAGGTCGGTGATGTGCCGAGTCCACTTGCTGCACCCGGCGTACAGGGTGTGATGATCGAGCTCCTGGAATGCGTTCCGATCCCGCGTCGGCGTCGGCACATCCTGTACGACGGCGAGCATGGGGACCGAGCTGAGCATCGCCTCCGTCATCGGAGGCACGAGCAGGGTCGCAGCTGGGCCGTTCTGCGCACCGACGATGCCGATCCTGTTCGATACCCGCGCGTAGCCATCCGCCATTGCGCCGCCCGCGTTCTCAGTACGATACATCACCTGCCGAATACCGGCTTTCTCCGCTGCGATGAAGAACGCCGAGGGCAGGCTCTGCCCAAATATCTCGGTCACGCCATGGCGCACCAGCGCGCGGGCAATTGCATCTACGACAGTGTTCGACACACTCAACTCCTCATCACTTTCGGGCGCGAATACTTGCGATTCGCAACCCTCGCGGTCAGACTATGTGCGCGGCTTCGGGCAGCACAAAGGGCCATTGGTTATTGCGTCATCAGCGTCTTGAATCGCCGAAGGGACGGATAACTGCGGCGGGCTCAGCCGATGGCCACGTCGGTCGAGCTGCGACGCAAATGCTCCGCCAGCATCGCGGCGATACGTGCTCCGTCGTGGGAGGCGGCGCCGTCCCAGGCGAACCCCCAACGACTCAGCGGAGTCGTCGGAGCGACCCGCTTGGCGCGCAGGTGGGGCGGCAACCCCGCCACCGCGCTCGCATGGACGAGTGCGAAGCCGTTGCTCCTCGAGACCGCGGCGATCCGGTGCCCCTGATCCGGCTGCGGCGGTCCCATCAAGAGCGTCCTCCCTCCCGAGAGCTGGCGCAGCACTTCGTCGTGGTTTCCCGGGGCATCGGCCCGCGGCCAGTGGATCAGCGGGAACGCCTCCAACTCAGAGATGTGCAGGCTCTCCTCGTCCGCGAGCGGATGGTCCTCGCTGAGCACCACGAGCTGCTCATCGATTCCCAGCACGATCGTCTCGATCGTGCCGGGGTTCTCGAGCGGCAGCCGCAGGAACGCAGCATCAGCGAGGCCCTGCTGCAACTGCTCGACCGCAGCGGAGGTCCAGAGCGTCTGCGCGGTGATCTCGAGGCTCGGTGCATGATCGCGAAAACCTTCGATCAGATCGAAGGTTTGATCCGCCGAGATCGAACGTCCGTAGAGCAGTCTGAACTCCCCGTCGGGCGCGCTCTGATCCGGCGCGACCTTGCGAACCGTCTGCTTCACCAGTTCGAGAATTCGGATCGCCTCGGGATAGAGCGTCGTTCCTGCATCGGTCAGTTCGAACCGGGGCTGCCTGATCACGAGTCCCACCCCGAGGGAGTCCTCGAGCTGCTTGATCTGCTGTGAAAGAGCGGGCTGAGAGACGAACAATCGGTTCGCGGCACGGCCGAAATGCTGCTCCTCGGCAAGTGCGACGAAGCATTGCAACCGCCAGAAATTCATTGACCCTGCCCTCCCGGTCCGGCTCGCTAGTCGAGTTCGACGAAGCGCTCGCGGTCGAGAAACGCCTTTCGCCACTGTTCGATCTGGATCTTCTCGAACAGGTCCGCCTTCGTGAACGGATCGCCGGCGATGTACGCCTCGGCTTCCTCTCGAGTCTCCACATCGACAAGATACACCCCGCCCTTCGGGTGCCCTGTGGACTCATCGAGCTTCGCGCCGCAGGCGAGCAGCTGATCCTTGGTTCGGTCGAGGTAGTGCAAATGCTCCATGCGCAGCTCGGCTCGTTTCGCCTCGGCGCCGGGGCGGTCGAATGTCTGAATGAAGAACGCCATGAGTTCGTCCTCTCTCAATCTCTTGTGTGCAGGTCTCGTGCGATGTGTAGGCGACCGGGGTTCAGCCGCCGACCTCCGCGAGCTCGCGCACGCTGGCGAACTCGTACGCCTCAGCGGCGAAGACTCCGTTGAACTGTCGGAAGTGGGTCATGAAGTCGGGCCAGATGGTGGTCAACCTGCCGTTTCGCTGATCGACGTACCAGCTCTTGCAACCGCCGTCGACCCAGACGGTTCCCTTGGCTTTGCGCTCGATCATATCGACGAAGTCGTTCTCGGCGTCGAGTCGTACCTCGAGACGCGAGGCACCGCGCTCGTCCATTGCCGCGAGTGCGCCGAGAATGTAATCGATCTGGCACTCGACGATGAAGATGATCGAACCCGCGCCGAGTCCCGAGTTCGGACCGTTCATGATGAAGAGGTTGGGGAAGCCGTTCACTGTGCTGCACGCGTAGGCCTGTTCGCCACCTGCCCAGTGGTCGGAGAGCAGCGATCCGTTCGCGCCTCGAATCAAGTATGAGATGGGCAGGTCGCTCGCCTCGAATCCCGTGCTCACGATCAGCACGTCGAGTTCGTGGAACGATCCGTCCTTGAGCATCACGCGATTGCCCTCGATGCGTTCGATACCGGTCGTCTCGAGTGTCACGTTCTGCTGCAGATAGGTCGGGAAGTAGACGTTCGAGATCAGGATGCGCTTGCAACCGACCGAGTAGTCGGGCGTGAGCTTGGCTCGAAGCTCGGGGTCCGGCACCTGGTTCTCGAGATGCCCGAGAGCGAGGCCCGTCACCTTATCGATGAATGCGGGGATGCCACGACGCTGCGGAAAACGCGCCTCGTTTCCCCAGAACAGCTCGCGTCGAAGATCCTTTGCGGTCTCGGGCAGACGCTCGAACATGCCCTTCTCGGCTTCGGTGTACTCCCGATCCATGCGGGGAACCACGTAGGGCGCCGAGCGTTGGAACACGGTGAGCTCACCCGCGATCTTCGCCATCTCGGGAACGATCTGGATCGCCGATGCGCCGGTCCCGAGCACACCGATGCGCTTGCCCTCGAGCTCGGCCTCGTGATCCCAGCGAGCCGAGTGGAAGATGGTTCCCTCGAAGCTCTCGATGCCCTCGATGGCTGGATACTTCGGGTCGGAGAGATGCCCTGCTGCGGAGATCATGACCTGCGCCTCGTAGATTCCGCTCAGCGTCTCGATCACCCAGAGGCCTCGACCCTCGTCCCACTCCGCCGAGAGCATCTCGCTGTTGAAGCGCATGTGGGGCTCGATGCCGCCCTTGCGCGCGCAGTCCTGAATGTATTCGAGGATCTCGCCTTGCGGGGCGTAGACCCGGGACCACCGGGGGTTCGGCATGAAGGAGTAGGAGTAGAGGTGGGATTGGATGTCGCAGGCCGCGCCGGGATAGGTGTTGTCCCGCCAGGTTCCGCCGAGCGCGGCTTCGCGCTCCAGGACCACGAACGAGTCCTCTCCCTGCTGTTTCAGCTTGATTGCCATCCCCACGCCGGAGAAGCCGGAACCGACGATCGCGACGCGCACCCGTTCCACGGTGCCTGTTGAATGAGTGAGGGTTTCCATAATCATGTTCCTTTGCAGACTGCTCAGGCGTCTACCTGAGCGAAGATGGTTCCGGCAGCGTGCTGCTCGGGGTTCGCGACGAAGCTGTCGATCAGAGCGAAGAGCTCTGCAGGCCGCTCGTGCACCACGGCGTGACCGGCCTGCACTTCGGCATAGCGAGCGTTCTTGATCGCTCCGAAGATCTCCTTCGAATGGCGGGGCTGCACCATCTGGTCGAACATGCAGCCGATGACCAGCGCGGGCAGCTCGATCGAATGGGTCTCGTCGACGATGTCGATCGTCCGGTTCAGATCCATGATCGGCTTCGGGTAGTCGGTCCCGGCAACGCGGCGCACGATCTCCTGATAGTCGGGCTCGGTTCGGCTCGAGACGAACGTGGGGCTGTAGCTCGAGAAGAGTGCGAAGTCCGCCTTCGCAGACGAGCCCTCCGCCTGCAACTTCTGCCAGAGGTCGTTGCGCAGCAGCTGATGGCGATCGGTCTTCATCCATCCGGCGATGCTGACGACCGAGGTGAGCAGCTCGGGTCGCCGGGCAGCGAGCGAGAGCGCCACCACGGCTCCCAGCGAATAGCCGACGAGCACCACCCCGCGGTCGTCCCGCACCTGCTCGACCACGGCTTCGACCTGGCGCACATAATGGTCGAGGGTCAGCTCCGACCCGTCCGCCGGCAGCGCGAGGTCCAGGCCGACCACGCGATGCTCGAAGGCAAGCATCGGGAACAGCGCCCAGAAGTTCTTCTCAGCGGTCGAGCCTGTACCGTGCACGAGCACGATGGTCGGGGCGTTCCAGTCCCCACCACTGTCGTAGATGCGCACGGTTGCACCGTCTACGTCCAGTTCGCTCTCGTTGACATTAGGGTAAATCGGCACGTTGGCTCCTCCTGGTGACGTGTATTGGGGTGGGTTCAGTGATTCAGTGCTGCGCCGGATCGATCACCAGCACGAGCAGTTGCGCGTCGAGGCGTGCGGACACCCTCTGCCAGATCGTCTCCGGGAGGTATCCTCGTGTGGCGGTGCGATCGACCTCGTGGATGAATATTCCGTGGCAGTTCTGCGCGACCACGGATGCCTCGACCCTGCTGTTGATCAGGCCTCGCCGCTGCCCTGTTTCGAGGATCTCGGTGACTCTCGCGATGAAACGATCTCCCTGCGCCATCGTGCGCTCACGATTCGGACTGGAGATCTCGAATGCCTGCCGCAGATACCGGGAGGCATTGGTCGGGTTCGTCAGGTAGAAGTCGGACCGCCCTTGATACAGGGCCTTGATGCGAGCGCACAGCTGCAGTGCACTGCTCGGGTCGTCGGTCGCAGCAGAGACGTCATCGGCCGCCAGGAGCGTCTCGATCAGCACATCCATCTGATCGCCGTACACGAGCGTCAGCAGTTCTTCCTTCGATGCGACGTATCGGAAGAGTGTCGCCTCGCCGATGCCCGCCTGCTGCGCGACCTCGCGAGTGGTGATCTGATCGAATCCGCGATCCGCGAGCAGCACCCCGGCGGCCTCTCGAATACGCCGGAACACCTCGGCCTTGGCCTGTGCGCGCAGGCCGAGCGTCTGAACGCCTGGGTCTGACATGCGGGCTCCTCTGCTCGAACGATTTGATTTAGAGAGTAGACTATCAAATAGATAGTGCACTCTCACTTTCCATTCGAATTACTTATTGGCGCTGTCGGGACACGTGTTTCTACTATTGGCTTGCCGGGTCGGATTCCACGTGGATCGACCGCGTGCAGCAGCAGACAGAGCAGTCAACCAGAAGGAGAACACATGTCGGAGCGAGTACTCATCACAGGTGGCGCGGGTGGCATCGGGGCGGCGATCGCCGACCGCGTGCGACAGAACGGTCAGGAGCCGGTGATCATCGACCGAGTCGGCGACGGCATCATCGCAGACCTCTCCGATGTGGACTCAACCGCAGCCGCGCTCGAAGAGGCGCTTGCCGGCGGTCCGATCACCCGTCTCGTCAACAATGTCGGCATGATCAATGTGGCCCGCATCGAAGACCTGACCATGGAGCAGCTGGAGCTGCACTTCGCCGTCAACACGCGCGCGGCACTGCAGTGCATGCAGGCGGTGCTCCCCGGCATGCGGGAGCAGAAGTTCGGGCGTGTCGTCAACGTCGCATCGCGGGCCGTGCTCGGCAAAGAGGGACGCAGCGCATACGCTGCTTCGAAGGCCGCGCTCATGGGCTTCACCCGCATCTGGTCGCTGGAGCTCGGCGCCGACGGCATCACCGTGAACACCGTGGCACCGGGTCCGATCCGCACCCCCATGTTCGAGGCCGCCAATCCCCCCGGCACCCCGGCGACCCTCGCAATCATCGACGGCATCCCCGTCAAGCGCATGGGCGAGCCCGAGGACATCGCGAACGCGGTCGACTTCTTCCTCGACGGGCGGACCGGGTTCGTGACCGGCCAGGCCCTGTACGTCTGCGGAGGCAAGACGGTCGGTCTCGTCGGCATGTAACTCGGTACGTGACGTTGAGTTTTCTGCAGAGGATCTCCGCCAGGCTCGGGCAGCTGAGCCTGGCGGTCCCAGCATCCGCGAGGGACGATGCCAAGCTCGCGCTGCTCCACAATCTCACTGTCGCGTTCGCAGCGCGCACTCTGTCGATCCCGGGCGAGCTCCCGTCAAATGAACCGGCTCGGTCCGCGGGTCCGGCCCTGCTGCTGCGCGACGGTTCGCACGTTGCGACGCATCGCGCGGTCATCGGCAACTCCTTGCTGATGGGAGCGAGGGCGCAGCACGACGAGCATCCGGGTTCGGTCGCCCACTTCGGCAGTGTCGTCATTCCCGCGCTGCTCGCGCTGGCCGACACCGGCGATCTCGCCGACGGCGAGCGCAGCGGGGGCGCACGCCTGCTCGACGCGATGGTGCTCGGCTATCAGGCCGGAGCCGCGCTGGCATCGGTGGTAGGCCCCCGCAGCACGCCGCGGGGCTTTCGCCCCACGGGTCTCTTCGGCCCATTCGGCGGAGCAGTCGCGAACGGGATCGCCAGGCAATCCACCGAACCGGAACTGGCCGGTTCGCTCGCATTCGCACTCAGCGGCGCCTCTTCATTCACGCAGGTGTGGCGCGACGGCAGCGATGAATGGCGGTTCCAGACCGCGTTCGCAGCGCGATGCGGCTTCGAGGCCTCGGAGATCGCGCGGCATGGCGCGATCGGCGCCGCACACGCCCTCGAGGGCCCCTCGGGATTCCTGCGTTCATTCGGCGGTTTCGAGCCCGACGACTGCGACGCCGCAGCGGCCGAAGTACTCGGCCGGCTCGATGACGATTGGGCGATCGGTCAGTTGCTGCTCAAACCGTACCCGGTCTGCGCGATCAATCAGGCAGCCACGTGGCAGGCTCTGCAGCTCATCGAACAGCACGCTTTGGAAGCTGCGCAGGTCGATCGCGTACACGTACGACTCTCGCCCGCCGNNCCCGCCGATGCCGACTACCCAGGCATAGCCTACAGCGGAGCCCCGACCAGCTGGGCGCAGGCGATGATGAGCCTGCCGCATGCGATCGCCACTGCCGTCGTCGAGCGCACCGTCTCGTTCAATG
Organism: Leucobacter sp. UBA1945; assembly: GCA_002336855.1. Classification (GTDB taxonomy): domain Bacteria; phylum Actinomycetota; class Actinomycetes; order Actinomycetales; family Microbacteriaceae; genus Leucobacter. The sequence continues at coordinate 4,717 of DDEV01000126.1, read as the reverse complement.
ATCTAGTGCCTCCCTACCCGGCAGCGGTGACCGGGCTCGCGAAGCGGGTCTCAGTGTTCGCAGATGACGGCATCGGCGGCGGACATGCCGCCACAGTCGAGTTTCTACTGCGCGACGGATCGATCGTCGGCACGGACGCACCGGCCACGGTGCCGAGCGGATGGTCCGCCACCGCAGATCTCGGAACGCGCCTCGGTCCGGAGCACGGACTCGGCGACGACGGGCTGCGGTCGCTCACCGAGGCGGTGCGCACCGTCGATTTCCCGGGCGGCTTGCAGAAGCTCCGCTCGGTCCTCGCCGAACTCACTCGGGTATCGCCGCCGTCGGCGACCCCCTCCCGCTCATCGAGGATCACATGACCGTCTTGACACGAGCTGCAGTGCTCGAACGGATCGGCGCGGAGCCCCCGTACGCGACGAGCCGCCCCATCTGCGTCCGCGAAGTACGGCTCGCGAATCCCGGCCCCACCGAGATCCTCGTGCGCATCGAAGCCGCGGGCCTCTGCCATTCGGATCTCTCCGTCGTCAATGCGGATCGGCCGAGGCCGACTCCTATGGCGCTCGGGCACGAGGCCGCGGGCATTGTCGAAGCGCTCGGCGACGAGGTGACCGGCATGCAGATCGGCCAGCGCGTCGTGATGACCTTTCTGCCCCGCTGCGGCGACTGTGCACAATGCCGTACCGACGGACGTCTGCCGTGCGGCCCCGGAACGGCCGCCAACACCGCAGGCACGCTGTTGAGCGGCGCACGCAGGCTCGCAGATGCGGACGGACCCATTCACCACCATCTCGGTGTATCCGGATTCGCCGAGCGCGCCGTGGTCGATGCGCGCTCGGTCGTACCGGTCGACGCCGACATTCCACCGCACATCGCCGCACTGCTCGGCTGCGCGACGCTCACCGGTGGAGGAGCCGTGCTCAACGTGGGCAAGCCTGACCCCGGTGATACCACGGCGATCGTCGGGCTGGGCGGGGTCGGCATGGCGGCGCTGCTGGTGGCGATCGCGCAGGACAAGGGCCCGGTCATCGGCATCGACGCGAATCCCGCGAAGTTCGATGTCGCCTTGCGCGCCGGTGCCGCGGAATGTCTCACCCCAGCCGAAGCCGTCGCTCGAGAACTGCGCGCCGAGGTGGTCGTCGAGTGCGCCGGGCACCCGCGAGCCTTCGAGACGGCGTTCGCCGTCACCGCGCCCGGGGGCAGAACCGTCACAGTGGGGTTGCCCAGGCAGGATGCCCGCAGCGAGATCGCGCCCCTGCTGCTGACCGCAGAGGCCCGCACGGTGATCGGCAGTTATCTGGGATCGGCGATCCCGGCGAACGACATTCCGGTCTATGCGCGCATGTGGCGCGAACATCGTCTGCCGCTCGAGCTGTTGGTCTCGTCGACCATTGAGCTCGAGCAGATCAGTGAAGCCATGGATGAACTCAGCCGTGGAGCCGCGCTGAGACAGATCATCCGATTCGACTGAGTCTCGAAAGACCGGAAGCAGGAGACACCATGCCCACCCACCCGAATATCACTGTCGTCACCGGTGCCGCCGGTGGCCTCGGAAGCGCCATCGTCGAGTCGCTGCTGCGCCGAGGCGATCGCGTGATCGCCGGCGATCTCGAGAGCGCTTCGTTCGATCGGCTTCTCATCGCGCTCGAACAGAACGGTACGCATGCAGGCGCGTCGAACCTCATCACCGTCCCCCACGATGTCACGAGCGCCGAGAGCTGGGCCGCGCTGCGCGAACGTGCGCGTGAGAAGTTCGGCGAACCGAGTGTGTTGGTGAACAACGCTGGGATCTCACCGAAGCACAATGGGCTGAAACTCGACGGTCTCGATATTCCGCTGCCAGAGTGGCAGGCCGTGCTCGATGTGAACCTGACCGGAGTCTTCCTCGGCATACAGGCGCTTGCGCCGGCGATGAAGAACGCCGGGTACGGGCGCATCGTCAATATGTCCTCCCTCGCTGGCCGCAACGGCGGACGCATCGGCGGAGTGCACTACGCGACCACCAAGGCCGGCGTGCTCGGAATCACACGCGCGTTCGCGCGCGAGCTGGCGGACTCCGGGGTGACGGTGAACGCGGTCGCTCCGGGCCGCATCGATTCGGGCATGGTCGCGATGACCTCGGACGCCTACAACGAGGAGTACCGCAAGCTCATCCCGGTCGGGCGTCTGGGCAGCGCGGCCGACGTCGCCTACACGGTCGCCTTTCTCACCGCGCCGGACGCGGGGTTCATCACCGGGACCACCACCGACGTGAACGGTGGCACCCACATGCAGTGACCGCTAGTGACCGCTACAGCTCGAGCCCATACAGGTTCGGTTCTGGGTGAAGCAGCACCCCGAACTCCTGCTGCACTCGCTGCACCACGAATCGCCCGAGCTGCGCCACGTCGTCTGCCGACGCCGCGCCCCGGTTCGTGATCGCGAGCGTATGCTTCGACGAGATCGACGCACCCGACCCTGGAATACGAAAGCCCTTTCGCACGCCCGAGTGCTCGATCAGCCAGGCCGCAGAGAGTTTCACCTGGCGCGGCGCCTCTTCTGCCTGCACCGGCGGCTCGACGCCGCGCTCGAGGTCTTCGAACGAGATCGCGACGTCTTCGGGCTCTTCGTCTGCCATCAGAAAGCGCGGCGCATCGTCTGGCATGGTTCTGGCGAACTGCTCAGACACGATGGGGTTCGTGAAGAACGACCCTGCGCTCCACGTGTCGTGATCTTCGGGGTCGAGCACCATGCCCTTCGAAGCCCGAAGCGCGAGCACAGCCTCGCGAAGCGAGCGGAGCGGCACGCGCTCCCCCAGCTCGACGCCAAGCGCGTTCGCGAGCTGCGCATAGGCGATCGGCGCAGAAAGGCCCGAGTCGCTGGCCTGCAGCACCAGGTCGATCGAGAGCACGACGCCCTCGCGGCCGCGCTTGATGGCCGAGTCGCGGTAACCGAGCTCGAGGTCTGCCGCAGAGAGTCGCACGACTTCGCCGGATTCGGCGTCGAGAAACTCGATCGAGTGAAGCACGTCGCCGAGCTCTGCGCCGTAGGCGCCGATGTTCTGAATGGGCGCCGCACCCGCGAGCCCGGGAATGCCCGAGAGCGCCTCGATGCCCGACCAGCCCTGCTCGACGCAGAACGCGACGAGCGCATCCCAGTCTTGACCGGCCTGCACGCGCAGCCGAACGTGCCCGTCCGCGTCGTCTTCGACCACCCGGTCGACACCCGCATTGCGAACGAGCAGCACGGTGCCGGGGTAGCCCTCGTCACACACCACCGTGTTCGAGCCGCCTCCGAGCAACAACCAAGGTTCGCCCGAGCCCCAGAGCTCGAGCGCATGCTGCACGAGCTCGTCTTTCGTGTGGGCGGTGAGCACGCGCTCGGCGGGGCCGCCGACCCGCATGGTCGTCAGTTCTGCGAGACGAGTGGTCACGCGAACGCCACCACTAGCTGGCTCTTGCCGAGCACGGTCTGGCCGCCGAAGACGACCTTCAGGTCGATGCGTGCGGTGCGCGCGTCGGCATCGAGCGCGCCCACAGTCGCCGTCACGGTGACGTCGGCTCCGTCTGTGCCGTCGACCGGCACCATCCGGGTGAAGCGCACCTGGTAGTCGCTGACCGCACCTGCGGCGCCGATCCATTCGGCAACCGGAGATGCCGCGGCGCCCATCGTGAGCATGCCGTGAGCGATCACGCCGGGCAGACCGACCGAGGTCGCAATGTCGTCACGGTAGTGAATCGTGTTGAAATCGCCAGAGGCACCTGCGTAGCGCACCAGCGTGTCGCGGGTGAAGTGCAGCTCACGCTCGACGACGACATCGCCCACTGCGAGCTGTTCGAACACGGGGGCGGTCATGCTGCGTCTCCTTCTGCCGCGCGAACCACGAGGGTCGAGATCGCCGTGACCACGTGGGCGCCAGTAGCGTCGCTCACTTCGGTCGACGACGTGACCATGCTGTTGCCGCCGAGCTGCTTCACGCTCGTCACTGTCATGACGCCGGTCAGCTCGTCGCCGGCGACGATCGGGCGGCTGTAGGTGAAGCGCTGATCGCCGTGCACGACGCGCGAGAAATCGACCGCGGCTTCTTCGTCAGAGAGCAGCTGCTGCAGCGTCGCGTCTTGCACCACAATCGCAAAGGTCGGTGGGGCGACGACATCGGAGTAGCCCGCCGCACGGGCCGCCTCGGGGTCGTGGTGCAGCGGAGCATCGCTCAGCACCGCGCGAGCGAACTCGCGCACCTTCTCACGACCGACAAGGTATGGGGCGGTAGGCGCATAGACCTTGCCCTGAATCTCTACATTCACCACGGCAATAGTCTACAGAGCAGACGCTACGCGAGCAGCGCGATGGCGAGAGTGAGCAGCCCCCACGAAACGAGCGCCGTCGCCACCGCGATCACCACTGGCAACCAGTAGTGGCGACCCGGCACGGCAAGCCCACGTTGCACCCGGGTCAGTTGCTGCAGCGCGGGATCATCTGCGGCGGCCTGATGCTGTTCGAAGCTCGCGTCATAGAAGCTCGCAAACGCCGGCATTTGCGAGTTCAGCACCAGCCACGCACCTGTGCCCACGCCGGGCAGCTGAAAGCCGTGCGGCACCGGCACGATGACCGGAGAAACCCCCTGCCCAGGCACGTGCACCGCATAGAGCAGCTGGTGGGCGTCGGCATCGCGAGCCGAACGCGCCACTCGCACGAGCACGGCCGAGGCCACCGGCCCTGTCCCTGGCCCGGCCGCGAGAGC
>DDEV01000113.1 GCA_002336855.1 Leucobacter sp. UBA1945 | reverse complement strand
ACTACTACCAGCCGGAGGCCTACGTACCTCAGACCGATACCTTCATCGAGAAAGACAGCTCGGTGAACGCAGAGGTTGAGCGACTGCGACACTCGACCACGAATGCGCTGCTCTCCCGGCGCGACGTGGTGGTCGTGTCGACCGTGTCGTGCATCTATGGCCTCGGCAAGCCTGAGGAGTACTACGAGGCAATGGTGCCGCTCGCGGTCGGCGACCGGCTCGACCGCGACGTGCTGCTGCGCCGCTTCGTCGACATGCAGTACCAGCGCAACGACATCGAGTTCGTACGCGGCAATTTCAGGGTGCGGGGCGACACCGTCGAGATCATTCCAATGTACGAAGAGCTTGCCGTGCGCGTTGAGTTCTTCGGCGACGAGATCGAGGCGCTCTACTATTTGCACCCGGTGACGGGCGACGTGATCAAGCAGGTCGATACGGTGTCCGTGTTTCCGGGATCGCACTACGTGGCCAGCCGCGAGGTCATGAATCGTGCGATGCGAGACATCTCCTTAGAGCTCGACGAGCGCACCGCGGTGCTGAAGCAGCAATCGAAGCTCGTCGAGGAGCAGCGTCTGCGCATGCGCACCACCTTCGACCTCGAGATGATGGAGCAGATCGGGTTCTGTTCTGGTATCGAGAACTATTCGATGCACATGGACGGCCGCAAGCCGGGCGAGGCACCGCACTGCCTGCTCGATTACTTTCCCGATGACTTTCTCGTCGTGATCGACGAGTCGCACGTGACCGTTCCGCAGATCGGCGCGATGTACGAGGGTGACGCGTCGCGCAAGCGTACGCTCGTCGACCACGGGTTTCGACTTCCGAGCGCGCTCGACAACCGACCGCTCAAGTTCAGCGAGTTCAAAGACCGGGTGGGGCAGACGGTGTACCTCTCGGCGACCCCGGGCAAGTACGAGCTCGACCTCGCAGATGGCGTGGTCGAGCAGATCATTCGACCGACAGGTCTCATCGACCCAAAGATTGTCGTCAAGCCCTCGCAGGGCCAGATCGACGACCTGCTCGAAGAGGTTCGAATTCGGGCCGAGCGCGACGAGCGAGTGCTCGTGACGACCCTCACGAAAAAGATGGCAGAGCAGCTCACCACCTTCATGGAAGAGGCGGGCGTTCGAGTGCGCTACCTGCACAGCGATGTTGATACCCTACGCCGCGTTGAACTCTTGACCGAACTGCGTGCCGGTGTCTTCGACGTGCTGATCGGTATCAACCTGCTGCGTGAAGGCCTCGACCTGCCCGAGGTCTCGCTCGTGTCAATTCTCGACGCCGACAAAGAGGGCTTTCTGCGCTCTAGCACCTCGCTCATTCAGACGATCGGCCGCGCGGCCCGAAACGTATCGGGCGAGGTGCACATGTATGCCGATAACATTACGCGTTCGATGACCCTCGCAATCGAAGAAACCGAGCGCCGCCGGGAGAAGCAGATTGCTTACAACGAAGCGAACGGCATCGACCCGCAGCCGCTGCGCAAGAAGATCGGTGACATCACCGAAGTGCTCGGCCGCGAGGCGGCAGACACCGAAGACCTGCTCTCGCGCACGGGCGCCCACGCGCAGCGCAAGGGCGGGTCGTCGCAGCGCGCGAAAGGGAAGGCCGCCGCGCGCGTGGGCGCGATCGGCGCTGAGGGCTCGGCAAAGCTCGAGGAGCTCATCGCTGACCTCACTGCGCAGATGCTTGCGGCTGCCGAAGAGCTGAAATTCGAGCTCGCCGCCCGCCTGAGAGACGAAGTCTCTGAACTCAAGCGTGAGCTTCGTAGCATGGATCAGGCTGGGCACCGCTAGGCGCTCTAGCTGGTTTGCCCCGGCACGTGCTCGGGCAAACTGCTTGTCGCTCACACCCCTCGGTCAGTGCGGCTTTTCCACAGATTTCAGTGGATTTCAGGAAACCTGGTTACCGAGATACCCGGCGAGTGCAGGGTGGTGGCATGACTCGCAAATCTCACACACAGCCCCTTTCGTCAGCCACTGCGCTCACGTATGATCCTGATGCTCCGAACCCTCGGCTGCCTGTCAAGACCGACGCGCAACTGCGCGACAGGCTCAGCTATCTGCTGACCGCTGCCATCCAGCGCCAGGTCTGGCTGTTCTTCTTCGACGAAGGGCAGAAGCTGATCGAACCGATCATGCCGATGAACGACCACCCAAGCGATCCGCATCAGCTGCACGAAACCGAAGACCTTGGTCCGGCGACGTTTCCGCTGGTCTTCATTGCGAGAGCGAGACAGGTGGCCACCATGATCGGTGCGCGGTCCTTTGTCGTCGTTTGGGAGCGGCAGGGCGGTCGCACGCTCAAGGCCGACGACCGCGCGTGGGCGCGCGCGTTCTTCGAACAGGCGGCGGCCGGCGACGAGCCCCGTGACGCGTCCGACCAAGCAGCTATGCGAGCACTCTTCTTACTGCATTCGACCGGGCTGAGCCAGATTCACCAGCGAAATCTCGCATGATGGCGATCATGAATGCAGGTGACCTCGCATGACAGACTTCGGCTGGCGATCTCAGCCGCTCTCGCGCCCGAACAGCTTCTGGGGTATCAAGCGCGCCGCAGTGACGGCCTCGGCGATCAGCTTCGCGTCTTCGCGAATCTCGGCAAGCGCATTGTCGCTGACAGCGGACCACGCGGTAGCGACCGAAGCGTCGGTTGCCGCCTCGATGCGCTCTTTGAGCTGCGTGCCCGAGTCCGTGAGTTCTGCGAGATCGCTCTCGTCGGTCAGCAGACCGCGAGCCGACAGCGCAGCGGCTGTCTCGCGCCACGTATCGTCGCTCCAGCCCCGCGACCGGCGTGCCGAACTGGGTCGCCAGGCCCGCCCGGTAGCACAGTCGAGCACGCTCGCCTCGAGCCCCGAGAGTCCATGCGCGATGAGGGCGGCCACATGCCCGTCGCCTCGAAACTCTCGGAGCAGGGTGGTGGTCACCCACAGTGCGAAGAGTGGATCCTCAGAGTCAGCACGGGCGTACTCCTCGCCGAGTGCGGAGCGATGGGCTGCATAGAGCGCTCGGCCAGATACCGGCTGCGCTTCGATGACCGGCGCAAGGTTGCGGCGCACCCGAATGGCTGCCTGCTCGAGAGTCGAGGCGCGATCCTCGCTCTCTTGCGAGGCAACAGATGCCGCAAGCGAAGCGACCAACGCGCGAACCCCGTCAAGTCGCGTCGCAAGCACCCGCTCTGGAGAGACGGCACTCCAGCAGCCCGGCACCACCCGCGCGACGAGCTCTGGGTTGAACGGAAAGAAGGTCGAGGCCACGAGCTCTGCCGATGCAGGCCCGAGCGCACAACCTCGAGCGGCGAAATAGTGAGCGGGCCGGGGCAGACCTGCGTCTTCGAGGTGTGCGGTCACGATCGGCGAGAAATACGACGCGGCGTGAAAGGAGTCGAGCCGCTTCGTCGCGGTTCTGATGAGTTGGGTGCGCATGCCTCAAAGCCTAGCGTCGGCCTCCGAATAGCCGGCCGCTGTCGTGAGACCCAGGAGTGTGACGCTCTCAGCAGAATTCATCGAACATATCTTCGAGTTTTGTGGTTTGCTCGACTAAGCTGGGGGAGTGAGTTCGAAGAGTTCTGCAGCAGAGAAGACCACCCCGATTCGTTCCTCGGCGGCGCACGCCCAGATCAGCGTGCAGGGCGCACGAGTGCACAATCTGAAGAATGTCGACCTCGCGATTCCGCGCGACTCCATGGTGGTCTTCACCGGCCTGTCGGGCAGTGGCAAGTCGAGCCTCGCGTTCGATACGATCTTCGCCGAGGGGCAGCGTCGCTACGTTGAGAGCCTGAGCGCCTATGCCCGCCAGTTTCTCGGCCAGNNCAGAAGTCGACGAACCGCAACCCGCGCTCAACGGTCGGCACGATCACCGAGATCTACGATTACATGCGCCTGCTCTGGGCGCGCATCGGCATTCCTCACTGCCCGATTTGCGGCGAGCAGATTCGGTCGCAGACCGTGCAGCAGATCGCCGACACGCTGATGGAGCTGCCCGAGCGCACGCGCTATCAGGTGCTCGCCCCCGTCGTGAGTAAGAAGAAGGGCGAGTTCGTCGACCTGTTGCAAGACCTCGCGGCAAGCGGGTATTCGCGTGCTCTAGTCGACGGCGAAATGGTGCAGCTGAGCGAACCGCCGACGCTCAAGAAGCAGGTCAAGCACGATATTTCGGTAGTGGTGGATCGCCTGGTCGCGAGCCCCGATGGCCTCGGGCGCCTCACCGACTCGCTTGAGACAGCGCTGAAGCTCGCGAAGGGCCTCGTCACGATCGACTTCGTTGATCGCGACGAGAAGGCGAGCGATCGCACCCAAACGTTCAGCGAGAGCCTGAGCTGCCCGAACCGGCACCCGGTCTCGCTCACCGAGATCGAGCCACGCACCTTCTCGTTCAACGCTCCGTTCGGGGCTTGCCCCACGTGTTCGGGGCTTGGCACGAGCATGTCTGTCGACGAAGACCTCGTGCTCGGTGACCCCCAGCTCAGCATCGCCGACGGGGTCATCGTTCCCTGGACGAGCCAGGGCAAGAGCCTCTACAACTACTACGAGAAGCTGCTTCGCGGGCTTGCGAGCGACCTCGATTTCAAGCTCACGACGCCATGGGGCAAGCTGCCCGAAGATGTGCGCGATGCCGTGCTCTACGGCAACAATTTCAAGGTCAACGTGCGCTGGAAGAACCGCTTTGGCCGTGAGGTGAAGTACTCGAGCGGCTTCGAGGGCGTGATCCCGTTCATCGAGCGGCAGTATGCCGAGGCCGAGAGCGATTCGCGCCGCGAGCGCTGGGCTGAGTTCTTGCGCGAGGTGCCGTGTCATGCCTGCCACGGTCAGCGGTTGAAGCCAGAGGTGCTCGCGGTCACCGTGAACGGCGAGTCGATCTCGGGCGTTGGCGAGTTCAGCCTCACTGACGCGCAGCGCTTCTTCGCAGATGTGCAGCTGAGCGAGCGCGAGGCTAAGATCGCCGCACAGGTGCTGCGTGAGATTCGCCTGCGATTCAACTTTCTCATCGAGGTTGGCCTCGGCTACCTCACCCTCGCCCGCGCTGCTGGCACCTTGAGCGGCGGCGAGGCGCAGCGCATTCGTCTCGCCACGCAGATCGGTTCGGGGCTCACCGGTGTGCTCTACGTGCTCGACGAGCCGAGCATCGGCCTGCACCAGCGTGACAATCGTCGCCTCATCGAGACGCTGGTCAAGCTGCGCGACCTCGGTAACACCCTCATCGTGGTCGAGCACGACGAAGAGACGATCGAAGCAGCCGACTGGATCGTCGACATCGGCCCAGGCGCCGGTGTTGAGGGCGGCACCGTGGTGCACTCTGGCGACTACGCGTCGATGCTTGCAAACGACGCCTCGATCACCGCCGACTACCTCACCGGGCGGCGCGCAATCGAGACTCCGAAGAAGCGCCGCAAGCGCGAGAAGGGTCGCGAGCTGAAGGTCATCGGCGCGCGATCCAACAACCTCAAAGACGTCGACGCAACCTTTCCGCTCGGTGTCATGACCGCGGTCACGGGCGTCAGCGGCAGCGGCAAGAGCACGCTCGTGAACGACATTCTGTACCGCGTGCTCGCCAACCAGCTCAACGGGGCAAGGCAGGTGCCTGGCAAACACACGAGGGTGACCGGGCTCGAGCACCTCGACAAGGTCGTGCACGTCGATCAGGCGCCGATCGGGCGCACTCCGCGATCGAACCCCGCAACCTATACGGGCGTGTTCGACAAGATTCGCAACCTCTTCGCCGAAACGCAGGAGGCGAAGATTCGCGGCTACCTGCCCGGGCGCTTCAGCTTCAATGTGAAGGGCGGCCGCTGCGAGGCATGCTCCGGCGACGGCACGCTGAAGATCGAGATGAACTTCTTGCCAGACGTCTACGTCGCGTGCGAGGTCTGCGGGGGTGAACGATACAACCGCGAGACGCTGCAGGTTCGCTACAAGGGCAAGAACATCAGCGAGGTACTCGACATGCCCATCGCCGAGGCGGCCGAGTTTTTCGAGCCGATCTCGAGCATCCACCGCTACCTCAAGACACTCGTCGACGTGGGTCTCGGCTACGTCAGGCTCGGGCAGAGCGCCACGACACTGTCGGGCGGTGAGGCGCAGCGCGTCAAGCTCGCGACCGAGTTGCAGAAGCGCTCGAACGGGCGCAGCATCTATGTGCTCGACGAACCGACCACAGGTCTGCACTTCGAAGACGTACGTAAACTGCTGCTCGTGCTGAACGGACTCGTAGACAAGGGCAACACGGTGATCACGATCGAGCACAATCTCGACGTGATTCGCAGTTGCGACTGGGTGATCGATCTCGGCCCAGAAGGCGGCAGCGGCGGTGGCACGATTCTCGCAACCGGCACACCAGAGCAGTTGGCGACGCACTCCGAGAGCCACACCGGCAGGTTTCTCGCCGAGTCGCTCGCGAAGCATCCGGGGGTCGGCAAGCGTTGATTCGCGAAGAGGATCACCGAGACTCGTTTCGCCCTGCCCAGGGCGAGATTCCGACGAGCCCTGGGGTGTATCGCTTCAGCGACCGTCACGGTCGGGTGCTCTATATCGGCAAGGCAAAGAACCTGCGCGCGCGTCTCGCGAACTACTTTCAGCCGCTGCGCTCGATTCAGCCCCGCACGCAGCGCATGCTCGCGCTGGCCGCCCGACTCGATTGGACGGTCGTCGCGACAGACACCGAGTCGCTCGTGCTCGAGCACACCTGGATCACGGAGTTTCAGCCGCCGTTCAACGTACAGTTCAAAGACGACAAGACCTACCCGTATCTTGCCGTCACGCTGCGTGAAGAGGCCCCGCGATTGCTGATCACGCGCAACGACAAGATCAGGGGTGCGCGCTACTTCGGCCCGTACCCCAAGGTCTGGTTGCTGCGCGAGATGACCGCTCTGCTGCAGCAGGCGTTTCCGATTCGCACCTGCAACGACGCCGACTACCGCCGCGCGAGGCAGACCGGAAGGCCATGTCTTGCGGGCCAGATCGGGCGCTGTCACGGGCCGTGTTCGGGGCTCATCAGTATTGAAGATCATCGTGAGCGCGTCGGTGAGCTCGTCGCGTTTCTGGCGGGTGGAGACGACAGGGCGCTGAAGCAACTGCAGCGCGCGATGCGCGACGCGGCCGCGGAGCAGCGCTACGAAGACGCTGCGCGGCTGCGCGACCAGGTGGCGGCGGTGCAGCACGTGATGGAGCGCAACTCGGTGGCGCTCGGCCTCGACGTCGACGCAGACGTGTTCGGCCTACGGCACGACGAGCTCTCTGCGGCCGCGCACCAGTTCATCATTCGAGGCGGGCGTATCAGGGGCGAGCGCAGCTGGCTCGTCGACGTCGAGCTCGATGACTCGCCGAGTGCGCTGCTCGAGCAGGTGATCCAGTCTGCCTACGAGGGGGAGCGCGAGCCACCACCGCAGATTCTGGTGCCCATGCTGCCAGACAATGCCGAGGCGCTCGAGCAAGCGCTGCGGGCGAGGCGCCCCCGCGGAGGCCGGGTGCGCGTGCAGATTCCCGAGCGCGGTGACAAAGCCGGGCTCATGGATCGCGCGGTGCTCAACGCGGGTGAGCACCTGTTGCGTTACAAGCTGAAGCGTGCAGCAGACATCTCTGCCCGCACCGACGCACTCAGTGAGCTGCAGCAGGCACTCGACATGACCGAGCCACCGCTTCGCATCGAGTGCATCGATGTGTCGCACCTGCAGGGCACCGGGGTGGTGGCCTCGCTCGTCGTGTTCGAAGACGCGCTGCCCGCCAAGGGCGCCTACCGCAAGTACCGCATCGAACAGACGACCGACGACACCGACAGCATTTACCAGGTGGTCTCACGCAGGGCTGCCCAGCTGAACCAGCTCGCGCAGTCCGGTGAGTTGCCCGACGGCCGATACCGAGATCGACCTCAACTGCTCATCGTCGACGGCGGTGCGCCGCAGGTCGCCGCGGCGAAACGCGCGCTCGACGAAGCCGGCATCGACGACATCGCGCTGACCGGGGTCGCGAAGCGGCTCGAAGAGCTTTGGCTGCCCGACGATCCTTTTCCCGTGGTGTTGCCGCGCGCCAGCGAGGCGCTGTTTCTGGTGCAGCGCGTGCGCGACGAAGCCCACCGCTTCGCGATCACGTTCCAGCGTCAGCGCCGCAGCACCGCCATCGCGAGCCAGCTCTCCGAGATTCCTGGGCTCGGGCCCAAACGAGTACAGGCGCTGCTGAAGCACTTCGGCTCGGTGGCGCGGCTTCGCGAGGCCAGCCTTGACGAGATTTCGAGCGCCCCGGGGGTGGGGCTGCAGCTCGCGACGCAGATCCTTTCCCGCCTCGCCGAAAGCGGCGCGAGCGCTAAGCTAGAACAAGGCAGTGAGCGCGTGTCGCGCGGAGAGGAAGAGCCGTGACCGAGCAGGGCACAAAGCAGGAGATTTTGATCGTCACCGGCATGTCTGGCGCCGGTCGAAGCACCGTCGCCAACGCGCTCGAAGACCTCGGCTGGTACGTCGTCGACAACCTGCCCCTCGCAATGCTCAAGACGCTCGCCGACATGGCAGACCGCTCGGGCGGGGCACTGCCGCGAATCGTCGCGGTGATCGATGTGCGCGGACGCGACCTCTTCGAAGAGATTCAAGACACCGTCGCGCAGTTGCGAGAGAACGCGACGGTGCGCGTCGTGTTTCTCGACGCCACCGACGAGACCTTGGTGCGTCGCTACGAGTCGGTGCGCAGGCCCCAGCCGTTCCAGGCGCAGGCCGGCAGCCTATACGACGGCATTCGTCTCGAGCGAGAGCGACTGCAAGAGTTGCGCGCGTCAAGCGACGTGGTCATCGACACATCGCGCTACAACGTGCATGAGCTTTCGACAGCGACCCGAGAGCTGTTCAGCGACGAAGACACGCCCGGCCTGCAGCTGTCGGTGCAGAGCTTCGGATTCAAGTACGGCACCCCTACCGATGTCGACCTGATGGCAGACATGCGGTTCTTGCCGAACCCGTTCTGGGAGACCGAATTGCGGCCCCTGACGGGCGTTGACGCCGAGGTCAAAGAGTTCGTCATGAGCCGCGAGGGCGCACAGGAATTTCTTGAGAATTACGTCGCAGCGCTCGAGCCGATGCTCGCCGGTTACCAGCGAGAGAACAAACGACACGTCTCACTCGCTGTAGGCTGTACCGGCGGCAAGCACCGTTCAGTTGCCATGGCACGCGAGCTCGCAGACCGACTCGCCTCATTGCCGGGAGTGCACGTGAGCTTGCGCCACCGTGATCTTGGCCGCGAATAGCGCTGCCCAGATTCGCATTTTCTAGACACCCTTTGAAAGGAATCGGATTGCCCTCGACCCCTGACGTGAAGAACGAACTGGTTCGCGTGGTCTCGCAGCAAGTGGGCGAGCGAATGAGCGAACTCGCAACAGTTTTGCGTCTCGCTGGTGGGCTGCACACGATTTCGGGCCGGATCGCCCTCGAGGCCGAGCTGCACACGCCAGCGATCGTGCAGCGAGTGCGAAAAGATCTTGCAGAGCTGTACGGCGTGCGCTCAGACGCAAAGCAGATGCCGGCGGCCTCGACTCGGCCAGGCTCGCCCCAGTTCGTCGTGCGTGTGCTTGAGGGCGAGACCCTTGCTCGTCAGCTTGGCCTGCTCGATCAGAAGCGTCGTCCGATTCGCGGGCTTCCAAACCGCCTCACCACCGGCTCGCCCGCAGAACTTGCCGCCATCTGGCGGGGCGCGTTTCTCGCGCGCGGCTCAGTGACCCCTCCGGGGCGCTCGGCGAGCCTCGAGATTCTGTGTCCAACGAACGAGGCCGCGATGGCGCTCGTCGGCGCGGCAGGCCGCCTCGGTGTGCAGGCGAAGAGCCGAGAGATCCGAGGCCAGCACAAGGTGCTCATTCGCGACGGTGAGGTCATCGGCCAGATGCTCGGCATCATGGGCGCAGTGCAGGCGCAGGCGAAGTGGGACGAGCTTCGCAAAGCCCGCGAGACCCGCAATACCGCTAACCGCCTCGTGAACTTTGACGACGCGAACCTGCGTCGTAGCGCGCAGGCATCGGTTTCGGCATGTGCCCGAGTCGAACGAGCTCTTGAGATCCTCGCCGACGATGTGCCTGAACACCTTCGCTACGCAGGCGAACTTCGTCTCACTCACCGCGACGCAAGTCTCGACGAACTGGGCACGAAAGCCGAGCCGCCGCTGACGAAAGACGCGATTGCTGGCCGAATCAGGCGCCTGCTTGCGTTGGCCGATAAGTCGGCTGAGCAACAGGGCATTCCTGGCACCGACGCGAACCTGCCCGAAGAAATTGATGTGTAGTTAAGCGCCGACGCGCGATAGCTTTAGATTGAACACATCCCACGAATGGAGCACTCGATGTCTGCGTACACTCTTCCCGAACTGCCCTACGATTACGCCGCGCTTGAGCCGCATATCAGCGGCAAGATCATGCAGCTGCACCACGACAAGCACCACCAGGCATACGTTACCGGGGCGAACGCAGCCCTCGACGCGCTTGCGGAGGCACGCGAGAGCGGCAACCTGGCAAACGTGAACAAGCTCGAGAAAGATCTCGCGTTCAACGTTGGCGGCCACGTCAACCACACGATCTTCTGGAACAACCTGTCGCCCGAGGGTGGCGAGCGCCCCGAGGGCGAGCTGGCAGCCGCTCTCGATGAGTACTTCGGCTCGTTCGAGAAGTTTCAGGCTCACTTCACCGCTACCGCCATGGGCGTGCAGGGCAGCGGCTGGGCCGTGCTTGCATGGGACGCGCTCGGTCAGCGCGCAAACGTCGTGCAGCTCTTCGACCAGCAGGGCAACCTGCCCGCAGGCACCGTTCCGCTGCTGATGCTCGATGTGTGGGAGCACGCCTACTACCTCGACTACCTCAACGTTCGCGCCGACTACGTGAGCGCGTTCTGGAACATCGCCAACTGGGCCGACGTTGCGAAGCGCTTCGATGCGGCTCGCGCGCAGACTCCCGGCCTGATCTAGTCCAGTTTCTTTCCGAAAGGATCACATCAAGCGATGCGCACACTTGAGTCACTGGGTGACCTGCGTTCACAGACGGTCGTCGTTCGTTGCGACCTGAATGTTCCGCTGAAAGAGGGGGTGATCACCGACGACGGCCGCATCCGGGCTTCGCTCACGACGATTCGCGAGCTTCGCGAGGCCGGGGCCCGCGTCGTGCTGATCAGCCACCTCGGCCGGCCGAACGGTGAGCCTGAGGCGAAGTACTCGCTGCAGCCCGTGGCTGTGCGCATGGCCGAGCTGCTCGGTAGCCCCGTTGGTTTCGTTCCCGAGACCGTCGGTGCCGCTGCTACTGCTGCTGTCGCGGCGCTCGAGGACGGCGATGTGGTTTTGCTCGAGAACCTGCGTTTCAACGCGGGGGAGACGAGCAAGGACGACGCGACCCGCAGGGCCTTCGCCGAGCAGCTTGCCGTCTTCGGTCAAGCTTTCGTCTCTGACGGCTTCGGGGTGGTGCACCGCAAGCAGGCGAGCGTCTACGATCTCGCTCAGCTGCTGCCGAGCGCCGCGGGCCGTCTCGTGGCAGGCGAACTCGAGGTGCTGAGACGACTCACCGAGTCACCGGAGCGCCCGTACACCGTGGTGCTCGGCGGTTCGAAGGTGAGCGACAAGCTGGGTGTGATCTCGCACCTGCTCGAGCGCGTCGACACCCTGTTGATCGGCGGTGGCATGCTCTTTACCTTTCTCGCGGCACAGGGCCACAAGGTTGGCTCCAGTCTGCTTGAGGCAGACCAGCTCGAGACGGTGCGCGGCTACCTCGCCGATGCCGACCGACTTGGCGTTCGGATCGTGCTCCCAACCGACATCGTGGTTGCCGAGGCCTTCGCCGCTGATGCGGCGCACGAGGTCGTTGCCGCAGACGCGATCGAGAGCAGCAGTTTCGGCGAGTCGGGGCTCGGCCTCGATATCGGCCCGGCCTCGGCTCAGGCCTTTGCCGAGGTGATCGAGAACTCATCGACGGTGTTCTGGAACGGGCCGATGGGTGTGTTCGAGATGCAGGCCTTCGCCGAGGGTACCCGCACTGTCGCTCGCGCACTCACCGAGACCGATGGCTTCACGGTCGTCGGCGGCGGCGATTCAGCTGCCGCTGTGCGCGCGCTCGGCTTCGCCGATGAGCAGTTCGGCCACATCTCGACCGGTGGTGGGGCAAGCCTCGAATATCTCGAGGGCAAGAGTCTTCCTGGATTGGAGGTGCTTGCGTGAGCGAGCAGCAGAACGACGTGACCGAATCAGCACCCATGGCAGAGCAGCAGGCCGAGACTCAAGAGCAATTTGCCGCGCGCGTGCCCCTGATCGCGGGCAACTGGAAGATGAATCTCGATCATCTGCAGGCCATCGCCCTCGTGCAGAAGCTCGCGTGGTCTTTGAAAGACGTGAAGCACGACTTCTCGGGTGTCGAGGTAGCGGTGTTCCCTCCGTTCACCGACCTACGTTCGGTGCAGACCCTGCTCGCGGCAGATAAGCTCTCGCTCGCGCTGGGCGCGCAAGACGTGTCGCCGCACCTTTCGGGCGCTTACACCGGCGACGTCTCGGCCCAGTTTCTCGCGAAGCTCGACACCCGCTATGTGCTCGTCGGTCACTCGGAGCGCCGCCATGGGCACGGCGAGAGCGACGAGATCGTCTCGGCAAAGGCCAGCGCAGTTGCGGCTCAGGGCATGACTCCCATGATCTGTGTCGGCGAGACCGCCGAAGATCTCGAAGAGCAGGGTGCGGCTGCGGTGCCCCTCGCGCAGCTCGAGGCTGCAATCGCCGGCCTGCCGAAGGACGCTTCGTTCGTAGTCGCTTACGAGCCGGTGTGGGCCATCGGCAGCGGCGAGCCCGCGACTGCCGAGCAGGCAGAGTCCGTGTGTGCAGCGCTGCGGTCACGCATCTCAGAACTTCGTGGCGCGAAGGTCGCAGCCGAGACGCGCGTGCTCTACGGGGGCTCGGTGACCAGCCAGAACGTGGCCGGCTTCTTGCGCCAGCCGAACATCGATGGTGCGCTCGTCGGTGGCGCAAGCCTCGACTCTCAGGAGTTTTCTCGCATCGTGCAGTTCAAGAAGCACGTGACCGGCGCCTAAGCGTTATACTGGTCGTTGGTTTGCATACATTGAAAGGGCTGCTCTAGTGCTCATTTTGAAGATCGCACTGATCTGCGTATTGGTGCTCACGAGCCTGCTGCTCACTCTGTTCATCCTGTTGCACAAGGGCAGGGGCGGCGGCCTATCAGACATGTTCGGCGGCGGCGTCACCTCGAGCCTCGGCTCATCCGGTGTCGCAGAGCGCAACCTGAACCGCATCACGATTGTCGTTTCTCTCGTGTGGTTCGCCGCGATCGTCGGCCTCGGGCTGATCGCCCGCTTCTCGGTGGTGTAGCGCGCCGATCGGCCGAGCATTACGCGGTCGATCAGGCAATAACAGGATTTACTTCACGGACTTCGGTCCACAGAAAGGTGTGACGTGTCTGGCAGCAATGCGATTCGCGGAGCCCGAGTTGGCTCGGGCCCTATGGGCGAGATGGATCATGGAGTGCGTGCAGAGCGCATCGCCGTTCCGTACTACGACATTCTCGGCAACGAAACCGTTCGCTACTTTGCGGCAGACGTCGATCCGGAAGAGATTCCCGATCAGATCGATTCGCCGCACAGCGGCCTGCCTGCCGGTCGAGACCGACAGAACCCGCCGGAGCTGCTGAAGAACGAGCCGTACAAGACGCACCTCGCTTATGTGAAGGAGCGCCGCACGCCGGAAGAGGCCGAGGAACTGCTCGAGCAGGCGCTGCAGAAGCTGCGCGAGCGCCGCGGCAGTGCCGCTCCGACAGCAGCGTAAGTTGCTTGAATAAGAATGGGCCCCGAGAGGGGCCCATTCTTTGTTCTGCGACTACTTGTTTGCTCTGCGGCTACTGTGCAAGCCTCAGTACCGTTCTGCCGCGATCCTCGAGTACCTCGCGGTCGCCGCGAGCCTGAGCACTCATCAGCGCGCCAAAACCTGCTGTCGACTCAAGTCCGATAGGCAGCTCTGTCGCCGAGTCATCTACGAGCTGCACGAAGGCCCCAAGCGCCGGCCCCCCCTTGTGCAGCTGGCCTGTGGAGTGGAGATAGCGAGGGCCCCAGCCGAGCGCCACCGGTACGCCGAGCTCAGCGGCGAGGCGCTCGCGCAGGCGCACGGCCCGGGCACCGAGGGGTGACTCGCGGTCGACAAACGCCTGGATCGCGACATAGCCATTCGCCGAGACGGGTCGTTGCAACTGCTCGATCAGTTCGTCGTCGTGCGCCGCATCGGCATCACCGAGCGATTCGGCTGCATGCTGCAGCGCCGAGCGAGCGGCAACCTTTGCGGCCTCGACGTCAGGTTGGTCGAATGGATTGATACGCATGAGGCGGCCGAGAGCCGCCGTTGCTACCTCCCAGAGCAGCAGTTGCGCGCCGAGCGGGGCGACCAGTGCGATATCGGTGGTCTGGTCTTTCGCAGCCGCATTGAGCCTGATGGCGATCGCGTGAGGGGGAGGGGTCAAGAGCTCGTGCGCGCCACCCGGCAGGGCGACAGGCAGCACACCGACGCCCTCCTTGCCCGTTGACTCGGCAACGAGCTGCTCGATCCAGTCGCTCAGGCCCCAGCTCTGGTCGACACCTTCGCTGCTCTCGCTGAGCAGCAGCACGTAACGCTCGGGCAGCGCTGCCGCAATTGCGGCGGCGAGCCTGAGCGCGGGGTTCTCGGGGGAATCTGCGAACAACAACTCGTGCGCGGCTCGTGCTTCTGAAAGTACGCGTTCCATGTCTGCCCCGGCGAGGACTGTCGGAACAATACCGAACGCAGTCAGCGCCGAAAACCGACCGCCCACATTCGGGTCTGCCAGAAAGACGCGATAGCCCTGCTCAGCCTCGCTCGAAAGCGGCGATCCGGGGTCGGTGACGTAGAACACGTGCGCCTTGGGATCGAGGCCCGCCGAACGAAAGGCGGCAAGAAAAGTCTCAGCGTGCGAGCGGGTCTCGATGGTGCCACCCGACTTCGACGACACCACGACCGCGGTGCGTGCCAGAGCGCCGGTGAGCGCACGACGAACGACGTCAGGGTGCGTTGAATCGAGCACAGTGAGCTGCACTCCGGCTTCGCGCGCAATGACCTCGGGGCCGAGGCTTGACCCACCCATGCCGCAGAGCACGATGCGATCGATGCCGCGAGCCCGCAGCTCGTCGCGAAGCTGGGTCGCATCTTCGAGTACCTGCTCAGCTGCCGCAAAAGGGTCTACCCAGCCGAGGCGCTTCGACGCTTCGTCGCGTGCAGCCTTACCCCAGAGGGTTTCGTCACGCGAAAGAAGCCTGCTCGCGAAGCGATCCTCGCAGAGCTGCTGAAGAGGCGCCTGTGTGGCCTGGTCAAGCTCGTTCTGGATGCTGAGCTGAACCGTCATGCGGCCTCCGCCAGCGCGCCCTCCACTGTCGTCAGCAGTTCAGCCCACGAGGCCTCGAACTTCTGCAGCCCCTCGACCTCGAGCAGTTCGGTGACTTCGTTGTAGTCAATGCCGAGGCCGTCGAGCGCGTTTAGCACGAGATCGCTTTCGCGGTATGCATCGGTCACGGTGTCGCCCGCCGTTTCGCCGTGGTCGGCGAAGGCATTCAGCGTCGCCTCGGGCATCGTGTTGACCACGTCTGCCGCTACGAGGCCAGCCACGTAAAGCGTGTCTGGAAGGGCAGGATCTTTCACGCCGGTCGACGCCCAGAGCGGGCGCTGCAGGTTCGCACCGAAGTCGAGCAGCATGCGGGCTCGCTCGCTCGAGAAGCCCTGCTCGAACACCTCGTAGGCGAGGCGAGCGTTCGCCAGGCCCGCCTGAGACTTCAAGGCGAGCGCCTCAGGAGTGCCGAGCGCGGTGAGCCTTCCGTCGATCTCGGTGTCGACGCGCGACACGAAGAACGAAGCAACTGAGTGGATCTGCGAAATGTCGTGGCCCGCGGCGCGCGCGCGCTCGAGACCGACAAGGTACGCGTTGATGACCTGGCGGTAGCGAGTCAGGCTGAAGATGAGCGTGACGTTGACACTGATCCCTGAGCCGACGACCTCGCTGATCGCCTCGAGACCCTCGACGGTGGCGGGAATCTTGATCATCGCGTTCGGGCGGTCGACCTTTGCCCAGAGCTCGCGAGCCTGGGCGATCGTGCCCTCGGTGTCGCGCGCGAGCACGGGGGAGACCTCGATCGATACGCGGCCATCTCGGCCATGGCTCGCCTCATAGACAGGGGCAAGCACGTCGCACGCGTCGGCGACATCGGCGCACATCAGCTCGAAGACGGTCTGCTCAGCGCTGGACCCGGCGAGAGCCGCGGCGGCAATGCGGTCACCGTACCCGGTGCCCGCGCCGATCGCGTTCGCGAAGATGGTCGGGTTCGTGGTGACCCCGACCACGTTCCGGGTCGCGATCACCTCGGCGAGATTGCCGCTGTCGATGCGAGCGCGCGAGAGGTCGTCAAGCCAAATGCTGACGCCGGCCTCGCTGAGTTCGGTGGTGCGTTGATTGCTCATTGGTGCCTCCGATAGCAGTGCGCGGCCTAGGCCGCGAGCGAGTTCTTCGCGGCGGCCACGACGGCCTCGGTAGTGACACCGAATTCGCGGAAGAGGGTCTCGGCGTCGGCCGATGCGCCGAAGTGCTCGATGCTGACCGAGCGGCCACGGTCACCGACGATTTCTCGCCAGCCGAGCGCGATGCCGGCCTCGACGCTCACGCGCGCGGTCACGGCAGCGGGCAGCACGTATTCGCGGTACTCAGGGGTCTGCTCGGCGAACCACTCGAGGCAGGGAGCCGAAACGACGCGAGCGCCGATGCCGTCAGCGGCGAGCTGTTCGCGGGCGGTCACGGCAAGCTGCACCTCGCTACCGGTCGCAACGAGGATCACATCAACGGTTCCGGTCGGCGACTCTGCGAGTACGTAGGCGCCACGGCGCACGCCCTCGGCAGAAGCAAAGGTGTCTCCCTCGGCCGCACCCTCGCCGCGAGCAAAGACGGGCACGTTCTGACGAGTCAGCGCGATGCCGGTCGGGCCGGCGTGGCGGCTGAGCGTCTCGTGCCACGCGACCGAGACCTCGTTCGCGTCCGCGGGGCGAACCATCGCAAGGTTCGGGATCGCACGCAGCGATGCCAGGTGCTCGATGGGCTGGTGCGTGGGGCCGTCCTCGCCGAGGCCGATCGAATCGTGGGTCCACACGAAAATGCTCGGCACGTTCATCAGTGCAGCCAGGCGCACCGCGGGGCGCATGTAGTCGGCGAACTGCAAGAAGGTTCCGGCGTAGCTGCGGGTCTTGCCGTGCAGCTGGATGCCGTTGATGATCGCGGCCATCGCGTGCTCACGGATACCGAAGTGCAGCACTCGGCCGTACGGGTCGCCCTTCCAGCTGCCGGTCGAGTGGTGCGCGGGCACGAACGAGGGCGCGCCGTTGATGGTGGTGTTGTTCGAGCCGGCGAGGTCGGCTGAGCCGCCCCAGAGCTCGGGCATGATCGGTGCGAGAGCGTTGATCACCTTGCCGCTTGCCGAGCGCGTCGCGACGCTGGTGCCCGCTTCGAAGACCGGCAGTGCTTCGTCGGCGCCTGCGGGAAGCTCGCCGGCTTCGAGGCGCTCAAGCAGCGCCTTGCGCTCGGGGTTCGCCGCAGCCCATGCGTCGAAGGTCGCCTGCCAAGCCGCACGGTCTTCCGCGGCGCGCTCGACGAGACCGCGCGCGTGCGAGATCACCTCGGGAGCCACCACGAAGTGCTGCTCGGGGTCGAAGCCGAGCTCGCGCTTCAGGCCGGCGAGCTCGTCAGCGCCGAGCGCCGAACCGTGAATGCCACCCGTGTTCTGCTTGCCGGGCGAAGGCCAGCCAATAATGGTCTTCAAGATGATGAGCGTGGGCTTGCCCGACTCGGCCTTCGCGTTCTCGATTGCCGAGTAAAGCGCGGGCAGGTCTTCGCGGTAACCGTCGGCGCTCATGTCGTTGCCGGTGCGCCAGTCGACCTCGAGCACCTGCCAGCCGTATGCCTCGTAGCGCTGGCGCACGTTCTCGCTGTAGGCGATGTCGGTGTCGTCTTCGATCGAGATCTGGTTCGAGTCGTAGATCGCGATCAGGTTGCCGAGCTCCTGGTGGCCGGCGAGCGACGCAGCCTCCGAGGTGACGCCCTCTTGCAGGTCGCCGTCGCCTGCGATCACGTAGGTGTAATGGTCGAACGGGCTCGTACCGGGTGCCGCCTCCGGATCGAACAGGCCTCGCTCGTAGCGCTGCGCGTACGCGAAGCCGACGGCCGATGCCAGACCCTGACCGAGCGGGCCGGTGGTGATCTCGACACCAGCGGTGTGCCCGAATTCGGGGTGGCCGGGAGTCTTCGACCCCCAGCTGCGCAGCGCCTCGATGTCGTCCAGTTCGAGACCGAAGCCTCCGAGGTACAGCTGCACGTACTGAGTGAGCGAGCTGTGACCGATCGAGAGAATGAAGCGGTCGCGGCCGATCCAGTTCGTGTCGCGCGGGTCGTGCCGCATCACCTTCTGGTAAAGCAGGTAGGCCGCGGGAGCCAAACTAATCGCGGTGCCAGGGTGACCATTGCCAACCTTTTCCACCGCGTCCGCTGCGAGCACGCGCGCGGTGTCCACCGCGCGATCGTCGAGCTCATCCCACTGCAATACTTCGCCCACTGACCGGCCTCTCTCAAGTTTTTGAAGGCTCGACGCAGCCCTGCCGAGCACCAGAACAAGCCTACCGTGCGAGAGGGTACGATAGTACATGATGTCCACCGAAACTCTCTCCTCAGTTCAGTCAGGTGCCCGACCGCAAAAGATCGGCTTCGCGCGCACGGTGAAGGCTTACGTTTCGCTCACCAAACCGCGTGTGATGGAGCTGTTGCTGGTGGTGACGGTGCCGGCCATGATTCTGGCTGAGGGCGGGTTGCCGAATCTCTGGCTCGTGCTCGCCACGCTGCTCGGCGGGGCGATGAGCGCGGGCTCGGCCGGTTCGTTCAACTGCTACATCGACCGCGACATGGATCGCCGCATGAAGCGCACCTCGAAGCGGCCACTCGTCACCGGCGAGATCAGTGATCGAAACGCCCTCGTCTTCTCTTGGGTGCTCGGTGTGCTTTCGGTGGCTTGGCTCTGGCTCACGACGAACTGGCTCGCGGCAGCGCTCTCGGCGGCGGCGATCTTCTTCTACGTGGTGATCTACACGCTGCTGCTCAAGCGCCACAGCGAGCAGAACATCATCTGGGGCGGCATCGCCGGGTGCTTCCCGGTGCTCATCGGTTGGGCTGCGGTCACCGGTTCGCTCGATTGGCCGGCCTGGATCTTCTTCCTGATCATCTTCCTCTGGACGCCGCCGCACTACTGGCCGCTTTCGATGAAGTACCGCGACGATTACGCGAACGCGGGGGTGCCAATGCTTGGCGTCGTGCGCGGTCGCGTCACTGTCGGCCTGCAGATCATCCTGTACGCGTGGGCGACGTTCGCTTCGAGCCTGCTGCTCATTCCGGTTGCGCACATGGGCATCGTCTATACGGTCGTAGCGCTTGCGGCAGGCGGTTGGTTCGTCTTCGAGTCGCATCGCCTCTACGGCAGCGCGATTCGGGGCGAAGAGGGCAAGCCGATGAAGGTCTTCCACGGCTCCATCGCCTATCTTTCGCTGCTTTCGCTCGCCATCGCGGTAGACCCGCTGCTGCCGTTCTAACGAGCGAAACTCGCGGCAACGTAATACGCGGCAACGCAACAACTTCCTGAAACGGCTGCGGCCTATGCTGTCTCCATGGCAGCCAACTCCGAGCAACACCGCCCAGCTACGTCCGTCGTCTCACTCGGCAGGCCACCCAGAGAAACTGGCAGCTCGCTCAACCCGCCAATCACGCTGACATCGACGTACGTGGGATCGGCAGTGCCGCAGCCGGGCGACCGCGTGTACGCGCGCTTCTCGAACGAGAGCTGGGAGCCTTTAGAAGAAGCGATTTCGCAGCTCGAGGGATCGCCGGTGCCGGCTCTGTCGTATGCCTCGGGCATGGCGGCGGTAGCGGCGGCGCTCTCGCTCGTGCCAGTCGGGGGAGTGGCCGTCGTTCCCGGCACCTCGTACAACGGCACGATCGGGCTCGCGCGGGAGCTTCACGCCGATGGCGCGCTCGTGCTGCGCGAGGTCGATCCCACGCAAGTCGACGAGACGATCGCAGCCTTCGACGGAGCCGATCTGGTCTGGCTCGAGTCGCCGACGAATCCGCTGCTCGACGTGCTCGACCTGCCGACTCTGATCGCGGCGGCGAAGCAGCGCGGCGCGATTGTCGTGGTCGACAACACGTTCTCGACACCGCTGCGCCAGCGCCCGCTCGAGTTCGGCGCCGACCTCGTAGTGCACTCGGCCACGAAGTTCATCGCAGGTCACTCTGATGTGCTGCTCGGCCTGGCGGTGACCTCAGATGTCGCGCTGCGAGAGCGGCTGCTTGCGAAGCGCACGCTGCAGGGGTCGATTCCGGGCCCGTTCGAGGCCTGGCTTGCGCTTCGCGGCCTGCGCACCCTCGCCGTGCGGCTCGACCGCGCAGAGCAGACGGCCGCCGAGCTGGCCCCG
>DDEV01000015.1:5263-22249 GCA_002336855.1 Leucobacter sp. UBA1945 | reverse complement strand
GGAGCATCGCATGACCAGCGTCGCAGAACTCATTCGCCGCACCGCACAGGCCGAGGCTGAAGCCAAAGCCAGCGCAGAGGCGCGGGCCGGCGTGGGCCGGCCGCGGCTGCCCGGGCTACGCCGCCCCATCGTGCTGCAATCGACCGGAGCGTCAAGCTGCGACTCGGGCCTCGCGAATGATCCGTGGGCGATCGACCGCGATCCCGGATACGGCCCCGGAGCCTCGGCCGCCGACCACATACCCGGCGCCGCACCGCGGCAGGGGCCGCTCCCCGAGCGTTACACCCGTGCGAGCGACGAGCAGCTCGATCGGTGGATCCTCGCTGCCAAATCGACGCTCGGTGACCGCGTGCGCATTCTCGGCCACTTCTACCAGCGCGACGAGATCGTGAAGTATGCCGACTTCGTCGGCGACTCGTTCATGCTCGCGCAGGCCGCGAAGCAGCACCCTGAGGCCGAGACCTTCGTCTTCTGCGGCGTGCACTTCATGGCAGAGACCGCAGACATTCTCTCTGGTGCAGAGCAGGCCGTCGTGCTGCCGAACCTCGCCGCCGGCTGTTCGATGGCAGACATGGCCACCATCGACCAGGTCGAGCAGTGCTGGCGTGAGCTCACCGAAGCGCTCGCAGCGAGCGACGGCGGCACGGTAACCAACGGGCTGCAACCGGTCATTCCCGTGACGTACATGAACTCATCGGCGGCGATCAAGGCGTTCTGCGGCCGCAACGGAGGCATCGTGTGCACCTCGTCGAATGCGCGCACCGTGCTGGAATGGGCGTTCGATCGCGGCCAGCGGGTCGTCTTCTTTCCTGATCAACACCTCGGGCGCAACACGGCGAAAGAGATGGGCATCGACGAGGCGCAGATGCCGCTCTGGCGTCCGCATCTGCCGCTCGGAGGCAACACCGTCGAGCAGCTGCGCGACGCCCGGGTGGTTCTTTGGAACGGTTTCTGCTCGGTGCACAAGCGATTCACGGTCGAGCAGATCGAGCGTGCCCGCGCCGAGCACCCCGGGGTTCGGGTGATCGTGCACCCGGAGTGCCCCGCCGCGGTGGTCGAGGCGGCCGATGGCGCGGGTTCGACCGAGTACATTCGCAAAGAGGTCGAGGCCGCCTTGCCCGGTCAGGTGCTCGCGATCGGCACCGAGATCAACCTGGTGAACCGCCTGCAGCAGCAGCGCCCGGACCTCACCATCTTCTGCCTCGACCCGGTCGTCTGCCCGTGCAGCACGATGTACCGCATTCACCCCGCCTACCTCGCGTGGACCCTCGAGGCGCTCGTCGCGGGGTCGGTGCCGAACCGCATCACGGTCGACGGCTCGGTCGCCGCCGAGTCGCGGGTGGCGCTCGAGCGCATGCTGGCGGCAAAGCCATGATGCTCGTGCTCGGTGCCGGGGTCGCCGGCATCTCGTGCGCGCTCGAGGCGGCAGCGCTCGGGCATGAGGTGATGCTCGTGACGCCGGGAACCCTGCGGCTGGGCGGCGAACGCTCGAGTGATGGTGATGGTGACGGTGACGGTGACGGCGCGGGCCTGGCGCTCGCCGGGGGCAACACCGCGCTCGCCCAGGGTGGCATCGCCGCGGCGATCGGCAGCGATGATTCGTTCGCGAGCCATGCGGCCGATACCATCGCGGCAGGGGCGGCGCTTGTCGACGCGGCGGCGGCCACGCAACTCTGCGCCGATGGGGCGGGCGCGGTGCGCAGCCTTATCGAGCTCGGCTTCGGGGTCGATCGAGATTCGCGCGGAGAGGTCACGTTTGGTCTCGAAGCCGCGCATAGCAGGCCGAGGATCGTGCATGCCGGAGAGGACCGCACCGGTGCCGCACTGCACGAGTTTCTTCGGTGGCGCCTCGCTTCGCTGGTAGCCAGTGGGAGGGTGCTGCTCGCTGAGCACACCAACGCAGTATCGCTGCTCACTGATGCGGGTGCCGTGGTCGGTGCCGTGCTGCGCAACGCCGCCGATCAGCTGAGCGCCGTGAGGGCGGGCTCGGTCGTGCTCGCGACCGGCGGCTACGCGGCGCTCTACCCGAACACCTCGAATCACGGGGGTGCACGAGGCGAGGGCATCGTGCTTGCCGCCCGCGTCGGCGCCTCCGTTGCAGATCTTGAGTTCGTACAGTTTCACCCGACGGTGCTTGCGGGCACCGGCATGCTGATCTCTGAGGCACTGCGGGGCGCCGGTGCGGTGCTTCGCGACGAGTCGGGCGCGCGCTTCATGACTGCGGCCCACGAAGCCGCTGAGCTTGCGCCCCGCGATGTCGTCTCACGAGAAGTGCACCGCTCAATGCGGGCGAGCGGGGCCGCTCAGGTGTGGCTAGACGCGACAAGCATCGAGCGTGAGCACGGGCCGGGCACGCTCGCGCGCCGGTTTCCGACGATCACCGAAGCGGTGCGATCGCGCGGCATCGACTGGGCGCGCGAGCCGGTGCCGGTGGCGCCCGCCGCCCATTACACGATGGGCGGCATCGTGACTGATCTCGACGGGCGCACGAGTCTGCCGGGTCTCTTCGCCGTAGGCGAGGTCGCATGTACCGGAGTGCACGGCGCAAATCGCCTCGCTTCGAATTCTCTGCTTGAGGGCTTGGTGTTCGGGCCCCGTGCTGCGGCAGCCGCGGCTGCCTTTTCGGCGGGCGACCGTCGACTGGGGCGATGGCAGCTGCGCGGCGAGGGCGCCGCTTCGCTCATTGCCCAGGCGGAGCAGTTGTCTGTTCGGTCGACGACGGAGCAACAGCTCGAGGAAGCAGCAGTGGGGCAGCTCAGTGCGGCGGTAGCGAATGGTCTCGGTATCGAGCGTGATGCCGATGGGCTGGGAAGAGTGACCGCGTTTGCAGATACTCACTCCGGGGCGGGCGCCGAACTCGCGGGCATGATCGCTGAAGCCGCACTTGCACGCACCGAATCGCGCGGCGCGCACCAGCGGGCTGAGTTTGCCGAGGCCGACCCGAACCAGGCTCGGCGTCGCGCATGGGCGGTCGCGCACCCTGCGCCGGTAAGCGCGATCCCGCTCACCCCGAAACGCCCGCAATACAAGAGCGCGGTGGCAAGCGATGCCGCCGCAGTAGGAGGCTCGCTCGCATGCTGACCCCGAGGATTGTCGCCGACGCGGTGCGCGTGGCGCTGAGTGAGGACGCGCCGTGGGGCGACCTCACGGCAGAGCTCACGATTGACGAAGGCGCCAAGCTCGAGACGGTGGTCTCGGCTCGAGAGCCGGGCGTGTTCGCCGGTGGGCCTCTCATTGCTGAGGCGTTCCGTCAGGTCGACTCGAATATCTGCGTGACAGACCTGGCTGAAGAGGGGCAACGGTTCGACGCAGGAGACACACTTGCCGTGATCGCAGGCTCAGCACGTGGCGTGCTGACGGCAGAGCGGGTCGCGCTGAACTTTGCGCAGCGCATGAGCGGCATCGCAAGCCTGACCGCTCAGTACGTTGAGGCGGTGCGCGGCACGAAAGCCGCCATCGCAGACACGAGAAAGACCACGCCCGGGTTGCGAGCGCTCGAGAAGCACGCGGTGCGGGCAGGGGGCGGCAGCAACCACCGCTTCGGGCTGAGTGACGCCATCATGGTGAAAGACAACCACCTGGTGGCGCTCGGCGCGACTGACGGTTCGGCGCTCACCGACGCGCTGCGCTCGCTGCGGGCGCGAGCCGGGCACACGACCTCGATCATCGTAGAGGTGGACCGACTGTCGCAGCTGGAGCCCGTGCTAGAGGCAGAGGTCACCGGCGTGTTACTCGACAACTTCTCGCTTGCCGATCTCGAGCAGGGCGTTCGTGTGGTGGCGGGGCGCGCGATCTGCGAGGCGAGTGGAGGGGTGAATCTCGAGACGGTCGCCGCGATCGCCGCGACTGGGGTCGACGTGATCTCGGTCGGGCGGCTCACACACGGTGCGACGGCACTCGATTTGGGACTCGACGCGCGATGAATGTCGAAGCCGCATACCTTGACGCGGCCGCGACCGCACCACTGCGGCCCGAAGCCCGAGAGGCGATGCTCGCAGTGCTTGACGCAGGCCAGGCGAACGCGTCGAGTGTGCACTATGCGGGGCATCGAGCCGGTGCCGTGCTGCAGGAGGCGCGTGAGGCGATTGCGGGCGCGATGCAGGCACGCCAGAGCGAACTGATCTTCACCTCAGGCGGTACCGAGGCCAACAACCTCGCGGTGATCGGCCTCGCGCTTGCAAACCCGAGGGGTCGGCATCTCGTGACCTCGCCGATCGAGCACCCGTCGGTGCTCGAGAGCTGTCGCTATCTCGAGCGCGTCTTCGGCTTCGAGGTGACGCTGGTGTCGGTCGACGCCGATGGCCGGATAGACCCGCGCGCCGTCGCGGCGGCATTGCGCCCCGACACCACACTGGTGTCAATCGGACTCGCTAACGGTGAGATCGGCACCGTGCAAGACATCGGCGAGATCACGGAGATCGCCCACCGGGTCGGGGCGCTGATGCACACCGATGCGGTGCAGGCAGCGGCCACGCTGCCGGTCTCCTTCGGGGTGAGTGCGTGGTCGGGCGCCGTCGACGCGATGACGNNTAGATGACGATCGCGAGCCACAAATTCGGTGGCCCGCAGGGGGCCGGTGCGCTGCTGCTCAGAAGCGGCACCGCGATCGAACCTCTGTTTCACGGCGGCGGCCAGGAGCTCGGGCGCAGGTCTGGCACCGAGAACGTAGCAGCCATAGCGGGTTTCGCCGCGGCGGTCGCCGCGAGTACGAAGCAGCCGGGCGCGAGGGCGCTCGCCCTCGCAGCGTCACGAGACGAACTGATCAGCGCGCTGCTCGAAGCAGTACCAGAATGCCAGCTCACCGGGCATCCGAGTGAGCGCCTGCCGGGCCACGCCTCGTTTGTGGTGCGCGGCGTCAGTGGCGAGTCGTTGCTCGTCGCCCTCGACACTGCCGGTTTCGCTGTTTCGGCGGGGTCTGCGTGCGCCGCAGGCAAAGATGAGCCGCCTGCGGCGCTTCTCGCGCTCGGTCTGACGCCCGAGGTCGCGCAGACAGCGATTCGGTTCACCCTGCCCGAGCCAATCACCTCCGAACTGGTTGCGGCGATCGTCGATACCTTTGCGGCAGAGGTGGGCTCGGCCCTGGGAAAGCGTTCGGGCCCGATCTAGGCCGCATGAGCGAGGTCGTCTCGGAGGCCAAGCAGGTGAGCAGACGGGGGAGCCTCGCAGAGCTGGCTCACCATCAGGAGTACTTCGTGATCTGGGGCCAATGAGAGACCCTCAGCCGACATTCTTGCCGCGACGGATTGCATGCCGACTGCCCACCACGCCCACGCAAGCACGGCGAACAGTGACGGGCGCAGAGCTTCGGGCGCGTGTGCGAGTGCGTCTGTCACGACCGCAATCACCCGGCGCAGCTTCTCTTTCGGCGGTATCTCATGCGCGAGCGAGGTGAGTAGGTAGCGGATGTTCCAGCCCTCCTTGGTGCCAGGCTTCATCCTTGGCAAACTGTCGACATGAATGTCGGTGATGCGGTGTGCTCCGGTCTCATGAGCCACGTCGACGACGAACTCCGACCTCGTGAGTGCGGTGAGCACGCAGACGAGCCAGCCGGTCTGCGTCTGCACGGTGTCTATGAGCTTCGCGAGTAGACGGTCGGGTACCTGGGTGCTCGGCGGCTGAGATGCCGAACCTTCGAAGGTCGCACCCCCGCCTGCCGCCGCCCCCGCTGAGCGAGACGGTGCCCGTGCGGGTAGCGGAGACGGCGCCGGTGCTGCGAAGCATGCTTCAGCTACGCGAGAGGCTTGGCGTATTTTCAGCAGAGCCCGGTCTTCGCGGGCCATGCTTGACGCGGGATGAGTGCTGCGAGCGAGTCGACGCTGCTGCAACTCTCTCAGATGAAACTCGATCGATGCGGCGCGGCCGATGTCTGGCTCCGGCAACGCGCCCATCGAAGCGAGGTCTGTGACCGAGCGAGCCTGCTCATGCACTCTTGCCGAGATGCGGCTCTGTTGGATCTCGCTCAAGGGTCGGGCGACCGCAGCGCCACCGTGCAGCAGGCCGCACCAGCCGTCGCTCGCGACGACAGCGAGCTCTCGCAAGCGCCAGCCCTCGCGGCGAAAACACCGTTTCAACTGATGCGCAAGCCGACCTCGGGGCACCCCATCGGTCTCGGCAAAACTGAGGTTCGTAGTGATGACGGCCGCGGGCCGCCCCGCCCCTGCGCCCGTTTGGCGAAGCAGAGAGACGACGAGATCGAGAAAGTCTTTGGTGTCGTGTGGCTCGTCGGATTCGGGCAGGTTGACGCGCATCACGTTGCCACCGCGATTGTGTTCGAAGCACACGATGAAGAGGCTGTTCTCGGCTGTGAAACCGGCGAGAACGGGCAAAGCGGCGAGAAAGTCAGCGGTGGTCGTGCAGCGAAGCACTTCGGGCGATGGTGCGTGGCGCTCGTGGGCGCCCGGGCGCTGAGCCGAGGCGCCTGAGCGTGGAGGAATGACGGGGTCTGAAACAGGTGTGAGAGGGTTCATGCCCTAAGCATGAGCCACCGAACCACCCGAAAATGAGTTACTCACAAAACTCGCAAAATTACAGAAAAATCGGTGCTTGTGAGCGACAAGGCGAACCGCTACTTGCCGGCGCCCTCGATCTGAGTGAAGTCGGCCTCGAGCGCTACCCATGCGAGCATTGCGCACTTCACTCGCATCACGAACTTCGAGACGCCTTGCAGCGCCACCGCGTCTCCGAGCAGGTCTTCGTCGGGCTCGACGGTGCCGCGCGACTGAATCATCTCGCGAAACGCGTCGATCCTGGTGCGCGCTTCTGCCATGGTCAGCGAATCGTCACGCACGAGCTGCGAGAGCACCGATGCCGAGGCCATCGAAATCGAGCAGCCTTGCCCCTCCCAAGCCAGCGATTCGATCTTGCCGCTCTCGGGCGAGACCGCCACGCTCAGCGTGATCTCGTCGCCGCAGCTTGGGTTGAACTCGTGGTGAGACGCAGAAAGGGTGCCCTCAGGTGCTGCAAACTCGCCCTTGCCCACTGGTCGCTTTGAATGATCGAGAATGACCTCTTGATACAGGCCGTCAAGAGCGCTCATCGAGCAACCTCCACCTTGAAGTAGCGCTGAGCGCCGCGCAGCGCGTCGAGAAAGCGATCGATCTCGTCTTCTGTGGTCGTCAGGTGCACGCTCGCTCGGGTGCTCGAAGCCATGCCGAGCGCCCGGTGCAGCGGCTGGGCGCAGTGGTGCCCGACACGCACAAGCACGCCCTGCTCATCGAGGTACTGGCCCACGTCGTGCGCGTGCAGCCCGTCTACCGATACCGCGGCGAGGGCGACGCGCTGGTCGACCCCTTGGGGGCCGAGCAGACGCAGCCCCGGGGTGTCGAGCACACCCTCGATCAACTGGGTGACGAGGTCGTGCTCGCGCGCAGCCGCGCGCGCCATGCCGACCTCGCTCAGAAACGCGACGGCCTCGCCGAGGCCGACCGCCTGCGACACCGGCTGCGTGCCTGCTTCAAAGCGAAGCGGTGCGGGCATGAACTGCGACTCTTCCATGGTGACCTTGGTGATGGCGCTGCCGCCTGTGCGCGCCGGGGGCAGCGCATCGAGCATCTCGGGGCGGCCGTAGAGCACGCCAATGCCGTTGGGGCCGA
Source organism: Leucobacter sp. UBA1945 (assembly GCA_002336855.1). Lineage (GTDB taxonomy): Bacteria > Actinomycetota > Actinomycetes > Actinomycetales > Microbacteriaceae > Leucobacter. The sequence goes on along the minus strand of DDEV01000015.1, from coordinate 14,657 downwards.
GCGCCTTGTGGCTCGAGAACACCGCGAAGTCGACACCGAGAGAGTCGAAGTTCACCGGAATGTGCGGCACCGATTGGCAGGCGTCGAGCACGGTGACGGCGCCGACAGCGCGAGCGAGCTCGACGAGCTCGGTAACCGGCGACACGAACCCCGTCACGTTCGAGACGTGTGAGAACGCGAATATGCGCGTGCGAGCATTGATCGCATCGCGCGCTGCGTCGAGAGACCAGGTTCCGTGTTCATCGACGGGAATGTATTTGAACGTGGCGCCGGTCTTGGCGGCAAGTCGTTGCCAAGGGATCAGGTTCGCGTGGTGCTCGGCTTCGGTGACAAGGATCTCGTCGCCGGCTCCGAGTGCGAAGCGCTCCGATCCTTTTACACCGAGGCCCGCGTTCGCCTCTCCGATGCCCAACGCGACGATGTTCAACGCATCGGTTGCGCCCTCTGCCCAGACGATCTGCTCGGGAGCGGCCGCGCCGATGAACGCGGCGACTGCCGCACGTGCCCCTTCGAACTTCTCGGTGGCTGAGCCCACTGCCTGGCTGGTTCCGCGATGCACTGCCGCGTTGTCGCGCTCAAGAAACGCACGCTCGGCGTCGAGCACACGAAACGGCCGCTGCGATGTCGCCGCCGAGTCGAGGTACGCGACCGGGACCCCCTCGTTCATGGGCGGATTCGCGAAGTATGGAAACTCCGCGCGGAGGGTGAACACATCAGCGGTGGTCAAAGGAGCGACGGACATGCCTCCATTCTCCCTCTCCTGCGGCGGCTGCGCGGGGTTGTTACCAGCGGGCGGTTGCGCCCTCAGCGAAGCAGGCGCTACTGCACCTGCACCGGGCCGGTCGCAGAGGGCAGCGGGCCGGGAGGCGTGAGCGAAAGGTTCACGAGCCCTGCGAGCAGGCCGAGCACGACCGAGATGAGCGGCACCAGCAGAGACACCTGCGTGCTGACCGACTCAGCGAGGGCGCCGGTCACCGCCGCCGCGAGCGACTGCCCCACGATTACGCCAGAGCCCAGCATGGTCATGACCGTTGCCGAGCGCCCCATGGGGGTGCGAGCCGCGCCGAAGCCGTAGAGCGTGACGAGCAGAGGGCCGATGCCGATGCCGAGCACCGAGAGCGAGAGCACCATGCTCGGCACGTCGTGCACGCTCTGCAGCAGCACGCCGCCGACGACCAGTAGCGATGAAAAGGTGAGCCAGCGGTAACGCAGGGTGAAGCGCGGCGAGAACCAGGTAACCGCGATGGCGAGCATCGCCGATCCAACGCCCATGACGCCGTAGAGCAAACCCGCTTGCTCTGGCGCGCCGCGGTCTTGCATGAACGCGGTGAGGGCCGTGAGCATGGAGCCGAAGAACAGCCCGACCGTGAAGATGCCGAACACGGTGACGAGCAGGGGAGCGCGCCAGAGCTCCGACACGGGTGAAAGCGCAGTCTCGCTTTGCTCGGCGGTGCGGGCGGGCGGGCTGGTGCGATGCAGCGCGAACGCCGTCACGAATACGACCGTGAGCAGTGCGGCGCCGACGATCGGCGCCCAGGCCCCGAGCGTCGTGGCGAGCAAGCCGACGATCACCGGGCCGAACACGAAGACGACCTCGTCGGCTGCCGATTCGTAAGCGAGAGTTGAGTTTATGGTGCGCGGCCGCTGCTCGCGCGGCAACTGCGACTGCGCGATGCTGACGAGCCGCGACCTTGACATCGGCGAAATCTGCGGCGCGGTCGCCCCAACGAAGAACGAGGCAGCCAGCATCGCAATGTTCGGCAGCTCGCTGAACGCGATCCACGCGAGGGCGCCGAGCGCGACGCTGTTCACTGCTCCGCTGATGAGCAGAGTCGAACGCTGCCCATAGCGGTCAGCGGCCGCGCCGATGAACGGCCCGAAGCAGGCGACGCCGAGGCCTACCATCGCCGAGGTGAGCCCGCCGAGCTCGACCGAGCCGCGGGCGGCAACGGCGAGCGTCAGCACCCCGACCACCATCATGGCGTAGGGTGCCCGCGCGAGCAGCGCGAGTGGAAAGTAGCCGAAGCCTGTGTGCGGAAGCAGCGGTTTCAGTGTGCGAGCCCCTCAAAGAACGCCTCGAATGCGGCGGGGTCGCTCGGGTCACCGGGGTAGACGGTGCCGTTCACGACGATGGTCGGAGTGCCTTCGATGCGTACGTTCTCTGCGAGCGTGTTCGGCACCGGGTTCTGAAACACCCACTCGTTCAGCGACTGCGCGAACGGCACGAAGATTTCGTTCGTGACACAGTTCTGCACCTCCGCGCTGACCGGGCCTGCCTGCTGTTCGAGCGCCGCGAGCAGTTGCTCGTTGTCGAGCCCCTTGCCCGCCCCTGGCTGCACCTCGGCGCTCAGCAGTGCCTGGTGGGCGGCCCATGCCGCCTCAGGCTGCGAGTCGGCGAAACAGGCAACGGCTGCTGCCGCGCGCGACGAGTAATAGCTGCCCTCGCTGATGCGATCCATAAAGCTGAGGGGCACGACCTCGACGGTGGTGTCGCCCGAAGCGATCAGCTTGCCCAGAAATTCGCCGTTCTGCTGCTCGAACGCGCCGCAGTGCGGGCAGCGGTAGTCGACGTAGATCAAGATGTCGTTGCGGCTCCCGCGGTCGACCTGGTTCGGCACCGGCACAGAGCCGGCTGCGAGCGGTTCAGATTCGGCGGGGCGAGGATCACCCGGCCCGGTGAAGACGATGCCGCCAGATTGCATGTTCGCCGGCCACCCGAGCAGTGCCTCTTGTTCAGTGCCGGGCTGCCAGGGTTCACCCTCGGCCGTGCCTGTCGCGCCGTCATCGCCGGGCGAGGCGAGCACGCTGCCGTTCACCGCGCCAATGCTGACGAGGATCGTGATCGCAATCATCGAGAGCGCGCCGGTCGCGAGGCCGGTGATGCCGCCGCCGAGTGGGCGTGACTTCTTCACGAGTGCTACGACTCCGAGCGCTGCGGCCGCGATACCGAGCAGGCCGCCCACGATCAACACCACTCCGTTGAAATAGGCGACCGACACCAGCACCGTCAGCAGAGCGACGAGACCGAGCGCCATCGCGGTGATCGCGATCCACTTGCCGCCCGCCTGGCCTGCAGCCCGCTGGCCGTCGGCGTACGGGTTCGGCGGCGGGGTCGCCGGGATCCACTGCGGCACGCCATTCGGTGCTGCCTGAGGGGCATTTTCAGGTGTGACGGGTGCGTGTGGCTCCTGGGGCACCTGCGCCGCCTCGGGGGCGGGAACTAGCGGTTGCTGTGGCTCGGGCTGCTGCTCGGTCATGAGTTCTATTCTGTCAGGCCACGCCTGGTAGCCGCCCCCGGCCGCGACGGGCATAGCATTGAGACATGCTCTGGCTCGCCGCGACCCCAATCGGAAACCTCGGCGACGCCTCGCCCCGCCTGCGCGAGGCGTTTGAGAGCGCAGACGCCATCGCCGCAGAAGACACCAGGCACACAGCGCAGCTGCTGCGCCTGCTGGGCATCGAGGCACGCCCCGAGCTCATCGCTCTGCACGACCACAACGAGCGCGACCGTGCCTCATGGATCGTCGATCGCGCCGAGCACGAAGAGATCATGCTCGTGAGTGACGCCGGGATGCCGACCGTTTCAGACCCAGGGTTTCGCGTCGTGCAGCTCGCCGCGGAGCGCGGCGTCACGGTCAGCGCGATCCCGGGCCCGAGCGCGGTCATCACTGCCCTCGCCGTCGCGGGACTGCCCACAGACCGCTTCACATTCGAGGGATTTTTGCCTCGAAAGGCCGGGGAGCGTTCGCGTGCGCTGCGCGCGCTCGCCGCAGAACGCCGCACGCTCGTGTTCTTCGAGGCTCCCTCGCGCATCGCCGACACCCTCACCGCGCTCGCCGAGGAGTTCGGCAGCGAGCGAAGCGCCGCGGTCTGTCGCGAGCTCACGAAGCTCCACGAAGAGGTGAAGCGAGGATCCCTCGGCGAGCTTGCGGAATGGGCCTCTGCGGGGGTGCGGGGCGAGATCGTGCTGGTCGTTGCGGGCGCTCCCGAGACCGCAGCCTCGCCCGAAACGGCGCTCGACGAGGTGCTCGCGCGAGTGGGTGCGGGGGAACGCATGAAAGACGCCACCCGCGCGGTTGCCGAGGCCACGGGGCTCTCGGCAAAGGAACTCTATGCCGCGGCACTTACGGCTAGGGCCGGGGTGCGCTGAGCATGCGGGCGAGCGGGAGCTCCGAGATTCGAGCAAGCGTGCCGCTGAAGCTCGAGCTCTGGCGCTTTGCCGTGCCGATTCTTTGGTTCGGCCTCGTCGCCGCCATCAGCTTTATCGAGGCGCCGCTGAAGTTTCAGGCTCCGGGCATCACGATTCCCCTCGGCCTCGGAATCGGGAGGCTGGTTTTCTTCGCGCTCAACATCGTCGAGGGGGTGCTGCTTGCTGTGCTGCTTGCGCTGACGTTCTGGCCCGGCGTGCGGCCCGCGCGCGGGCGGGTGCGCTCTGTGATTCTGCTCGCGATCGTGTTCGTACTGAAGGTTGGCGTGGTGCGGCCGCCGCTCAACGCGCGCACCGATCTGGTGCTCGCCGGCGCGAACCCGGGGGAGTCGCCCTGGCACTACATCTACATCGGGGCAGATCTGCTGACGATGCTGCTGCTCATCGTGTTGGCTGTGCAGACGGGCAGAGCGATCCTCGCCCTGGAACATAAGAACTACGCGCCGCGGCCGCCCTCGGAATAGCCGCCGGCGAGCTCCTGCCCGGTGAGCTGCTGGATTGCTGCCATGATGCGCTCGGTCGCCTCTCGCCGCGCTCGGCCGCCGGGCAGCGCGGCGAGGTCTGAAAGATCGATCGGCGCGCCGAACCTGATCTCGGCTGGTGCCGGCTTGCCGGTCGCCGGGTCGACGATGGCGCGGTTGATGCCGATCAACCCAACCGGCACGACAGTGGCACCCGTCTCGAGCGCCATGAACGCGGCCCCACTGCGTCCCCGGTAGAGGCGTCCATCGCGCGACCGGCTGCCCTCGGGAAACACCGCGAACACCTGCCCTGCGGCGAGCACGCGGGTGCCGGCCTCGAGTGCGGCCTGGGCGGCAGAGCCCGCCTCGCGGTGCACAGGGATCGCCCCGATGTGCCTGAAGAACCAGCCGCCGATGGGGGTCGCGAACAGCGACGCCTTGGCCAGAAACTGTACCTTGCGGGGTGAGAACGAGGGAATGAGAATCGTGTCGACCGCCGAGAGGTGGTTGCTGGCAAGCAGCACCGGCCCGTGTGCCGGAACGTGCTCGCGCCCCGTCACCCTCGGCCGAAATCGCAACCAGAGCAGCGGCCGCAGCACGGCGCGGCCGATCGTGAAGACGATGCCCGGCCGCGCCGCCGATTGCCCTGAAACCATGTCAAAACTTTATCCGGCAGAACGGCTGCGCACAGTTGCTGTTCGGATTCGTCGGGCAGACTAGTGACTTGTGCGCCATTTCTGGCGCCGCTCAAACTTGTGAAGAGGTACCCGTGAAACGCTCCCGCGCACTACTCGCCCTGATGCCCGTTGCCATGGTGGCCGGCCTGCTGACCGCCTGCAGCGGGGGCGTCACCAGCTCGATCGACGGTGTCACATGCGCGCCCGAGGGTGAGATCAGCAAGTCGCTCGAGTTCAAGGGCGACTTCGGTGCCGAGAAGCTCGAACTGAAGACGAAAACCCCGATCAAGGCGAAGGATCTGCAGGCCTCGACCTCGATCAAGGGTGACGGCGAGCAGGTCACAGAGAACGACACCATCGAGGCCCAGCTCTCACTCTTCAACGGCAAGAACGGTGAGGTGCTGCAGAGCGGCAAGTCGGGTCTGCAGCTCAGCAGCCAGGGCCTGCAGCCGTGGGCGCTCGAGGTGCTGAGCTGCGCATCGGTCGGCGACCGGGTTGCTGCTGTCGCCCCCGCGGCAGATGTGCTCGGCGACTCGGCGGCACAGTTCGGAGTCGACCCGAAAGACAGCATCGTGATGGTGTTCGATGTGCTTTCGGCAGAGCAGGCCAAGGCAGAGCCTGGCACCCTGAAGCCGGAAGAGCTGCTGAAGAAGGCCGAGGGCGAAGCGCAGAAGCCGGCAGCAGGGCTGCCGACCGTCGAGCTCGCAGCTGACGGCTCGCCGACGATCACCATTCCCGAGGGTGCGACTGCTCCCGACAAGCTCACCGTCGAGACGCTCATCAAGGGCGACGGCGAGAAGGTGCAAGAGGGCGACCGCGTCTACGTGAACTACCGAGGCGTGATCTGGCGCACGGGCGAAGAGTTCGACTCGAGCTGGAGTCGCGGCGAGCCGATCGGCTTCGTGACGACGGGCGTGATCGGTGGCTTCTCGAAGGCGCTCGTCGGCCAGACTGTTGGTTCACAGGTGATGTCGATCGTTCCCGCCGAAGACGGCGGCTACGGCGCGGCAGGGCTGCAGCAGCAGGGTCACCAGCCAGACGACGTAATGGTCTTCGTGCTCGACATTCTCGGCACGGTGCACGCCGAGTAGCGAGCGAAGGCAACTGGGCGAAAGCGAGCCGTCGGGGCGACCCGGCGGCTCGCTTTTTCTGTGTGCAGAGTGCGGGCCGCGATCCTCGTATGCTTTAATGGTTGGAAGTTCTACCTTTTGGTGGCGCTGGATCACCGCACCACTTTCTCGATGGCGAGCAAGGAGCACACATCACATGACCCTGACGAGCGGAAACCTCACCCCGGACGAGCTGCACAGCGCGGTCGCGAGTGGCGAAATCGACACCGTGATCGTTGCGTTCACCGACATGCAGGGGCGGCTCGTCGGCAAGCGCGTGTCGGCGAGGCTGTTTCTCGAAGACATCATGGATCACGGTGCCGAGTGCTGCAACTACCTGCTCGCGGTCGACGTCGAGCTCAACACGGTTGACGGTTACGCGCTCACGAGCTGGGAGAGCGGCTACGGCGACATGGCGATGATCCCAGACCTCGGCACTCTGCGCCGCACCCCGTGGCTGCCCGGCACCGCGATGGTCATTGCCGACCTCACCACGGCGAACGACCACACGCCGATCCCGGTGTCGCCGCGCGCAATTCTGAAGCGCCAGATCGACCGCCTCGCCGAGCACGACCTGATTCCGTTCGTCGGCACCGAGCTCGAGTTCATCGTCTTCGACGACGACTACCGCAGCGCGTGGCGAAACGGGTACCGCGATCTCACCCCCGCGAGCGACTACAACACCGACTACGCGCTGCAGGCCTCGACCCGTCTCGAACCGCTGCTGCGCGACATTCGTAACAGCATGGACGGCGCGGGCATGTACTGCGAGGGTGTGAAGGGCGAGTGCAACCTGGGTCAGCAGGAGATCGCGTTTCGCTACGCCCACGCCCTGCCCACCTGCGACAACCACTCGATCTACAAGAGCGGTTCGAAAGAGATCGCCGACGCGCACGGCAAGAGCATCACCTTCATGGCGAAGTTCAACGAGCGCGAGGGCAACAGCTGCCACGTGCACTCGAGCCTGCGCAACAGTGCAGGCGAGCCGGTGTTCGCCGACAGCTCGGCGCCCGATGGCATGTCGAAGCTGTTTCGCCACTACATCGCGGGCCAGCTCAGGGCGATGCGCGAGTTCACCCTGCTCTATGCGCCGAACATCAACTCGTACAAACGCTTCGTCGACGGCAGCTTCGCGCCCACAGCGGTGGCGTGGGGCCACGATAACCGCACCTGCGCACTGCGCGTGGTGGGCAAGGGCCAGGGCATGCGCGTCGAGAACCGCGTGCCCGGCGGCGACGTGAATCAGTACCTCGCTGTCGCTGGCATGCTCGCTTCGGGACTCTACGGCATCGAACACGAGCTTGAACTGGGCGATGCGCTCACCGGCAACGCCTACACGAGCGACGTCGAGCGGGTGCCGACCACCCTGCGCGACGCGGCCGATCTGTTCGAGCAGTCTGCGCTCGCTCGCGAGGTCTTCGGCGACGAGGTCGTGGAACACTACGTGCACGCTGCGCGCGTCGAAGTGCGTGCGTTCGACGCGGCGATCACTGACTGGGAGAGGGTGCGGGGCTTTGAACGACTCTGAGCTGTCAGCGGCCGAGGCCGTACGGCCGGTCATCGGTATCACGAGCTATCTCGAGCAGGCGCAGACCGGCGTCTGGGATGTGCGGGCATCGTTTCTGCCAGAGGTCTACATTCGTGCGGTGACCGACGCGGGCGGCACTGTCGTGGTGCTCCCACCGCAGGCAGTCGATGCGCAGGCGGCGAAGAGGATCCTCGCCTCCCTCGACGGGCTCATCGTTGCAGGCGGCGCCGACGTCGACCCGAGGCGCTACGGTCAGCAGGCGCACGAGAAAACGGGGGCTCCGCGAGAGGATCGCGATGCCTTCGAAGACGCGCTCATTCGGGCGGCGCTCGACGCCGACCTCCCGTTTCTCGGCATCTGCCGTGGCGCCCAGATGCTCAACGTGACGCTCGGCGGCGACCTCATTCAGCACTTGCCAGACGAGGTCGGCGATGAGCGGTACCAACTCGGTGCGGCACGGTTCAACGAGATCGAGGTGTCGGTTGAGCCAGGCACGAAGATCGCAGAGGTCTACGGCGACGACCTCAGCGCAAAGGCGCCGCTCTACCACCACCAGGCCATCGGCGAGGTCGCGACGGGCCTCGTCGTCACGAGCCGCACCGAAGACGGCATCATCGAGGCCGTCGAGCGACCAGACTCCACCTTCTGCCTCGCCGTGCAGTGGCATCCAGAAGAGCACGAAAAGGATCGCCGACTCTTCGCCGGCCTTGTCGAGGCGGCCCGCGCCCGCATCGCCGCCGCGGGTGTAGACCGCGACGCAGCACGCAATGTAAAGGAACACGCATGAGCTACACCGTTATCAACCCCGCCGACGAGAGCGTCGTCACCGAGGTCGAGCACCTCGACGAGGCCGGCACCGACGCCGCGATCGCGCGTGCCGTCGCCGCGCAGCGAGAGTGGGCGAAGGTCGCCCCGGCCGATCGCGCGCGGGCGCTTCGCCGCTTCGCAGACGCGGTCGACTCAGACATCGAGCACCTCGCCGTGCTCGAAACCCGCAACTCAGGCCACCCCATCACCCAGTCGCGCTGGGAGGCGGGCCACGTGCGCGACGTGCTCGAGTACTACTCGGCGTCGCCAGAACGCCTCATCGGCAAGCAGATTCCGGTTGCTGGCGGCCTCGACGTGACCTTTCACGAGCCGCTCGGCGTCGTCGGCGTGATCACCCCGTGGAACTTTCCGATGACCATCGCCTCGTGGGGCTTCGCGCCGGCGCTCGCCGCGGGCAATGCGGTCGTGCTGAAGCCGGCCGAGTGGACCCCGCTCACGAGCATGCGCCTCGGCGAGCTCGCCCTCGAGGCGGGCCTGCCGGAGGGGCTCTTCCAGGTGCTCGCGGGCCGCGGCTCGGTGGTTGGGGAGCGCTTCGTCACGCACCCTGCGGTGCGCAAGCTCGTCTTCACCGGCTCGACCGAGGT
>DDEV01000015.1:0-5236 GCA_002336855.1 Leucobacter sp. UBA1945 | reverse complement strand
TCGACAACGCGGGCCAGGACTGCTGTGCGCGCAGTCGCCTGCTCGTGCAGCGCAGCGTGTACGAGCGCTTCATGGAGGGCTTCGAGCAGGCGGTGAAGAACGTCAAGGTCGGCGATCCTCTGCTCGAAGACACCGAGGTGGGGCCGCTCGTCACCCTCGCCCACCGCGAATCGGTCGCCTCGTTCATCGACGACGACGCACCCGTGGCGTTCCGCGGCTCGGCTCCCGACGGCCCCGGTGCATGGTTCGCGCCCACGGTCGTCACCCCGGAGCGTGGCAGCCGCCTCGCCACTGAGGAGATCTTCGGCCCGGTCGTCTNNCGGTGCTGCCGTTCGACGACGAGGCAGACGCGATCGCGCTCGCGAACGATACCGAGTACGGTCTGAGCGGCTCGATCTGGACGAACGACCTCGGTCGTGGCATCCGCGTCGCCCGCGCCGTCGAGGGCGGCAATCTCTCGGTCAACTCGCACTCGTCGGTGCGCTACTNNACCCCGTTCGGCGGCTTCAAGCAGTCTGGCCTCGGCCGAGAGCTCGGGCCCGACGCTGCCGAGCACTTCACCGAGACGAAGAACGTGTTCTTCGCCAGCGAGTGACCGCCGTCACCACTTTTCACCTCTTCACGCACTGACTGCACTGTTTGCACTAAGAAAGGCAACCCAACCATGAGCAATATCACCCCAGTCGACCTCACCCAGCGCCTCGCTGGCAAGGTCGCCGTCATCACCGGCGGCGCGAGCGGCATCGGCCTCGCGACCGCGAAGCGCATGCGCGCCGAGGGCGCACGCATCGTGATCGGCGATCTCGACCCGGTAAGCGGCGAGGCGGCGGCGGCCGAGGTCGAGGGGCTCTTCGTGCAGGTCAACGTTGCCGACGAAGATCAGGTCAACAACCTCTTCGATACCGCAGCGCGCGAGTACGGCTCGGTCGACATCGCGTTCAACAACGCGGGCATCTCGCCTGACGACGACGACTCGATCGAGACCACCGAGCTGCCGGCCTGGCAGAAGGTGCAAGACGTGAACCTCAAGAGCGTCTACCTCTGCTCGCGCGCCGCACTGCGTCACATGACGAAGCAGGGCAGCGGATCGATCATCAACACCGCGTCGTTCGTCGCCGTGATGGGTTCGGCCACCTCGCAGATCTCGTACACCGCCTCGAAGGGTGGCGTGCTCGCCATGACCCGCGAACTCGGCGTGCAGTTCGCCCGCCAGGGCATTCGCGTGAACGCGCTCTGCCCCGGGCCCGTGAACACCCCGCTGCTGCAGGAGCTCTTCGCGAAGGATCCCGAGCGCGCAGCTCGCCGCCTCGTGCACGTTCCGGTCGGCCGTTTCGCCCGCCCCGAAGAGCTCGCCGCTTCGGTCGCGTTTCTCGCGAGCGACGACGCCTCGTTCATCACTGCGTCGACGTTCCTCGTCGACGGCGGCTTGACGAGCGCCTACACGACCCCGCTCTAACGGCAGTCTGGGCGGGTACTCTCGTTGGTACCCGCCCAGACCGTCGCACCAGAAATCAGGAGATGTCATGACCGAGACGCGTCACAGCATCGAGTTTCTGAGCCGCGCCGTGCGCTCCGGCAACCCCTACGAAGAGACGGTGCAGCGGCTGCTGCAGTCGATTCGGCTCGGCGTCATCGAGCCGGGCGAACGGCTGCCTGCCGAACGCGAGCTCTCGGTCATGCTCGGCGTGAGCCGCGACACGCTTCGAGAGGCGATCGCGACCCTCGCCGATGCTGGGTACTTGCTTTCGAAACGAGGGCGTTACGGTGGCACATTTGTGGTCGAGGATCTGCCCGCAGCGGGTGGTGGTGAGGGCCAGCCTCGCCTCGACGCCGCACAGCTCGACGAGATCGCAATGCTGCGCCGGGTGCTCGAAGTGGGCGTCATCACTGAGCTCGCGGCGCGCGAGCTCAGTGCGGGGGAGCGGGAGGCGATCGCGACGGCGCTCGACGAGTGTCTCGACGCAGACGTCGATTCGTTTCGGAGGCACGACTCGAGACTGCATCTGCTGTTCGCCGAGCTCACGGGCTCGCCGGGGCTTGTGCAGTTGAGCGCCGATTTGCGAACGCGACTCAACCTCGCGCTCGACTCGATGCCGATGATGCCGCCGAACCTCAGCCATTCGAATGAACAGCACGCGCAGATCGTGGGGGCGGTGCTCTCTGGTCGCCCAGAGGTTGCCGCCAAGGTGATGCTCGAGCATCTCGCGGGCACCGAAGCGCTGTTGCGGGGCTTCGTCGAGAAATAGTCGACGACCGGTTACCCACAATTATCCAAAAGGTAGTTACATCTACCTTTAATTTCAGTATTCTCGAAGATACGCCCGTGTACGTCGGGCGGTCTTGCCAGAATTCACAACGAAGTGAAAGGGGCCAAAGATGGCCAAAGACACCTTAAAGGTCTCGGGAGTGACCTATACCCACGCGGAGTCGGGGTATTTCGAGAAGCGCAAGCTCAAGCGAGCTGCGGGAATCTGGGGCCTCTGGGGCCTCGCCGTCGGAGCCGTCATCTCGGGCAACTTCTCTGGCTGGAACTTCGGCGTCGAGGCCGCGGGCTTCGGCGGCATGCTCATCGCGTTCGCGATCCTCGTCGTCATGTACTACGGCCTGGTCTTCTCGATCGGTGAGATGGCGGCGGCGATGCCGCACACCGGCGGTGCCTACAGCTTCGGGCGCGCCGCCATGGGCCCCTGGGGCGGTTTCGTGACAGGACTCGCCGAGACCATCGAGTACGTCGCGACCACCGCGGTGATCGTCTACTTCTCAGCAGGCTACGCAAACGGCGTGACCGAGTCGCTGATGGGCTTCGCGCTGCCGACCTGGGTCTGGTGGATCATTCTCTATGTCGCGTTCGTCGCCCTCAATACCGCCGGTGCCGCGATCTCGCTGAAGTTCGCGATCGTCGTGTCGTTCATCTCGATCGGCGTGCTCGTGCTGTTCGGCATCATGGCACTCGTGAGCGGAAGCGCCGACTTCGGCAGCCTCTTCAACATCGAGCCCGATCCCGGCCAGACTGCATTCCTGCCGCACGGACCGCTGCCGATCCTGTTCGCGCTGCCGTTCGCGATGTGGCTCTTCCTCGGAATCGAAGAACTGCCGCTCGCAGCCGAAGAGTCGAACGATCCCGTGCGCGATATTCCGAAGGCCGGCATCTGGGCCCGCGGCACGCTCGTGTTCACCGGTCTGCTCGTGCTGTTTCTCAACACCGCGGTGCTCGGCGCAGAGGCGACCGGCGTCGCCGGCGAGCCGCTGCTCGACGGATTCCGTGCCATCGTCGGCGACGAGCTCGCCTGGGTCGCCGGTGTGCTCGCCCTGTTCGCGCTCTTCGGCCTGCTGGCTTCGCTGCAGGGCATCATGTTCGCCTACGGTCGCAACATGTACTCGCTGTCGCGTGCGGGTTACTACCCGAAGTTCCTCTCGCTCACCGGCAAGCGTCAGACCCCCTGGGTCGCCTTGCTCGCCGGCGCCATCATCGGCTTCGCGGCGCTCGTGCTGGTCGACGCGATGGGCGGCTCGGGCGGCGTGGCGGGCGCGGTCGTGCTGAACATCGCGGTGTGGGGTGCGGTGCTCGCGTACTTCATGCAGATGATTTCGTACCTGATTCTGCGCAAGAAGTTCCCGAACGCTGAACGTCCGTACGTGAGTCCCTGGGGCAAGTTCGGTGCGATCGCCGCCGCGGTCATCTCGGCGTTCATCTTCTTGGGCTTCCTGCTGAACGAGGCGTTCAGGCCCGCGATCGTCGCGATCGTGATCGTCTACGTGATCGCGCTGATCATCTTCGGGGTCTACACGCGCCATCACCTCGTGCTGTCGCCCGAGGAGGAGTACGCGATCTCGGGCGGTCTGCACCGCGACCCAGCCAAGGAGGGCTACGGCGGAGCCGTCGAAGACGAACTGCTTGCGCTCGACGGGGTCGACGGCGAGACGGTCTCGACCGAGTAGCACCCGACGAAAGTCACAGAAACGTGCGAATGTGCCCATTACTTTTCGGTACGTTCGCACGTTTCTGTGACGCTCGGTAATTTCAGTGTCGAGGATCGGTGGGGTGGGCGCCAGTACGGCGCCCACCCCACCCCTTCAGCTGGTAGTCTGAGCACACATGTGAATATTGGCCGCACGGGGCATCCGCCCCAAAACCACTGCGGGAGAGCTCGAGCTACGAAACACAGGCTCGGCGCCGTAGGAGCAATCCCTCCCCGGGAATCTCTCAGGCATCCGTACCGCAGCGGCGAGGCAACTCTGGAAAGCAGCGGTGACTTCTCGCGAAGTCACCGCTCACCGACGGTGCAAGGGCGCTCCCACTCGCGGGGCGGCTGAATCTCTCAGGTCACGGTACAGAGCGGGGAGGATCCCAGTTCCTGTCGCGTGCGCAGCTCGTGCGCGTGACGAAGCGCGCGGCTCACCGCGCGACGCAACCCCGGAGATCCTCTTGAGCATCAGCGCCGCATACTCATCATTCGAAGACCGTCACATCGGCATCGCTTCGCACGCAGACCGCCAGCACATGCTGCAGGCGCTGGGCTACGAGAGCCTTGAGGCACTCGTGCACACCGCAGTGCCGGCCGACATTCTGAGCGAGGCACCGCTCGATCTGCCTGCCGCCCGCAGCGAGCAAGAGATTCTCGCCGACCTGCGCGCACTTGCCGATAAGAACACGGTCAAGACTCAGATGATCGGCCAGGGGTTCTACGGCACCCACACGCCGCCCGTGATTCGCCGCAACGTGCTCGAGGCGCCAGCGTGGTACACGGCCTACACGCCGTNNCGCCAACGCCTCGATGCTCGACGAGAGTTCGTCGGCGGCCGAAGCTGTGCTGCTCATGCGCCGCGCGAACCGCGCTGTGGCGAACGGTCGCACCGTGCTCGATGCGAACCTCTTCCCGCAGACCGTCGCCGTGATCAAGGGTCGTGCGAGCGCGCTCGGCTTCGAGGTCGAGGTCGCCGACCTCTCTGCTGGCCTGCCAGAGGGCGACATCAACGGCATCGTGTTGCAGCAGCCCGGCAACGACGGCGCAGTGGTCGACCAGTCCGAGCTCATCGCGGAGGCAAAGGGTCGCGGCGCCATGGTGACCGTGATCGCCGACCTGCTCGCGCTCACCCTGNNTCCGGGCGAGCAGGGCGCAGACGTCGCCGTGGGCAACACGCAGCGCTTCGGTGTGCCTCTGTTCTTCGGTGGCCCGCACGCCGCATATCTCGCGGTTCGCGAGGGGCTCGAGCGCTCGATGCCCGGCCGCCTCGT
>DDEV01000116.1:762-65337 GCA_002336855.1 Leucobacter sp. UBA1945 | reverse complement strand
CGATCGGGGCCGCGCTCGGGGTGTTCGGCGATGCCCTGCTCGCCGACACCGAGTCAGCCGCGGGCGAGGTGGTGCGCTCGGCGCGCGAACGAGACCTTGGCCAGTTGCGCACGGTGATCGCCCGGGCGGCGGGCGCGGCGAGCGACGCCCCGCGCATCGATGGCCTGACCCTCGCCACCGAAGTGCTTGTGTCGGCCCCCGATGGCGTCTACGGTTTGCTCTCGCGCAGTTATCTCGCACCGGGGATCGCCGAGGCGATTGCCGGGGCGGCCGTGCTGCGGCAGAAGTGGCCGGCCGAGAGCTTCACGATCGTGACCACTTCGGGCGACGTGCTCACTCAGCACACGCTGACAGGCGGCTCGGGTCTCGCCCCCTCGCGCATCGAGCTCGGGGCAGAGCTCGCCGGCGCCGAGCAGCGCCGAGAAGCGCTTGCCGCAGAGATTGAAGAGGCGACGGCCGAGCTCGCCGAGCTGCGTGAGCGGGCCTCGCGCGCGAAGCTCGCGACCGAACAGTCCTTCGCCGAGCTGCGCGCCGCAGACGCACGTATCGCCGAGGTCGCCGAGCAGCGCAACCGACTCACCGTTCGAGCCGAGGCGGGTCAGGCCGAGGCCGAGCGCGCAAGGCAAGCACTCACCGAAGTGGCCGGCGGCGAAACCGAGGCTGCTGAAGAAGCCGAGCGCGCAGCGCGCGTATTTGCAGAGGCCGAGGCTCGGCCGCGACCGATTCTCGACGCAAGCCAACGTGATGAGCTCTTTGTCGAACTCGAGCGCGCGCGTGCGGCAGAGGTCGAGCGCCGCCTTGAGCTCGAGACCGCTCGCGAGCGCGCCCGAGCTGCCGGTGCCACGCATCGCATGCTCGCCGAACAGCTCGAGGCCGAGCATCGCGCCGCAGAAGAGGCCGCGCGCCGTGCGGTGTTGCGCGCCAGACAGGTAGCTCGCGCCGAACGGGTCGCGGGTCAGCTACCGGCGATCCTCGAATCATGCGATCGTTCGCTGTCTGAGGCGCGCGTGGCGCAGCAGAGTGCAGAACAGGAGCGCGCAAGGCACAGCCAAGAGCTCACGCTGCTGCGCTCGGAGGAGTCCGATCTGCGCGGCCGCCTGCAGTCGCTCACCGATCGCGTGCACGGCGCCGAGCTGAAAAGCTATGAGCGCAAGCTGCAGCTTTCGACGCTGCTTGAGCGCGCCGGCAACGAGCTCGGGCTCGTCGAAGAGGTGCTCATCGACGAATACGGGCCGCACCGCGGCGTGCCGGTGCCCGGCGCAGAACCGGCCGTCGCCGAGCAGCCGAAGCCCGTAGCAGAACCCCTCGGCGACCTCGAGGCCCAGCTTGCCGCAGAGCTCGGGCTTATCGAAGAGACGGGGGAGGCCGAGACCGGTGCTGGCGCAGAGACACCGGAACAAAACGCGGTCGAACGCGATGCGTCCGACTCCACGCAATTTCGTCCCTTCGTGCGCGCCGAACAGCAGCAGCGCCTCGCCAAAGCCGAGAAGCGGCTCGCAGAACTCGGCCGCATCAACCCGCTTGCGCTCGAAGAATTCGCCGCGCTCGAGCAGCGCCACAGCTTCCTCGCGGAGCAGCTGCAAGACCTCACGAAGACGCGCGCCGACCTGCTCACCATCATCGCCGACCTCGATGAGAAGATGCAGGGTATCTTCGCCGAGGCGTTCGCCGACACGCAGGCCGCGTTCGCAGAGGTGTTTCCGATCCTCTTCCCCGGTGGCTCCGGGCATGTTGAGCTCACGAACCCCGACGACATGCTGAACACTGGCATCGACATCGTAGTGAAGCCCGCGGGCAAGAAGGTCGAACGCATGTCGCTGCTGTCGGGAGGCGAGCGCTCGCTCGCGGCAGTCGCGTGGCTCATGGCTATCTTCCAGGCCCGGCCGAGTCCGTTCTACATCGTCGACGAGGTCGAGGCGGCGCTCGACGACGCGAACCTCGGGCGCCTGCTGCAGGTGTTCGAGACGCTGCGCGAAAACTCCCAGCTCATCATCATCACGCACCAGAAGCGCACCATGGAGATCGCCGATGCGCTCTACGGGGTCTCGATGCGACAAGACGGCATCTCGGCGGTAGTCGGGCAGAGGATCGGCCAAGAGAACTAGGGGTCCGGCCGCTCGGGCCATTCCCAGGTCGAGGATCATCCCAAAGAGTGACCCCAGCGGTACCTGAGGCCGATGTGCACCTGTGCCGCCGCGCCGTAGCTTGGTGAGCATAGGGGATCAGAGCGATCCTCGAAGGGAGCACCATGATCGAGGCGACGCACCTCACGAAGCGCTACGGAACCAAAACTGCGGTGAACGACGTCAGCTTTTCGCTGCGGCCGGGCCAGGTCACCGGCTTTCTCGGCCCGAACGGGGCGGGCAAGTCGACGACGATGCGCATGCTCGTCGGCCTCGATCGGCCGACCTCGGGCAGCATCACCGTGCTGGGCAAGCCGTATGCAGAGCACCGCAACCCGCTGAGCGTGGTTGGCGCACTGCTCGACGCGAAGGGTGTGCACCCCGGTCGTTCGGCGCGCAGCCACCTGCGGGCGCTTGCCGCAACCCACGGCATCAGCGATGCGCGCGTGAGCAAGGTGCTCGAGCTGACGGGCCTCGAGTCGGTCGCGCACAAGCGCGTCGGCGGATTCTCGCTCGGCATGGGGCAGCGCCTCGGTATCGCGGCCGCACTGCTGGGCGACCCGAAGGTGCTGGTGCTCGACGAACCGGTCAACGGCCTCGACCCCGACGGGGTGCTCTGGGTGCGCAGCTTCGTGCGCGCCTTCGCGGCCGAGGGCCGCACGGTGCTGCTCTCGAGCCACCTCATGAGCGAGATGGCGCAGACCGCTGATCACGTGATCGTGCTCGGCCGCGGCTCGGTCATCGCCGACGCCCCAATCGCCGAGCTGATCGCGGGCGGCAGCGGCCAGCGCACCGTGCGCGTCACCTCTCCCGAGTCGATTCGCCTCGGCGAGCTGCTGCGCGCCCAGGGCGCTCGGAGCACACAGCAGAGCGACGGCGATGAGCTTCTGCTGCAGGGAATCACCGCCGCGCAGGTCGGCGAACTTGCCGCCGCGCACGGCATCGTGCTGCACGGGCTTTCAACCGACACCGCCTCACTCGAAGACGCCTACCTCGAACTCACTCGCGGTGAGCTCGAATACGCCGCGGCATAAGGAGCACCGACATGACCACCATCACGATGAACGACACCTACACCACGGCTCCGGTCGTCGGCCGGCTCACCTTCGACGGCGTGCTCAAGGGGGAGTGGATCAAACTGCTTTCGCTGCGATCGATACGCTGGTCGATCCTCGTCATGCTCGTGCTGAGCTGGGCGGGCGCGGCGCTGCTTTCTCTCGCGATGTCGGGCAGCGACATGCTGACCCCAGCCGCGACCCCCGCAATTGTCGTGCAGTCCGCTACCTTCGGCAGCATGTTCACCGTGCTGATCATGGGCGTGCTCGGCGCCCTCTCGATCACGAGCGAGTATGCGAGCGGGCTGATCCTCTCGTCGCTCACCGCGGTGCCGGCGCGAACGCCGATGCTGATCGCCAAGGCGCTCGTCGTTGCAGCGCTCGGCCTCACTGTCGGGGTGCTGAGCAGCTTCGGCGGAGCGGTCATCTCTGCGCTGATCCTCGGAAGCGGCGGGTTCTCGGCACTTGCAGACCCGGCGGTGCTGGTCTCGCTGCTCGGCAACACTCTCTACTTGACGCTCGCCGCGCTGCTGGCGCTCGGTGTCGGCGCACTCCTGCGTTCGAGCGCCGGGGCGATCTCGGTGATCGTGACCCTGCTCTTCGTCGCCACGATCGTGTTTCAAGTGTTGATGATGACCGGCTGGGAGTGGGTGCCCGTGGTCGCGGACTGGATGCCAGCGAACCTCGGCGCGACCCTCTCGACTGCAGCAGTGCAGGGCGCGGGAGACGCCGGAAGCGTGTCATACTGGGGCGCACTGGGCGGCCTCACCGCCTGGGCCGCGGCAGCACTCGTGCCGGCCGCGATCCTGCTCAAAACGAGAGACGCCGTGTGACCACTGCTGAGCTGAACACCCCGGAACTGCGGCTGCCAAAGCCCCCCGGGGTGTTTCGGCGTTGGCTCGCCGCGCACCCGAAGCTCGTCGACAATACGATCGTCGTCACGTACTTGTTCGGCTGCGCGTTGATGATCGCGTTCGAACTGATGAGCGGCTACGCGACAGAGGTGTACAACGATATTGATCCAGCGGCCGCAGAAGAGATGCAAGCGCTTGGTGCGCATCTCGAGTGGCCGTGGGTGATCGTCAATGTGGTGATCGTCGTTGCGACCGCGTTCGCGCTTGCATACCGCAGACGGTTTCCGCTCGCCGGTCTCATCGTGATCTCGCTGCTGCTCTTTCTCGAGCAGGGCCTGCTCATCCTGCCGAACTCGGTCGCCCTCGTGTTTTTGCTGTACGCCGTGCCCGTGTATCGCAGCGTGCCTGCCGGTTGGGTGGGGCTCTCGTTCGCGGTGGTGACAAACACTGCGCTGATGCTCTTCACGGGCAACACGGCGGCAGGGGCAATCGGGCCCGCCGGAATCGTCGCCAGCACCGACACCGACCTGCGTTCTTCGATCACGCTTGCCGTGCTGAACGCGCTCTGGCTGCTCGCCGTGCTGCTGATCGCCATCAACCTCGGCAACAGGCGCCGCTATATTGAGGCGCTGATCGATCGAGCTCACCAGTTGGCTACCGAGCGCGAGCAGCGTGCGCAGTTGGCTGCAGCAGCAGAGCGATCGAGGATCGCGCGCGAGATGCACGACATCGTCGCTCACTCGCTCTCTGTGGTCGTCACGCTGAGCGAGGGAGCCTCGGTCGCGGTGCAATCGCAACCGGAAGCCGCGGCGCGCGCGATGGAGCGAGCCGCCGAGACCGGCAGATCGGCGCTCGTAGAGATGCGTCGACTGCTCGGGGTGCTCGGTGACGGCGACGACGCCTCGGGCGAAATGTCGCAGACCGGGGTGCTCGAGGCGCCCCGTGCGCCCCAGCCCGGCGTGGCTCAGCTACATGAACTCGTCGATGGGTTTCGGCAGGTGGGCCTGAAGGTGACGCTTACCGAGTCAGGCGTGCCCGAGACGAACGCAACGCAGCAGCTCGCGGTGTTTCGCATCGTGCAAGAGGCACTGACGAACTCGCTGCGCTACGCGGGGAGAGGAGCCGAAGCCGGAGTCACGGTCACCCATGCGAGCGACGGCACGCACATCGAGGTCGTTGACACTGGACGAGTTACTTCCACAGGCGCCGACGAACCGAGCGCCACGATTCCCGGAACCGGGCGCGGGCTCGCCGGCGCCACCGAGCGTGCCCGAATGTTCGGGGGATCGCTCGAGGCAGGGCCGCACGGCCCAGGATGGCGCGTGCGAGCACACGTGCCGTCAGGCACCGCACCAAATGAAACCGAAGGAGCACACGGTTGAGCGACAACGAGCTCGGCATTCTGCTGGTCGACGATCAAGATCTGATTCGAACGGGGTTCTCGCTGATCCTCGGCACACAGCCCGACTTCGCCGTGGTCGGCGAGGCCGGAGACGGGGCGGAAGCGCTCGCGAAGATCGATGCGCTCGCCGCAGACGGCCGCGCGCCAGACGTCGTACTGATGGACGTGCGCATGCCGGGCATGGACGGCATCGAGGCGACTGCGGCCATCGTGCAGAACCACCCGAAGATTCGCGTGCTCGTGCTCACGACATTCGATCTCGACGAGTACGCGCTCGCCGCGATCGAGGCAGGTGCGAGCGGATTTCTGCTGAAGGACGCGCGGGCGCCCGAGCTCATCTCAGCCGTGCGCTCCGTCGCCGGTGGCGACTCGGTGATGGCGCCAAGCGTGACGCGCCGGCTCATCGCGAAGCTGCGCGAACCGAGCGCCGTGGACGCGCAAAGCACCCAAACTCTGGCAGACAACGCCAAGGGCGCCGCAGAGATACTCGCGCAGCTCACCGAGCGGGAGCAGGAGGTGTTCTCGCTGATCGCCGAGGGGCTCAGTAACGCCGAGATCGGGGAGCGCCTATTTCTCTCGGAATCAACCGTGAAAACCCACGTCGGCAGGGTGCTCGCCAAGCTCGAATTGCGTGACCGAGTGCACGCCGTGATCCTCGCTTATGAAGCCGGGATACGTTGAAAACGCGCGACAGGTCACGAGACGCTAACAACTCGACCAGAAATGGCGCGCTGACCCCCGGAAACTGAGTATTCTCAGGAGCAGTGCCGCAAAACACAGCGGTCGTCACGACAAGAAAGGTGTCATCGATGAAGATGATCTCCAAACGAGCCACCGGTGCACTTGCACTGGCCGCATCAGCGGCCCTACTACTCTCGAGCTGCTCATCGAGCGCTGAAGAGCCTAAGGCTGAGGGCGGCGGGTCGACCGACGCGCTGCAGATTGCAACGCTTCTGCCGCAGACCGGTTCGCTCGGCTTTCTGATGCCTCCGGTGCAGGCCGGTATCGCTCAGGCTCTCGCAGACATCAATGGTGCGGGCGGCGTGCTCGGCCAAGACGTCACGATCGTTGCAGAGGGCAACGAGGGCGACGCCACAGACCTCACCGTGGTTGAGAAGGGCGCAGACGACGTCATCAAGAGCGGCGCGTCGTTCGTGCTCGGCGCAATGGGCTCGGGCCGCAGCGCTCACGTGGTCGACAAGATCGCTGAGGCTGGCATTCTGATGGGCTCGCCGTCGAACACCTCGGCAGACCTCAGCGGTGTGAACCCGAACTACTTCCGCACCGCTCCGCCGGACACCGTGCAGGGCAACGCGCTCGGCAACCAGGTGCTCGCAGACGGCAAGACCAAGGTCGCTTTCCTGACCTTCAACGATCCGTACGGTCTCGGCCTGCGCGACGTGATCCAGGAGACCGTTGAGGCTGGCGGTGCCGAGGTTGTGTACGGTGCTAAGGGTGACGGCAACGAGTTCCCGACCGAGCAGACCTCGTTTGCCGCTGAGGTTACCGCAGTCAAGGATTCGGGCGCTGAGGCTATCGTCGTAGTCACCTACGATCAGCTGAAGCAGATCGTTCCTGAGGCAGTGAACCAGGGTCTCGACCTTGCGAACTTCTACCTCGTTGACGGCAACACCAACGGCTACGGCGATGAGTTCCCCGCGGGCACCCTCGAGGGCGCTCAGGGCTCGATCCCCGGTGCTCAGGCAAACGACGACTTCAAGAAGCAGCTCGACGAGATCTACACCGCTGAATTCGGTGGCTCCCTTGAGAGCTACACCTACGCTCCTGAGGCATACGACCTCGTGACGCTCGTGGCTCTCGCCGCTGAGAAGGCTGGCGCAACCGACTCCGAGTCGATCAAGGGTGAGCTGCACGCTGTCTCGGGTGCTGACGGTGGCGAAGAGTGCAACACCTACAAGGATTGCAAGGCGCTGCTCGACGACAAGAAGGACATCCACTACGTCGGCAAGGCAGGCACCGGCCCGCTGAACGACAACAACGATCCTTCGTCGGCGTTCATCGGCATCTACAAGTACGATGCGACGAACAACCCGGTCTTCCAGAAGGCTGTTGAGGGCGAGACCAAGTAAGTCTCGTTCACACGCAGGGGGTCGGCTTCTTCGGAGGCCGGCCCCTTTCGCGTGTCAGCGAACCGCGGTCATGGTGAGCGGAAGATCGCGCATGACGAGCGCGCCGTCGAGGGTTGCGGCACCCGTCGGCATCGACTCGAAGAAAGTAGAGCGAATCTCTCGAACTTCAGCGCTCTGCATTGACCATTCCGATGCGGTGAGCGCAACGGGTTCGAGCGTGCACTGATCGTGCCCTCGTGACCAGCCGATGCGGCCGGCGCGCGTGAAATCCGATGCTGATTGAAGCGAGTCGAATAGCGAGCTCTGCCATTCTTCGGTGAGCTGCACATCGACATCGAGGCGCTGGTCGCGTGAGCGCATAGACACCCTGTGTCGCTGGTCGGTATCGAGAGTAGTGAACCGAGCGTGGCGATGTACGCCTGGGAAGGCGCGCCCGCCGAGAAGCACTGAGGGCAGTGACGAGCTATGCCGCTCGAAGATGAAGACTCCCTGTGTGGTTTCGCCGTGCTCGTCCCACTCGACTGCCATGCGGTGCGCCGCATTCTCGGAGCGAACTCCGCCGAACCGGTTCGACACGGGGCTCACTCGCTCGAGACCAACGAGACAGACCCCCGCAACTGCAGAACCATCGACGAGTTGCGGCCGCAAGTCCTGGGGCAGCAGCGTGCTCGCGTACTCGGGGTCGAGTCGATAGTTGATCAGCAGTCTGCGCCGAAGATGCGCCCGTACTTGGGTGATAGGCCTCATGCTTGCACTCCTTCGTCATTCGGCGTGGTGACAGGGGCGGCTTGCGGCATTCGGCGCTTGCGAACCTCGCGCAGCACGATCTGTTCGGGGCATACGCTCGAGAGAAAATTGCCCACAGAGAGCGCGAGGCTGTCGCTGACGAGGGAGTAATAGATTCGGTTTGCATCGCGGCGCTCACTGACGAGACCCGCCTCGCGAAGCACCCTGAGGTGCCGAGAGATTGTGGGTCCGGTGGCCTGAAACTTCGCAGCGATGTCACCGGCGGTGAGTTCGCCGTCTTTCAGGTCTTGAAGGATCTGGCGTCGCGTGGGGTGAGCGAGTGCCTCGAACACGTTTGAAGTCTGATCTTTCATAGTTTTGATATTAGCACCATTGCTAATTATTGGGATGGGCAAATTCTTGCGAAACGAAAAGGCGGGCCGCACCCGAAAGTGAGACCCGCCTTTTCGCGCTGGCGCGGCTCGGAGGTTATGCCGGGGCGTTCTCCGCGCCCTGTGCGTCGTCGGAGTGCGCTGCCTCGACGTCTGCAGCGAGCGTTCCGAGGTAGAGCTCGATGACCTTGGGGTCGTTCGCGAGCTCGCGGCCCGGCCCCTCGTAGGCGTTGCGACCCTGGTCGAGCACGTACGCGCGATCGCAGATCTGCAGGCAGCGGCGTGCGTTCTGCTCGACCATGATGATCGTCACGCCGGTCTTGTTGATCTGCCGTGTGCGAATGAACGTCTCGTCCTGCCTGACGGGGGAGAGGCCCGCAGAAGGCTCATCGAGCAGCAGAACCTTCGGATCCATCATGAGTGCACGCGCCATCGCCACGGACTGGCGTTCACCACCCGAAAGAGATCCCGCGCGCTGTTTGCGCCGGTCGGCGAGCATCGGGAACAGCTCCCACATCTCGGCAACCCTGGTCGAGAACTCCTTGGGCTTCAAGAAGAGACCCATCTGCAGGTTTTCTTCGATCGAGAGAGAGGGGAACACGTTGTTGGTCTGCGGCACGAAGCCGACGCCCTTGCGAACGAGCTGGTTGGTGTGCAGGTTCGTGACGTCTTCACCATCGAGGCGCACCGCGCCGTCTCTGATGTTCACCAGGCCGAAGAGCGCCTTGAGCAGCGTCGACTTGCCGGCGCCGTTGGGGCCGATGATGCCGATCAACTCGCCCTGGTACGCCTCGAGGGTACAGCCGTTCAGAATGTTGATGCCTGGCAGGTACCCCGCGGTGAGGTTGTCTGCCTGTACTACGAGCTTCGTGTCGTTCATCGAGTCTCCTCCTCGAGCTCGTCAGCAATCTCGGTTGCGATCGCGCGCATGAATCCGGTGTTGATCGCGTCGTCGTCGCCGAGATCCTTGTCGTGGTGCGCGCCGAGGTAGGCATCGACCACAGCCTGGCTCGTCATCACCTCTTCGGGTAGGCCCTCGGCGATCACCTCACCCTGCGCCATGACCACGACCCAGTCGCTGATGTGTCGCACCATGTGCATGTCGTGCTCGACGAACAGCACCGTCGTGCCCTCGTCGCGCAGCGCCTGAATGTGATCGAGCAGGCTCTGGGTGAGCGCCGGGTTCACGCCGGCCATCGGCTCATCGAGCATGATCATTGCGGGGTTCGACATGAGCGCGCGCGCCATCTCGAGAAGCTTCTTCTGGCCGCCCGAGAGGTCGCCCGCCATGTCTTTGATCTTCGCGTCGAGCTTGAAGCGGGTGAGCAGCTCTTTGGCGCGCTCTACGTTCTCCCGCTCGCGAGCTTTCCACAGCGGCGGGATCAAACCCACGAACAGGTTCTCGCCCGGCTGGTTGTTCGCCCCGATGAGCATGTTCTCGAGCACGGTCATGCGCGACAACGCTTTCGTGAGTTGGAAGGTGCGCACCATGCCCGCGCGGGCGGCCTGTGATGCGCCGGTACGGCGCAGATCCTTTCCGTTGAACGACCACTTCGCGTCGCCGCCACCGATCAGCTTCTGCGCGTTCGAGGGCTGATCGAAGCCGGTGATCAGGTTGAAGAACGTAGTCTTGCCTGCGCCGTTCGGGCCGATGAGTGCAGTGATCGCACCGCGAGGCACCTCGAGGTGTGCCACGTTGACCGCGGTCATACCGCCGAAGCGGCGCTCGATGCGATCGACGGTGAGGATGGGGTCGCGCTTCGCGACGCCCGGCACTTGCTCGAGCGTGCGAAGCTCTGCGCGCAGCGCCTCGCGGTCGTATGGATAGCCCTCGATTGGGGCATTGCTTCGGATTGCTGCATCAGACATTGAACGACAGCTCCTTCTTGTTACCGAGCACACCTTGCGGTCTGAACACCACCAGCAGAATCAGCGAGAGGCCGATGAGCACCCACGCCAGCTGCTCTGTTTGCTGCGTGTTCAGCAGCGAAGAGGGAATGAACTCGCCGGCGAGGCTCGTGAGCAGCAGACGCACGACGAAGAACAGGATGCTGCCGAGCAGCGGGCCGAAGATGGTGGCGGCACCGCCGAGCAGCACGATCATCCAGAGGTTGAAGGTCATGGGGCGACCCATCGAGTCCGGCTGCATTGCGGCAGGCAAGGCCATCACGATGCCACCGAATGCGCCCATGATGCCGCCGAGGATCAGCGCCTGCAACTTGTATGCGTACGAGCTCTTTCCGAGGCTGCGCACCGCATCTTCGTCTTCGCGAATGCCCTTGAGCACGCGGCCCCAGGGGCTACGGATGAGCAACCAGGTGATGACCAGGAAGAGTGCGACGAGGCCCCACGCGACGATCCTCGTCCACCAGTCATCGACGCCGGTGTTGGCGTAGGTGATGCCGAGGATCGTGGTCTTGCCGTCTGGCAGGGGAGAGAGCTCGGTGAACACTGGGCGGTACTTGTTACCCGCGATTCCGCTGGGGCCACCGGTGATGTCTTGAAGCACCGCGAGCTTGACCACCATGCGGATTACCTCGGCGGCCGCGATCGTCACGATTGCGAGGTAGTCGCCGCGCAACTTCAGCGTGGGAATGCCGAGGATGATCGCGAAGATGATCGCCGCGCCGACAGCGATAGCGATGGCTGGCCAGAAGCCGAGCCCGAAGTACGACACCGAGACGCCGAAGCCGTATGCGCCGACGAGCATGAAGCCCGCCTGACCCATGTTCATCAGGCCGGTGAAACCGAAGTGCACGTTGAGGCCGATCGCGGCAAGCACGAATGCCGCCGTGGTCGGTGCGATAGCGATCTGCAGAATGCTCTGCAACAGTTCGAACCAGAAATTCATGATGTGCTCCTAGCCGATCCGCTCTTTGCGGCCAAAGATGCCCTGCGGTCTGACGAGCAGGATGAGAATGAGAAGAAGCAGCGCGGTCGCGTACTTCAGGTCGCCGGGCAGCCAGATGTTCGTCAGCTCAACCATCATGCCGATGAGCATCGAGCCGATGAACGCGCCGAATGCCGTGCCGAGACCACCGAGGGTGACCGCAGCGAAGAACATCAGCAGCAGCTGGCCGCCGGTGAACCAGTTGAGGCCGTTGAAGATGAGGCCGAGGAAGACGCCGGCGAGGCCCGCAAGGGCGGCGCCGATGATCCAAACGATGTTGATCACCCGATCCACGTCGATGCCCGATGCGCGTGCGAGCGCCGGGTTGTCGCTAATCGCCCTCGTCGCGCGGCCGAAGCGCGTGTACATGAGGCCGAGACCGACCGCGATGATCGCGAGCAGCGAGATGCCCATCGCGATGTACGACTGCACCGTGAGCGTGACGCCGAAGAGAGTCCACGTCGCCGGTGTCGACTTGTCGATGCGAATGACGCCCGACCCCCAGAAGAACTGGAACAGGTACTGCATCGTGATCGAGAGACCGATCGAGACGATCATGAGCTGCATCAGGCTGAGCCGCTTCTTGCGCAGCGGCTTCCAGAGCACCTTGTCTTGGGCCCAACCGAATGCGGCCGAGACAACCACCGCGAGCAGACCCGCAAGCCAGAGGTTTCCGGTGATGCCCATGAACATGGCCGCCAGCAGGCCGCCGAGGGTCACCATCTCGCCGTGTGCGAAGTTCGAGAGGCCGGTGGTACCGAAGATGAGCGAGAGACCGAGCGACGCGAGCGAGATCAGCAGGCCCATTCTGAGGCCCGAGACGAACTGCTGCCAGAACCTGGGCCAGCTGAACGAATCTGCCGAGCTGCCGGATGAACCCGAGCCCTTGTCAGTCGAGGGGGCCTTGCCGCCCGAGGCCTCTGCCTCGTTGTCGGTCAGGGGAAACAGCGCGCTCGCCTGGTTGTTGAGCTGCGCCTGCACCTCCCGGGTATCGGCACTCTTGAAGAACTGCCCCTCGGGCAGGCTGCTCTTGTCGACCGACACGGTGTAGGCGCCGGCCTTGGTCACCGGAAAAGCCCAGCGGCCTTCGGCATCTGTTTCGACGCTCTGCGAGTCGCCGTCGCCTTTGAGCGTCAGCTTGATGCCGACCGCGGGTTCTCCCGCACTGGTCTTGATGACGCCCTGCACGCAACCTGTTGTCGCGTCTGGTGTGCACTCGACCGCGTGCGCGGGCGAAGCGGTGAAGACGCCAATAAATAGGGCGAGAAGCAAAGCGAGTAGTAAAGCGACGCCGAGAGGGCGTTGGGTGCTTACCGTTATGGCCGTTGTACGGGTCACGGTACCTCCAGGAATTTCGCCCGGGGGCCTCATTGCCCCGGCGCTTGAACGTCTTGATAGTAGCGGAGTCTGAGAGTGCGATGTGCCATTACCGGCGATTTGCACATTGTTCGTGACCAAACCATGAGCATTTCTTGAGGTTGTAGACGGTAGTGCAAAAGATTGAGAGAAGTGGTGCGGGATCGCCGACGCCACGACCCCTACACTTGGAGGCATGGCTGAGCGTTCCTGGTCGTTATCAAATGTGTTCCGAAACGTCTTCGGCGGCGGTAGTGAGCCGATTTCTGAGGAGACCTGGGATGATCTCGAGACGGCGCTGCTCGGCGCTGATTTCGGCCCAGACCTCACCGACGCGATCCTTGAGCAGTTGCGTGAAGACGTTGAACGTCACCGTGTCACTGAAGTCAAAGAGCTCCGGCGCATGCTTCGTGAACTCCTCGAAGAGAAGCTGGCCGCCTTCGATCCGACATTGACGCTGTCGGATCGCCCGGCGGTGATCCTCGTTGTCGGGGTGAACGGCGTCGGCAAGACCACGACAATAGGCAAGTTCGCAAACTACCTGCGCAGTTTCGACAAGCGGGTGCTCGTCGGCGCGGCCGACACCTTTCGAGCCGCGGCTGTCGAGCAACTCGCTACGTGGGCGACTCGAGCCGGCGCCGACATCGTGAAGCCGCAGCAACAGGGCCAAGACCCAGCGTCGGTTGCGTTTCAGACTGTCGAGCGTGCCAAGTCCGACAACTACGACATCGCGATCGTAGACACAGCCGGGCGTCTGCAGACCAAGGGTGGCCTCATGGATGAGCTCACGAAGGTGCGGAGGGTCATCGAGAAGCAGACCCCCATCGCCGAGGTGCTGCTCGTGCTCGACGCGACGACCGGTCAGAACGGCCTTGCTCAGGCAGAGGCGTTCATCGAGCACGCAGGGGTGACCGGGCTGGTGCTCACCAAGCTCGACGGATCGGCGAAGGGCGGCTTTGTGCTCGCGGTGCAGCAGAAGACCGGCCTGCCGATCAAACTCATCGGCCAGGGCGAAGGCATTGGCGACCTCACCGGCTTCACGCCGCACGTCTTTGCTGCTCAGCTTGTAGGTTAAGGCAGCCGGGTCTTCCGAACGGATTGCCAGTCTTGCCGAAGATTCTGCGGCAAGGCACAATAAGCTATCGCTCTCGGCGAAATCTTCAGCCGTCCCGAGCTAAAGAGAGTAGACCAGAGTTAGGCCCTGACGGCCGAGCGAGAAGCGCGACCGCCGAGCCGAATTATCGCCCCATGCGGGCAGTATTCGAGAAAGGCAGTGCATTGCAGAACCTCACCGTATTGGGAACCGGAGTGCTCGGTTCGCAGATCATCTTTCAGGCGGCTTACGCGGGTAAGACCGTGGTCGCCTACGACCTCTCGGATGAGATCCTCGAGAATCTCAAGGATCGTTGGGAGTATCTGAAAGCGGCCTACCGCCGCGATGTTGCAGACGCGAGCGAGCAGCGGCTCGATGACGCAGTGGCGAGGATCCGCGCGACCGCCGATCTCGCCGACGCGCTGAGTGACGCTGACATCGTGATCGAGGCCGTTCCGGAGCGCCTCGACATCAAGCAGCAGACCTGGGAGCGGGTCGGCGAACTCGCGCCCGAGAAGACTGTTTTTTGCACGAACTCCTCAACTCTGCTTCCGAGCGACATCGCTCCCTTCACCGGCCGACCCGAGAAGTTTCTCGCCCTGCACTTCGCGAATGAGGTCTGGAAGTTCAATACCGGTGAGGTGATGGGGCACGCTGGCACCGACCCGGAGGTGTTCGAGCAGGTCGCCGAGTTTGCCGAGCAGATCGGCATGGTTCCGATCCGCGTGCACAAGGAGCAGCCGGGGTACGTGCTCAACTCCCTGCTGGTGCCGCTGCTGAACGCTGCATCGGCGCTCTTCGTCAAGGGAGTAGCCTCGCCCGAAGACATCGATAAGACGTGGCGCATCGCGACGGGCGCACCCTCGGGTCCGTTCCAGATCTACGACGTGGTCGGCATGATGACTCCCTACAATCTGAGCAAAGACAGCGCCGACCCTGTGCAGCGAGAGTTCGCCGAGATTCTCAAGCGCGATTACATCGACAAGGGCTACCTCGGCAAGGGGTCGGGGCGCGGCTTCTACGACTATCGCTGATTCTCGCGATCCCCGGGGTGCCGCCTCAGTCGCGCGATGCGATGAGACGTCTGCGCCCCGGGGCCTCGACGAACCGTTCGATCTCTTTCTTTGCGCTCCGACCGAGCGATGCCTTTCGCTTGTCTCCGCTCTCAATGAGCGCGTCGCAGAGGGCCAGCGCACGATCCCGCGCTACCAAATCTCGCTGCCCGACTTCGCTTAACGCCCAGTCGACTGCCTTCTTCACGTGCGGCCTCGCATCGTCGGCGGCAGACTCGACGTGGGCGAGGTAGCGATCCCTTTGCTTATCTGACACTGACTTCTCGTGGGTCGCGGCAGAGGCGATCAGCGCGAAGGCCGCGCGCCGGGTATACAGGGGCTCTGCGTCGGCCCACGCGTCAATCAGTGCGGGGTAATCGGGCATCAGCAGAAACAGGTTGTTGCAGAGGTGGTCGCAGAGATCCCACGACTGCACATCGGCGACGAGAGCTTCGGCATCGCTCACCGAAAGTTCGGTCGGCACGAACACGAGCGCGGCCAACAGCCTCGCCTCGTGCAGTCCCGTCGACCACAGTTCATTTGCCAGCGACGAGGATCGCCCCACACGTTTTGCGATGCGGCGAATATCGGGCACGGCGACCCCGATGCTGTTCTCTTCGGGAATTCCGAGCCGCGCGACCCGCTGCTTGCGTTCGGGGGAGGCGTGGCGCTCGAGTTCTGCGAGTACCTCGTCGAGGTTCATGGGGCTCCTCTGTGAGTGTTTGTTTCATTCTGCCTGATGACCCAAATTCGCGCGGTAGGCTGTTCTCACTATGGCTACTTTCGGAAACCTCTCGCAGCGGCTCACCGACACCTTCAAGAACCTTCGTTCGAAGGGCAAGCTTTCTGCCGCTGACGTCGATGGCACTGTGCGCGAGATTCGTCGCGCCCTGCTCGAGGCCGACGTCTCGCTTGACGTGGTGAAAGACTTCACCGGCAAGGTGCGTGAGCGAGCGCTCGGCGACGAAGTGAACAAGGCGCTGAACCCGGCGCAGCAGGTTGTGCAGATCGTCAATGAAGAGCTCGTTGAGATTCTTGGTGGCGAGCAGCGCCGCCTGCAGTTCGCGAAGCAGCCGCCGACCGTGATCATGCTTGCGGGCCTGCAGGGTGCGGGTAAGACCACGCTTGCGGGCAAGCTCGCGAAGTGGCTGAAAGACCAGGGGCACACTCCGCTGCTCGTCGCGTGTGACCTGCAGCGCCCGAACGCGGTTACGCAGCTCGGCGTCGTCGCCGAGCAGGCCGGTGCCGCATTCTTCGCCCCCGAGCCGGGCAACGGCGTCGGCGACCCGGTGAAGGTTGCGCAGGCCGGCGTCGCAGAGGCGAAGGCCAAGCAGCACGACTTCGTCATTATCGACACCGCCGGCCGCCTCGGCGTTGACGCCGAGATGATGAAGCAGGCGAGCGATATTCGCAAGGCGACGAACCCCGACGAGGTGCTCTTCGTCATCGACTCGCTCATCGGTCAAGACGCCGTCGCAACAGCGAAGGCGTTCCAAGAGGGCGTCGACTTTACCGGCGTCGTGCTCACGAAGCTCGACGGTGATCAGCGCGGTGGCGCGGCGCTCTCGATCCGTGGCACGACGGGCAGGCCGATCCTTTTCGCTTCTACTGGTGAGGGCCTCGGCGACTTTGAGCCGTTCTACCCCGACCGCATGGCGAGCCGCATTCTCGATCTCGGCGACATTCTCACGCTCATCGAGCAGGCGCAGAGCGCCTTCGATGAGGAGGAGGCGCGCAAGGTCGCCGAGAAGATCGCGACCGAGTCGTTCACGCTTGACGACTTCTTGAAGCAGATGCAGCAGCTGCGAGGCGCTGGCTCGATCAAGAAGATGATGGGCATGCTGCCGGGCATGGGCAAGATGAAGGATCAGCTCGAGAATTTCGATGAGCGCGAGATCGTTCGCACCGAGGCGATCATTCAGTCCATGACGAAGGCCGAGCGCACGAATCCCAAGATTCTGAACGGTTCGCGCCGACTGCGCATCGCGAAGGGCTCGGGCACCACCGTGACCGAGGTCAACTCGCTGGTGACGCGCTTCGAGCAGGCCGCGAAGATGATGAAGACCGTCGCCAAGGGTGGCGTGCCGCAGATTCCCGGCATGGGGCCGATGCCGGGTATGGGCGGTGGCTACGCAGGCAAGAAGAAGCAGCAGGCCAAGGGCAAGGGTGCGAAGCGCTCGGGCAACCCGGCGAAGCGCGCGGCGGAGGCGTCGGGCAAGCCGGCTGCCCCGAGTGCGGGCGGTTCTGGCTTCGGGCTCGGCGCTGCGGGCGGTACGGGTGCTGGCGGCGCGCAGCCAAGTGCCGCCGACCTTGCTCAGCTGCAGCAGATGCTCGGTGGCCGGGGCTAAGCGTCGCGTGCATCGCGTGTACCAGGCGATGCTGCACGCTTTGGCGCGCTCGGAGGCGAAGTGAATTCGCCGCGCGACGAGCGCCTCGCGCAGTTTCGCGCTGAGTGGCCGCGCCACGTGAGCTGGGCGGAGGTGCGGGCCGACGACCCGGGGGCATTCCGCATGGCCGCCAAGGGCGGGCTGCTCTTGCTCGCCGCGGTGCCTCTTTCTTTGCTCGGCACCAGCCTGGTCATGGAGTTTCCGTTCACCATCTCGATGCCAGGGTGGCTCGACCTGATTCGCCCGGTGGTGTACATCATCTCGGTGTGGGGCAGCATCATGTTGTGGCTCGGCGGCCTCATCATGCTGACCATGCCGAGCGACGCGAGGCGTGCCATCGCAATCAAGCGCTTTGCTGCGGCGCGCGACCTCGGTTTTATGCGCTTCGGCTTCGCCCCTCCGCGAGCGGGCATCATGTTCGCTGAGGGGACTGCGGTGCAGTTGCCGAGGCGACTTCGTGAGCAGGCGCAGGCGCGGGCCTCGAAGAAGGCGTCGAAGACCTCATCGAAGAAGACCTCGAATGGCTCGGCGGCCGGAGACGACCCGAACAAGCCCCTGTTTCGGGCGGAGTTTGCGCTGTGGACGGGTGGGTTCGCGTACGAGCCGGGGCTGCAGATCGCGGTGGCGACGTATCAAGGCAGCAAGAGCGACCCGAAGGGGCCGCGCAACGCGTTTCGCTACCTGACGACGAGACTGCCGCGCGATCTGCCGCACCTCATGATCGATTCGCGTCGTAACGGGAGCTTGCGCGGCGTGCTGCCCGGCACCGAGCGGATGAGCCTCGAGGGCGACTTCGATCGGCACTTCGCGGTGTACGCGCCGAAGGGATACGAACGCGATGCACTCGAACTGCTGACCCCAGACGTCATGGCGTGCCTCATCGACTACGGCAAGCATTGGGATGTCGAGGTGGTCGAGGATCGCCTGATCGTGGCGTCGAACAAAGTTCGAGGCTGGAGCGACCGAAACGAGATCACCGCCCTGCTGAGATTCTCGGAGCTCTTCGGCGACGAGATCGGTCACCAGGCGAAGACCTACTCTGACCCGCGAGCTTCCCATCCGCGCAGCCAGGTCGCGGTCAGCGGTCAGCGCCTGAAGCGACGCTCCGCGGCGTGGACGACCGCGATCTTCATCGCGATCGTTGCGGCGATGCTCGCGTTCCCGCACGTGCTCGGCTGGTTTCTCGATCGGTAGCTTGGGCGGGTCGCGTGCGGGGCAAGCGCTGCGCGACACTCCAAGCGCGAGTGGGTCACCATCTCAGCAACGCCGCTCTACCGATCCGGGTTGTTCGCGCCGCTCTCGTCGCCCTCGCCGTGCTCGAAGCCGATGAGCCACCGAACTCCGTAGCGGTCGACGAGCTGACCGTCAGAGGCGCCCCACCCGCGTGCCTGCAATTGGTCCAGCACTTCTCCGCCTGCGGCGAGTTGCGCGAACCATTGCGTGCTGGTCTCGGCGTCAGCCGTCCCGAGCAAAGCAAGGCTGACGCCTCGCATCTCGAGCGTGGCCTCGTGCGCCGCCGCATCAGCAGCGTAGAGCTCGACGGGGCCGCTCAGCACTCCGTGCGCAATCGCGTCGGCCGGGCCGTCATCGCGCCCGAAATCGGCGAAGGTGTGCAGCGTGAGCTGTCCGCCAAACACGCCGTGATAGAAGCGCATAGCCTCTGCGGCATTGCCAGGAAACCAGAGATAGACAGTCTGCATTATGCGCTCCTTAACTCGCGGGCGGACTCGTGAATTCGCCGAGCAGTTCGCTGAGGATTATGCGGGGGCAGCGGCATCCAATTGCTCGAGCCCGGCGCTGAACTCGCGTGCCAACGAGTCGACCACGCCGACGAGCGCCGAATGCCCCGCCTGGGTGCCGCCGAGTTGCTCGAAGAGTCTCAGTTGACGCTCGGCGCTTGTACCGCCACCTGGCAGCTGGGCATCGAGCAGCAACCTGACATGGGCGAGCTCGGCTTCGCAGCCGAGAGACTCCGCCACGGGCGCAAGTGTTTCAAGCAGGCTCGTGATTTCAGTGCGCAGGGGAGCCTGCGATCCATCGTCGCCGATAATGATGTCGGCGTCGAGACCGTATCTCGCTGCCCGCCACTTGTTTTCACGCACGAACCAAGGGCGCAGGCGGGGGAGCGGCTGTCCGAGATCGGCCTGTCGCTGGTAATGCTCCGCGAGACACTGGGTCAGCGCGGCGAGCGCCCCGATGCTCGCGAGGGTCGAGGCTCCATCGCAGAATCGAACTTCGAGGGTTCCCCATTTCGGTGCGGGGCGAATGTCCCAGCGCGCCTCGGTGGGCTCGGCGATGATGTCGGTTTTCGCGAGGTCTTCGAGCACGAGTTCGACGCCCGCCCAATCGTCGACCTCCCAGGGCAGCCCGGCGGTGGGCAGCTGTTGAAAGCGCAGCGTGCGGTTCGATGCGTACCCCGTCGATTCGCTGGCCCAGAACGGGCTCGACGCCGACAGCGCGAGCAGGTGCGGCAGATGCGTCAACAGGGCATGCATGATCGGCACGACGCGATCCTGGCGGTCGATCCCGATGTGAATATGCACGCCCCAAATCAACATGTTGCGGCCCCACCATCGGTACTTCTCGATGAAGCGGTCGTAACGCTCGCTCTCGGTCACCAGCTGCTGGTCCCAGCGGCCAAAGGGGTGGCTGCCTGAGCCGATCAGCTCGGCTCCGTGGTTCGCAGCAGCGCCTCGGGCGAGGATCGCCAGCTCGCGAAGATCTGAGGTGGCATCGGCAACGCGCCTGTGTGGCGCGGTGACGAGTTCGATCGTGTTTTGCAATAGCTCGCCGGTGAGGTGCGGAAACTGCGAGGTGGGGAAGTGTTGCTGGAGAGCCGGAAGCAATTCGGGGGCGATGTTCGTGAGCTCGCGGGTGCGCTGATCGACGAGCGCGAGTTCCCATTCGAGACCGAGTGTCGATCGTGGGGAGGGCGCGAAGGCAATCGGCATGGTGAGCGCTCCTTCGTGATCGCGACGGATATGAGCATCCTATTCGTGACAGTCAGGCAGATTGAAACTCTTTCGTAATCTTTGCAGGTATCCAAAAATCATCTATGCCATGTACCATTTCACATGTCGGATGGGTGAATTTCGAGCGCATCCGAACTTCTCTCGCACTCAGCGCTGGAAGACTCAACGACTCAAAGGTGACTCAATGACTCGAAAACTGCTCTACTCCACCGCTGCCATCGCAGCGGCTGCCGCTCTGGTGCTCAGCGGTTGCGCGAACGGGGGCAACGCCTCCGGCGGCGGCGACGCGGGCGAAGCTACGCCAGGCGGCACGCTGAAGGTGCTTGCGAACGGCGACGTCGATCGCATCGATCCGCAGCTGACCGCATACGTTCCTGTCAACAACGTCGTGCGCACGATCTCGCGCTCGGTCTTGAGCTACGTGTCATCGAACGAAGAATCAGAGCGTATTCAGCTCACCGGCGACCTTGCTGCAGAGGTGCCTACTCCCAGCGACGACGGTCTCACCTACGAGGTGAAGCTTCGTGACGGAATCACCTGGGACGCACCTGACGGGGCTCGCGACATTGTCGCCGCAGACTTCGAGCGCGGCATCAAGCGCATCTGCAACCCCCACATTGGTGCAGCGCTCGGCAGCTACTTCATCAACCTGATCGAAGGCATGCCCGAGTTCTGCGATGGTTTTGCCGCAGTCGCGCCAGAGGCCGCCGCAATGAAGGACTACATCGAGAACAACGACATCTCGGGCATCGAGACGCCTGATGATAAGACCGTCATCTTCAAGCTGGTCGAGCCCGCGTCTGACTTCACCTCGATGCTGAGCCTGCCGACGGCGAACCCCGCGGCGATCGAGTCGCTCGACTACCTGCCTGACTCGCCCGAGTACCGCGCGAACTTCGTCGCTTCGGGCCCATACAAGATCAAGGAGCACACGCCTGACGTGAAGCTCCTGCTCGTGCGAAACGAGTCGTGGAAGGCAGACAGCGACCCGCTGCGCAAGGCGTATGTTGACGAGATCGAGATGACGATGGGCGTCGAGGGCGATGCCGCGATGCAGCAGCTGCAGGCAGGTTCGGCAGACGTACTGTTCGACCTTCAGCCGAGCCCGGCGAACATCCAGCAGCTCGTCGCGGCGAACGACACGAAGTTCACCACGATGGAGAACGGCGGCATCGACCAGTTCATGTGGATCAACACCAAGACCAGCAACAACGGCGGTGCCCTGCAGAACCCGAAGGTGCGCGAGGCCCTGCAGTACGCGATCGACAAGCCCGCAGTTCAGCAGGTCATGGGCGGCGAGCAGATCGCGACCGTGACCAACGGCATCTTCGGCCCCGGCATCAACGGATACAAGCCGTTCGCTCCGTTTGGTGACGAGAGCGGCAAGGCCGATCCCGAGAAGGCCAAGAAGCTGCTTGCAGAGGCCGGCGTGACGAACCTCACCCTGAAGTTCCCCTACCGCAACCTCGGCAGCCAGCCCGATATCGCTCAGACCGTGCAGGCGAGCCTCGAGGAAGCGGGCATCACTGTCGAGCTGTTCCCGGTGCCCCCGACCGACTACTACGCGAACTTCATGACGAACCGCGAGAACGCAACGAGCGGGGCATGGGATATCGCACTCGTCGGCTGGTCGCCTGACTGGGTTGGCGGCGCCGCGCGCAGCGTCTTCCAGCCGCAGTTCACCTTTGACGGCACTCCGCAGTCGTACAACTACGTCGACTACAACAACGAAGAGGCCAACAAGCTGGCCGCCGAGGCTCTCGCAGCGGCGACGCCAGAGGAGGCAGCCGATCTCTGGCACCAGGTTGACCAGACGGTGATGGCAGATTCGCCGGTCGTCAGCATCGTCGCCCGCAAGAAGGCGAACTACCACTCGGAGCGCGTGCAGAACTTCCAGATCTATGCGCTGGCTCAGAACGGTGACTGGGCGAACGTCTGGCTGAAGCAGTAGCCAGACTGCCCGGGTGTGGTGGCGGTACGAGCTCGTGCCGCCACCAACGCTCGTTCGTGAGTATGAAGTTCGATGAGGAGTGATTGATGTCGATTCTTGAGGTGCGCGATCTGGTGGTCGATATTCCCACCGAAGACGGGCCCGTACATGCCGTGAAGAACGTCTCGTTTGACGTGCAAGAGGGGGAGTTCTTCGGCATCGTTGGTGAATCCGGTTCGGGCAAATCTGTGCTCGTGCAGTCTGCGATGGGGCTAATTCCAGCTGCGAAGACGTCGGGCGAGGTGCGTTTTCGCGGCGAGAACCTGCTGACCCTGGGTGCCGAACAGCTGCGTCGTAAGCGCGGCAAAGAAATCAGCATGGTCTTTCAAGACCCCCTCTCGAGCTTGCACCCGCAGTACACGATCGGGTGGCAGATCGTCGAGCAGATCCAGGCTCACGAAAAGGTATCGAAGCAAGCAGCGAAGGCGCGCGCGATAGAGCTGCTCACCAAGGTCCACATTCCCGATGCGGCGACCCGTTTCGACGCCTACCCGCACCAGTTTTCAGGCGGCATGCGCCAGCGCGTCATGATCGCCATGAGCCTCTCACTCGGCCCGGCCCTCATCATCGCCGACGAGCCGACCACCGCTCTCGACTCGACCGTGCAGGCTCAGATTCTCGATCTGCTCGCCGAGATGCAACGCGACATGGGGGCGACCGTGTTGATGATCAGCCACGATCTCGGTGTGATGGCGAGTGTAGCCGACCGAGTCATGGTCATGTATCAGGGCAACCAGATGGAGATCGGCGAGAGCGCCGAGCTGTTCTCAAACCCGCAGGATCCCTACACCATCAGCCTCATCGAGTCGTCTTCGTTCAGCAAGGGCACCCGCGGCGCACAGGCTGCGAGGGAAGCGGCTGCCGCCGAAGACCCCGTTGTCGACCACGCGGCCGTGCCACAGCCTGCCGAACACATCGTCGAGGTGCGAGACATCTCGCTCTCGTTCAAGCAGAAGCGCGGCCAAGAGCGCACGGTGCTCGACAATATCTCGCTCGAAGTGAAGCGGGGCGAGACCCTCGGCCTTGTCGGCGAAAGCGGTTGCGGCAAGACCACACTCGCCCGCACCATCGCCGGTCTCATCTTGCCCTCGAGCGGCGAGGTCATATTCGATGGTCGCGATATTTCCGAGGTGAAGGGCAAGGCATGGCGCGAGCAGCGCAAAAAGGTGCAGGTGGTCTTTCAAGACCCCTTCGGTTCGCTCAACCCCAAGCGTCGAGTCGGCTCGATCATCGGTGATCCTTTTCGAATTCATGGCGTTGCCAGCGGCAAGGATCGTCAGCGCCGTGTACAGGAGTTGCTCGAACAGGTGGGGCTCAACCCAGAGCACTACAACAGGTTTCCCTCGCAGTTCTCGGGGGGGCAGCGGCAGCGCATTGGCATCGCCAGGGCGATCGCGCTGAAGCCCGAGCTCGTGATTCTTGACGAGCCGGTCTCTGCGCTCGACGTGACGGTGCAGGCTCAAGTGCTCAGTCTGCTCGACGATCTGCAGCGCGACCTCGGCCTGACCTACCTCTTCATCTCGCACGACCTCGCAGTGGTGCGTCACATGTGCGACCGCATCGCGGTGATGGAGGGGGGCCGAATCATCGAACTCGGCGATCCGGAATCGATGTACACCAACCCGCAGCAGCCCTTTACGAAGAAGTTGCTCGCCGCCGCCTACCTCGATCTGCCACACAGAGAAGGTGCGGGCGCGGCAGACATTGTCGCCCAGATGGCCGCAGAGGAGGCATCGCTGTGAACGTCAAGCTTCCGCTGAAAACCACCAGAATTCTCACGCCCGGGCAAGCGGCGAAGCAGGCGGCGCAGATCAAGGCCCGCACCTCGTGGCAACTGACCATGAGACGGCTTGTGCGCGACCCGGCAAGCGTGGGTTCGGCAGCCGTGATCGTGCTTGCCGTGCTCTTCGCGGTCTGCGCCCCGCTGGTCGCGCAGTGGGTCGGGCACGGCCCGACCGAGCAGTTTCGTGAGACGGGGCTCTCATCGGCGGGCATCCCCGTCGGGCCGAACGCAGAGTTTCTGCTCGGCACCGATCAACTCGGCCGCGACGTGTTCGTGCGCCTCGCCTACGGCGCAAGGGTCTCGCTGCTCGTTGGCGTGATGGCGTCGCTGATCGCCTCGGCAATCGGCGTGATCGTCGGTACGATCGCGGGCTTCTTCGGCGGGGTCGTCGACACCGTGCTCAGCCGCATCATCGACCTCGTCATGAGCGTGCCGTTTTTGCTCGTCGCGATTGCGCTCGTCTCCGTGCTCGGCTCGAGCCTCGGCCTCTCGATTGCGGTGATCGTGTTCTTCAGCTGGGCAAGCCTCGCCCGTGTGATCCGCGGTCAGGTGCTCGCCATTCGAGAACGCGAGTTCATCGAGGCTGCGAGATCGCTCGGCGAGTCCCGCTGGTCGATGATGTTCCGAGACGTGATGCCGAACCTCGTCGTGCCGATCATTGTCTACACCACCCTCATGATCCCGGCGGCCATCGTGTTCGAGGCAACGCTCTCGTTCCTCGGGCTCGGTATCGTGCCACCCACCCCGAGCTGGGGCAACATGCTCGCCGACGCCGCGAACGGTTCGATGTATCTCGTCGCGCCGTGGATGGTGCTCGTGCCCGGCCTCGCCCTGCTCGCGCTCACACTCGCATTCAACCTGCTCGGAGACGGCCTGCGCGACGCACTTGATCCGACCTCGACGAAGGGGGCGAAAGCATGATCCGCTTCTTCCTGTCACGACTCGCCTTCGGCGCGCTCGTGCTCCTGATGCTCAGCATCTTCGTGTTCGTGCTGTTCTACGTATCGCCGTCTGATCCCGCGCGCATCATCGCCGGTGACAAGGCGACTGAGGCACTGATGGCGCAGATCCGAGTGAATCTCGGGCTCGACAAGCCGATGATTCAGCAGTACTTCATGTTCCTTGGCAACCTGCTGCAGGGTGATCTCGGGTTCTCATACCGCACGAACCTGCCTGTCGGTGATCTGATCGTGAACCGCATTCCCGTGACCATGTCGCTCGTTTTCGGCGCGGTGGTGCTGTGGCTCGCGATCGGCATTCCCATCGGCATCGCCTCGGCCAAGAACCCGGGCAGCGTGCGAGACCGCCTCGGGCAGAGCTTCGCGATCGTCGGCATCAGCTTTCCGACGTTCGTGCTCGGCATGATCGCGCTCTACACGCTCTACTTCATTCCGACGCGCATGGGGCTGACATTGTTCCCTGCATCGGGGTACGTGCCAGCCGGCCAGGGCGTGTTGCAGTGGGCGTGGCACCTCGTGCTGCCGTGGCTCACGCTCGCGCTCGTGATCGCAGCGGTCTACGCCCGACTCACGAGAGGTCAGATGCTCGAGGTGCTCGGCCAAGATTACATTCGCACCGCCAGGGCGAAGGGCATCACCGAGCGTCGAGTCACCTACGTGCATGCGTTCCGCAGCGCCATGCCGCCGCTTGTCACGCAGCTCGGCATTGACATCGGTATGCTGCTCGGCGGGGTCATCGTGATCGAGCAGGTCTTCGGCCTGCCCGGCATCGGTTCGCTCGCAGTGACGAGTGTGGCGATGCAGGACCGCCCCGTGGTCATCGCGATCGTCTTGCTCGGCGGCCTTTTCGTCGTCGTGTCGAACCTGATCGTCGACATGCTGTACGCCCTGTTGGATTCGAGAGTAAGGACTGCCCGCCGATGAGCGACTGGTACCCGATTGGCATGCATTTGGTGGCGCGCGACCTGTGGGTCGAG
This sequence comes from Leucobacter sp. UBA1945, assembly GCA_002336855.1. Lineage (GTDB taxonomy): Bacteria > Actinomycetota > Actinomycetes > Actinomycetales > Microbacteriaceae > Leucobacter. The sequence goes on along the minus strand of DDEV01000116.1, from coordinate 39,236 downwards.
GTGCCGCTTGATTGGAACGATCCCGCGGGCGAAAAGATTCGTGTCTTCGCGCGCGAGGTGATCGACGCTGCGAAGCAGGGTGAGGATCTGCCACTGATCGTGTTTTTGCAGGGTGGCCCGGGCGGCAAATCGCCCCGTCCACTCGAGCGCGAGGGCTGGATCGCGAGCGCGGTCAAGCGATTCCGGGTGATCCTGCCCGACCAGCGCGGCACCGGGCGTTCGACCCCGGTGCGCGCCGAGCACTTCGCGCAAATGTCGGCTGAGCAGGGCGCCAGGCACCTCGCGCTGCACCGCGCCGACTCGATCGTGCGCGACTTCGAGGCGCTGCGCGAGCAGCACTTCGCGGGTCGCCAGTGGTGGACGCTCGGTCAGAGCTATGGCGGATTCTTGACGCTGCAGTACCTCTCGCACTTTCCTGAGTCGGTCGTGGCTTCGGCGATCACCGGCGGGATCCCGGGCATTCACCCCGACCCCGCCGAAGTGTATGCGCGTACCTTCCCGCGCATCGCCGAGAAGAACCGCATCTTCCGTGCCCGCCACCCGCATCTCGTGGCGCGCATCGACAGGGTCGCCGATCTGCTCGAGGCGCAAGACGTGCGCCTGCCCGGTGGTGACCGTCTCACGGTGCGCCGGTTGCAGACGCTCGGGCTTGATTTTGGCATGCAGCCGGGCTTCGACCGCGTGCACTGGCTGTTCGACGAGGCATTCGCTGACGCCGAAGAGACCGTGCTCAGCGACGTGTTTCTCGCCACTGTAGAAGCAGAGACCTCGTTTGCGACGAACCCGCTGTTCATCGCGCTGCAGGAGGCCATCTACGGGCCCGGCCCCAGCGCGTGGGCGGCGCAGGCCGAACGCGATCGCCGCCCCGAGTTCGCCGAGACCGCGAGGCCTTTGAACTTCACCGGCGAGACGGTGTTTCCGTGGATGTTCGAAGAGATCTCGAGTCTTCGCAGCTACGAGGCTGCCACAAAGCACCTTGCCGAGCACGAGCAGCCGATCGACACCTACGACATCGAACAGCTGGCGGTGAACCAGGTGCCCGTGGAGGCTGCCGTGTACTTCGACGACATGTACGTCGACGCGCAGCTCTCGCTCGACACGGCTTCGAGGATCGCCGGCATGCATGCCTGGGTGACGAACGAGTTCGAGCACGATGGCCTGCGCCTTGGCGACGTCGCAGAGCGCTTGTTCACCGCGCTCGAAGCGAGGATCGGCGGCACAAGAAGCACCAGAGAGGTACGTAATTGACTCACGCGCACACCGCGAACCACGGCAGCGATCACGGGCACGAGCTCACGGGCCTCGCCAAGCAGATTCGGGTGCTCGACTGGGAGTCGGGCATGGCGAAGTCACGTGCGACGAGGCGCGATCCGCGCATGCCGCTGCTCAGCGCGTCACCCGGTTTCAACGAGTACATGAAGCACGGCTGGGGCGACGCCTCGCGCGAGCTTCGAGTGGAGGCGGGGGCTGCAGCAGCCACTGCGGCTCACCGGGCGAGGCTCTCGGCCGAGTTTGCGGGCGAGACTCTCGTGATCGCTGCGGGGCGCTCGCAGCTTCGAGTGAACGACAACTTCTTCGAGTTTCGTGCCGACAGCGACTTTCTGTGGCTTGTGGGCCACGGTATCGAAGACGCGGTGCTCGTCATGCGGCCCGTCGCCGCGGGGCAGGGGAGCGACGGGGCGCACGACTCCACCCTGTACGTGACCCCGCCCGCCAGGCCCGGTGATCCCGCGTTCCATGCCGATGCCAACCATGGTGAACTCTGGGTGGGCCCGCTCGCCGGAACCGCCGAGGTCGAGGCGGCGCTCGGCGTGCGCACCCGGGTGATCGGTGAGTTGCAGATCGCAGACGATGCGCTCATCGCGGGCGCGGCAGTCGTCGCAAAGGGATCGGGCGCGGCGCTCGACGGCAAGCCTCGGGCGCCGAAGCTCGCCCGCGTGCTTTCAGAGCTGCGTCAGATCAAAGATGCGTGGGAGATCGAGCAGCTGCGCAGTGCGAACCTCGCCACGATCGATGGCTTCGCGCAAGTGCGCCGCGAGATCCCGCGCGCGATCGAAACGGGCGGTGAGCGCTGGCTGCAGGGCACCTTCGACAGGCACGCGCGCACGGTTGGGCAGGCGCCCGGATACGCGACCATCGTGGGGTCTGGCGCTCACGCACCGATTCTGCACTGGGTGCGCGCCGACGGCGAGGTGCACCCCGAAGAGCTGCTGCTGCTCGACATGGGCATCGAGATGCGCAGCGGCTACACGGCCGACGTGACACGCACGATTCCGGCCAGCGGTACCTTCTCTCCGGCGCAGCGCCAGGTGCATGACCTCGTCGAGAAGTCGCACCGCGCGGGGCTTGCGGCCGTGCAACCGGGGCGCCTCTGGGCAGACTTTCACGCCGCGTGCATGGAGGTGCTCGCCGAGGGCCTGCACGACTGGGGCATGCTGCCGGTCTCGGTCGACGAAGCGCTCTCGGAGGGCGGCCAGCACCACCGCCGCTACATCGTGTGCGGCGTGGGCCACCACCTGGGCCTCGACGTGCACGACTGCGACTCGTCGCGCTACGAGACCTACCTCGGCGGCACGGTGCAGACGGGCATGGCGCTGACGGTTGAACCGGGGCTCTACTTTCACGCTTGGGACGAGACCGTACCCCCAGAGCTGCGGGGCATCGGTGTGCGCATCGAAGACGATCTTGTCGTTACCGAAACCGGCATTGAGGTCATCTCTGATGCCCTGCCGATCGACGCCGAGGGGCTCGAACGCTGGATGGCAGAGCAGATGCGGGCATAGCCGATCAACAAAACCCCTGGTCGCAACAAAGTTTGCAAATCGCCTCGCGGCGTGCGAAGATAGATCGTTCGCGCATGCGCGCGTCAGGCTTCCGCGCCCACCGGTGCGGCGTCACGTTTATACAAGGAGCATCATGGCTGTCAAGATTCGTCTGAAGCGCCTCGGCAAGATCCGGGCACCCTACTACCGCATCGTCGTCGCCGACTCGCGCACCAAGCGCGACGGTCGCGTGATCGAAGAGATCGGCAAGTACCACCCGACCGAGAACCCCTCGTTCATCGAGGTCAAGAGCGATCGTGCGCAGTACTGGCTGAGCGTGGGCGCACAGCCCACCGAGCAGGTTGCTGCCATCCTCAAGCTGACCGGCGACTGGGGCAAGTTCAAGGGCGAGGGCGAGACCGAGTCGCGCGTGCAGGCTCCCGAGGCAAAGGCCGTCTTCGAGGCAGACACCAAGAAGAAGCCAGTGCTGCGCCCCAAGAGCGAGAAGCCCGCTGAGGCTCCTGCCGAGGCTCCCGCTGAAGAGGCACCGGCTGAGGCTGCTGAAGAGGCAGCAACCGAGACCGAGGCCTAAGCATGGCCGTCTCGCTCGCTGAGGTGCTCGAGCACCTGGTGAAGGGCATTGCGACCCTGCCAGATGAGGTGCGCGTCACGGGCCGCGAGACTTCGAGGGGCGAGCTTCTCGAGGTGCGCGTCGACCCGAGCGATCTCGGCCGTGTCATCGGCCGGGGCGGTCGCACCGCGCAGTCGCTGCGCACTGTGATCGCAGCTCTCAGCGACGGGCGTCGGGTTCGCATCGACGTCGTCGACACCGACGCAGAGGCCGAGGCTTAATGGCTGAGAAGCCGACCCGCGTCAAGGCTCCCCTCCCCGTTCTGGGCGAGGGGAGCTTGCGCGTTGGGCGACTCACGAAACCCCACGGCCTGAAGGGCGGCTTAAAGGTCGAGCTCTTCACCGATAACCCTGACGAGCGCTTCGCCCCGAACTCGGTGCTGCACCTGCAGGTGCCTGAAGACTCGCAGTGGTTCGGGCGCACGCTGACCGTGCGCGAACTGCGCTGGTTCAACAGCATGCCAGTGGCGTTCTTCGCCGAGGTCGCCGATCGCACGGCTGCCGAGAGCATCGTGCGCGCGATCCTTTGGATCGACGCTGCAACGGTCGAGCAGAGCGTCGAAGACAATGCCTGGTACGACCACCAACTCGTCGGGCTCGAGGTGCGCCGAGAGGGCGAGCTGCTCGGTACTGTCAGCGAAGTGCAGCACTTTCCGGCGCAAGACCTGCTCGCGGTCAAGACCGCAAGCGGCACCGTGCTGGTGCCGTTTGTTGAGTCGATCGTGCCGAGCGTCGACCTCGACGCGGGCGTGGTGTCGGTTACCCCGCCTGCCGGGCTCTTCGAAGAGCTGCCAGAAACCGATCCCGCTGTGCTTGACGAGAACGAGTAGTTTCTCATGCGCATCGATATCGTCAGCATCTTTCCCGCCTACTTCGACACGCTCGAGCTCTCGTTGCTTGGCAAGGCAAAGGATCGTGGCCTGCTCGATCTGCGGGTGCACGACCTGCGCGATGCGGCTCGCGACAAGCACCGCACGGTAGACGACACGCCCGCCGGCGGAGGCGCCGGCATGGTGATGAAGCCCGAGCCTTGGGGTGAGATGCTCGACGGCATCCTTGCCGAAGATGATGCCGCAGATGAGCCACTGATCATCTTTCCCTCGCCGGCGGGCGAGGTGTTCACTCAGCGCATGGCCCGTGAGCTCGCGGGGGAGCAGCAGCTGATCTTCGGCTGCGGTCGGTACGAGGGCCCGGATCAGCGCATCTTCGACGAGTACGCAGAGCGCGGCAGGCTGAAGCTCGTGAGCCTCGGCGACTACGTGCTCAACGGTGGCGAGGTCGCCACGCTCGCGATGATCGAGGCAATTGCGAGGCTGCTGCCTGGCGTCGTCGGTAACCCCGAGAGCCTCGTCGAAGAGTCGCACGAAGACGGCCTGCTCGAGTACCCGAGCTACACGAAGCCTGCGGTGTGGCGTGGGCGTGAGGTGCCTTCAGTGCTGCTCAGCGGCAACCACGCGGCCATCGCGAAGTGGCGCCGCGAGCAGTCGATCGAGCGCACTCGAAGAGTGCGGCCAGACCTGCTCGGAGAGTAGACCGCGAACTGGTCGTGCGAGACGGTTCGCGCGGGCGTAGTTCGCACGACGGAATTCGATCATGGCCGCATCACTCGCAACATACATTGCTCGGCCTGGCGCAGTGGGCGACGCGATGGGAGACGGCAACGACTAGAACTTGCTCGGCAGCGCCTACTCGTTTCTCTACACGACCGACACGCCAGAAGAAGCGAGAGAGCTCATCGCGAAGCTCGAGGCCGGCGGCGGCTCGGCGGGAATGCCCTTCGAGCAGGCGCCGTGGGGTGGCTGGTACGGCCAGATCTTCGACCGGTTCGGGGTCATGTGGTCGTTCTCATGTGACTAGGCGGCTCAACTAGGCGGGCCGTGCGCTCAGCCGGTGTGAAAGTTGTCTGACTCTGTGGCATAATAGATCTTTGTGCCACGGTGCGTTACTGCCGCGAGGGTCCGCACAGACCGTGAACACCAATTTCTTTTCATACAGTGAGATTTGCGAACCGACTTGCGGCGGGCGCAGAGAGAGACAATCATGCAGAAGCTCGACCACGTCGATGCAGCGTCGCTCAAGAGCGACATTCCCGAGTTCCGCGCAGGCGACACCGTCAAGGTGCACGTGAACATCATCGAGGGCAACCGCTCGCGTGTGCAGGTGTTCCAGGGCATCGTCATCTCGCGCCACGGCGACGGCGTTCGCGAGACCTTCACGGTTCGCAAGATCAGCTTCCAGGTCGGTGTTGAGCGTAAGTTCCCCGTCCACTCGCCGGCGATCGACAAGATCGAGGTTGTCAGCCGCGGTGACGTTCGCCGTGCGAAGCTGTACTACCTGCGCGGTCTCACTGGCAAGAAGGCCAAGGTCAAGGAGAAGCGCGACTGGTAAGTCGTCTTTTCTGACCACGCATTCAGGCTCTCCCCGGTTCAGGGTGAGAGCCTGAAGTGTTTTCCGCGCCATAATTGAAGTACCGCGCCCCCGCATTTGTTAGCGTCACGAAGTATCGGAGCCACATGAGCCAGCACACCGCAGACCGACACGCGGGGCCGGTCAGCAGCTTGCTGCGGTTTCTGCGCGATTTGCTGGTGATTCTGGTGGTCGCCTTCACCGTGTCGTTCTTTTTGAAGACGTTCTTGGTGCGCAGCTTCTACATTCCCTCGGGCTCGATGGAGCACACGCTCGAGGTCAACGACCGCATTCTGGTGAACCAACTGGTGCCGGGCATGGTCGACGTGCAGCGCGGCGATGTCGTCGTGTTTCGAGACCCGGGCGGGTGGCTCAGCCTGCCGCCGAGCGCGCAGATGCCCTCACCCACTCCAGTCGAAAAGGTGTTGCAGGTGTTGGGCCTCGCCGCCGACACGAGCGCCGACTACGTCGTGAAACGCGTGATCGGCGTCGGCGGCGACCGGGTTGCCTGCTGCGACGCGAACGGCCGTGTCACCGTTAACGGCGTGCCCCTCGACGAGCCGTATGCAGTCGTGCCCGAGGGCAAGAACCGGGTCTCAGAGATCGACTTCGACGTGGTCGTGCCCGAGGGCTCGGTCTGGGTGATGGGCGACAACCGCTATTCGAGCATGGACTCGCGTTACCACCAAGACGAGCCTGGCCGCGGCTTCGTCTCTGAAGACGAGATCGTCGGCAGGGCGTTCGTGCTGAACTGGCCTTTCTCGCGATTCACCTGGCTCGACAACTACCCGAATACGTTCACCGGGGTGGCCGAGGCGGCAGACAGCGGCGCGAACGATACTGCGGGCGACCAGAAGGCCACAGATGGCGAGTGACCAGGTCGTCTCGAAAGACCCGACACTCGAGTTCGAAGAATCCTGCTTCGCGGCGGGCCACGAGCTCGTAATCGGGATCGACGAGGTGGGCCGCGGGGCAATCGCCGGCCCTGTAGCCGTGGGTGTGCACGCGGTCAGTGCCCCCGGATCACCGTTTCCGCTGGGTCTTCGCGACTCGAAGCTGCTGAGCGAGAAGAAGCGCGAACTGCTCGCCCCGCTCGTTGCCGAGTGGGGGCACGGGGCGGTCGGTTACGTGAGTGCGGCCGAGATCGATGCGCGGGGGATCACCTGGGCGCTCGGCGAGGCAGGCCGCAGGGCGTTGCTCAGCCTGCACCGGGCAGGTGTGCCGGTGGCCCGTGCGGTGATCCTCGTCGATGGAAAACACGACTGGCTCTCGCCCGTGCTGCGCGCTCCGCTCAACGTGCACACGATGGTCGGGGGCGACCGCGCGTGCGCGAGTGTCGCCGCCGCCTCCGTGCGCGCGAAGGTCGATCGCGATCAGGTGATGCGCGAGGCGCACGAAGCCGAACCGCACTATGCCTGGGCGTCAAACAAGGGCTACGGGGCGAAAGTGCACTATGACGGCATCGCGACGCATGGGCTCAGCGAGCACCACCGCAAGAGCTGGATCAAGTAGCCCGCGCGAAGTCGCCCAGGCGCTAGGCTGAACGGGTGAGTGAGCAGCACGTGAACGACCGGCCGATCGGTGTCTTCGACTCGGGCGTGGGCGGGCTCACGGTTGCCCGCGCGATTCGCGACATGCTGCCGAACGAGTCGATGATCTACGTCGGCGACACCGCACACACGCCCTACGGGCCGAGGCCGATCGCAGAGGTGCGCAGATATGCGCTCGAGATTCTCGACGGGCTCGTGGCGCAGGGCGTGAAGATGCTCGTGATCGCCTGCAATACCGCGAGCGCCGCGATGCTGCGCGACGCGCACGAGCGCTACGACGTGCCGGTGGTTGAGGTGATCGGCCCAACCGTGCGCAGCGCGATTTCGATCACCCGCAACCAGCGCGTCGGGCTTATCGGCACCCAGGGCACCATTCAGTCGCGGGTCTACGACGACCTGTTCAGCATGCGGCCCGATATCGAGCTGAGCTCGCAGGCCTGCCCGCGCTTCGTCGAACTCGTCGAGGCGGGCCAGACGAGCGGGCCCGAGGTGCTCGAGGTGGCTCAGCAGTACCTGGCGCCGCTCATGGCGCAGCAGATCGACACGCTCGTGCTCGGCTGCACCCACTATCCGTTCTTGCGCGGCGCTATCAGCCAGGTCGTCGGGCGGCAGGTCGCGCTCGTGTCGAGCGACGTCGAGACAGCCGGCGAGGTGTATCGGGTGCTCACCGACCGCGGGCTGCTGCGCGCACCGAACGCGGGCGAGCCAACGGTGCGTTACGAGGCCACTGGCGAAGACACCGCGGGGTTTGTCGAGCTTGCCAGGCGCATGCTCGGGATCGGCATCGACGCCGTCGACCACTTGCAGACGGGCGCCATCCGACTGCCGAACTTCACCAATCACGAGGAGAGTCAAGATGAGTAGCCAATTGCGAGCAGACGGCCGCACCCCACAGCAGATGCGCGAGGTCACCATCGAGCGCGGCTGGAGCGCGCAGGCCGAGGGCAGTGCGCTCATCAGCTTCGGCGCGACGAGGGTGCTCTGCACCGCGTCGTTCACTCCGGGGGTTCCGCCGTGGTTGCGCGGCCAGGGCAAGGGCTGGGTGACTGCCGAATACTCGATGCTGCCGCGTTCGACGAACGAACGCATGGCGCGCGAGTCGGTGAAGGGCAAGATCGGCGGCCGCACGCACGAGATCTCGCGCCTGATCGGTCGCAGCCTGCGCGCAGTGGTCGACATGAAGGCGCTCGGTGAGAACACCCTCGTGATCGACTGCGACGTGCTGCAGGCAGACGGAGGCACTCGCACCGCCTCGATCACCGGAGCCTACGTGGCGCTCGCCGAGGCGATCGAGTGGGCGCGCACGAAGGGCTACGTCGCCAAGAACGCGGTGCCGCTCACCGATAGCGTCGCGGCAGTCTCGGTCGGCATCGTCGACGGCGTGCCGCTCTCTGACCTCGCCTACGTCGAAGACGTGCGGGCCGAGACCGACATGAACGTCGTCGTGACGGGCCGAGGGGGCTTCGTCGAGGTGCAGGGCACCGCCGAGGGCGCACCGTTCTCGCGCGCCGAGCTCGACAGCCTGCTCGACCTGGCGATCGTCTCGACCGGCGAACTGCGCGAGCTGCAGCTCGCCGCGCTCCAGAGCTGAGGCCGCGCATGGCTCAGGTAGTGCTCGCCTCGCACAACGCCCACAAGCTCGAAGAGCTGCGTCGCGTGCTCGCTCCGCTCGTGCCTGGCATCGAGCTGATCGGCTATGACGGCCCCGAGCCCGTCGAGAGCGGCGTGACGTTCGAAGAGAACGCGCTGCTCAAGGCTCGCGCTGCCGCCGCGCACACCGGGTTGCCCGCGATCGCCGATGACTCGGGCATCTCTGTCGATGTGCTGGGCGGGTGCCCGGGCATCTTCTCGGCGCGCTGGGGCGGCCCCGAGCGCAGCGACTCAGGCAATGTCGATCTGTTGCTCTGGCAGCTGTCTGACCTTGCCGACGAGCACCGGGGCGCCGCGTTCATGTGCGCCGCGGCGCTGGCGCTGCCGCCGGGTGCTTCCGGGAGCGGTGATGACGGCGACGAGGTCTCGGTGCTCGCGGCATGGCGAGGATCAGTGCTGCGCGCTCCCGCAGGCGAGGGCGGCTTCGGCTACGACCCGGTGTTTCTGCCCGAGGGCGAGACCCGCTCTGCCGCGCAGATGACTGCAGAAGAAAAAGACGCGGTGTCGCATCGGCGCCGCGCGTTCACCGCGCTCTCGAAGGAGCTGCTGAGGAGGCTGCCATGAGCGACGCCGGTGGGCTGGTTCGGCCCGACGTGACCGAGAGCGACGCCGCGCGCATCGCCTTCGAGCGTTACGGAATCGAGGTGGTGGCGAGCGAGCTGGGAAGCAACCAGGATCGCAACTTTCTGCTGACCGAGCCAGATGGTGCGAAGAGCGTGCTGCGCATCGACAACCAGGCATTCTCAGATGCGGCACGAGAGGCACAGCATGCCGCGCTCGAGGCGTATCGCGCGGCTGGCGTTGCCGTCGCGGCAATGCTGCCCGGGCTCGACGGCGAGATCACGCAGCGCTGGAACGGCTTCGCGGCGCGGCGAAGCGAGTTCGCCGCCGGAGAGCCGATGCTCGACTGCGGGTACTTGGCGCCGGTGGTCATCTCGGAGTTCGGAGCGCTTGCTGCGGCTTCAGTGAACGCGCTCGCCGGCCTCGACCACGCGGGGCTTGAGGTGCCGAGCATCTGGGACATGCGGGTCGCGCACGAAGAGACGCTGCGGCTCGCGGCGTCCATCGAAGACGAGGCGCTGCGATCCCGCGTGCTCGATGCGGCCGAAGACGCGCATGCCGCGCTTTCGCTCGTCGCTGACGCGCTGCCTGTGCAGGCGATTCACGGCGACCTCACCGACGACAATGTGATGGGCGCACGCGGCGACGACACTCGGCTGCACCCGCACACCGTGCTCGACTTGGGCGACCTCAGCTACGGCTGGCGTGTTGCCGAGCTCGCGGTGACGCTGAGCTCGCTGCTGCACCACGAGCCCGAGCGCCCGCTCGCAGTGCTTCGGGCCGTGCGCGCGTTTCACCGCGACGCCCGCCTGTCTGTCGCCGAGGCTCGCGCGCTCTGGCCGCTGGTCGCGTTGCGGGCGGCGCTGCTGGTAGCAAGCGGCTGGCGTCAGCTGCAGATCGACGGCGACAATGACTACGCGCGCGATCGCATCGCCGGCGAGCAGGCGATCTTCGACGCGGCGACTCAGTACCCGCTTGCCGAGATGACCGAGCTGGTACTTGCCGAGCTCGGGCATCAGGGCATCGCTGCGGGGGCCGAACTGAAGCTCGTGGTGGCGCCCGCGCCGCCTGTCGGTGAGGGCACGCTCGCCCCGCTGCGGTCGCTGCTGCCGTGGCTCGAGGGTGAAGTCGCGGTGGTCGACCCCGGTGTCGAGAGCGAGGCGCTCGCGTCTGGTCGCTGGCTTGAACCTGACGCCGAGGCAGGCCTCGTCGCCGACGCGTTTGCCGGGGGAGCCGAGGCCGCGGTGCTGCCGTACGGGGTGTACCGTCTGACCGGAACCGCGGTCGATTCGAGTGACGCGGCGGCGACCTGGCCTGCTGACACCGAAGTGTTTGTTCGATCGGGGCTCGTGGGTAAGGTGCACGCCCCCCTCGGCGGTACGGTTGCTGGGTTCTCTGACAGCTCCGTCGTGCTCGACACCGCGAACGGGTGGAGCCTGCAGATCATGGGTGTGCTGCCCTCGGTTCTGCTCGGCGACGAGGTCGAGGCCGGCGTGCCTCTCGGCCAGCTTGCAGGGGGTGGGCCTCTCGTCGTCGGCCTGCGTCGCCGAGACGTGCCGCGGCAGATTCAGTTCGTCGCGGCAGGCGATCCGCACCGGCCTCTCATGCTCACACCCGAGCGCGTGCCGGCCTGGCGGCGGTTCACGCACGACCCGGCCGCGATCCTCGGCCTCGCATCGCTCGTGCAACGCGACGAATCCGGCGACGAGCAGCTGCGCCGCGAACAAATCTTCGCGAGCGCGCAAGAGCGCTACTACGAGGAGCCGATGCAGATCGAGCGCGGCTGGCGGCACCACCTCGTCGACACCACCGGGCGGTCGTATGTCGATATGGTCAACAACGTGACCGGGCTCGGCCACGGCCACCCCGGCGTCGCCGACGCGGTGAACCGCCAGATTCGCGTGCTGAACACGAACTCGCGCTTCCTGTACCGCGAGCTTGCAGAATACAGTGAGCGGCTGCTCGAGAAACTTCCGGCTGGCACCGGGCTCGACACGGTGCTGCTCGTGAACTCGGGTTCTGAGGCGGTGGATCTGGCCCTGCGCCTCGCACAGGCGGCCTCGGGGCGCAAAACGATCGTCGCGCTGCGCGAGGCCTACCACGGGTGGACCATGGCGAGCGATGCCGTGACGACCAGCGCATACGACAACCCGTTCGCCCTCGAGAACCGGCCCGACTGGGTGCACGTCGCCGACGTGCCGAATCGCTTTCGGGGCACGTATCGCGGCCCCGCTGACGACGCGTCTATCGGCGCCTCTTATGCCGCAGATCTTGCTGCTGAGCTGCGCGCCCTCGGGGCCGACGGCCGGCCCGTCGGCGGGTTCATCTGCGAATCGGTGCTCGGCAACGCCGGGGGAGTCATGCTGCCCTCGGGGTACCTCGCGGCGGCGTATGACGCGGTGCGCGCGGCCGGCGGCCTGTGCATCGCCGACGAGGTGCAGGTCGGCTTCGGTCGAATGGGCTCGAGCTTCTGGGGCTTCGAGCAATCGGGGGTGACGCCAGACATCATCGCGATCGCGAAACCGATGGGCAACGGGTTTCCGATCGGCGGCGTGATCACCTCGAAGCGCGTGGCCGATGCGCTCTCGTCGCAGGGGCAGTTCTTCTCGTCGGCGGGCGGCAACCCGCTGTCGTGCCGGGTCGGCATTGCGGTGCTCGATGCGATGCGCGACGAAGGCTTGCAAGAGAACGCGCGCGTCGTGGGCAATCGCCTGATCGCGGGGTTCTCCGCGCTCGCCGAGAAGCATCGGCTGATCGGGCCGATCCACGGCGAGGGGCTCTATCTCGGCGTCGAGCTGGTGCGCGACCGCGACACGATGGAGCCGGCGAAAGAGGAGGCCGCGGCGATCTGCGAGCGACTGCGCGAACTCGGCGTGATCGTGCTTACCACCTCGGAGCGCTCGAACGTGCTCAAGGTGAAGCCGCCGCTGTGCCTCACCGAAGAGAGTGCCGACTTCGTGGTGGCCCAGCTCGATCGGGTGCTGAGCGAGGGCTGGTGATCGATGGCGGTCGATGACGCTGTCTCGCGGCGCGAGCAGCAACAGCAGACCTCCGCCGCGAAACGCGATACCGTGCAGCGAGCAAAACGCACTGCGAAAGTGCTCGGCTGGATCACCGCTTTTGTGCTTCTGGCGCCACTGCCATTCGTGTTTGCGGGTGATGCGGCTGCATACCTGGGGTTTGCGGTTCTGGCAATGACCTGGTTCTTCTTGCTGCCCTTCTTGCTGATCGGGCTGTTCATCTGTGCAGCGGTTGTTGCGGTGAAGACCGCGAACGACCCGTCACGGTCAGACTTGAACCGATGGGTGCGCGCGAGCATCTGGGGCTGCGCTGCCGTGGTGGTCGGGGGCGGCGCAATAGCGCTGGGAGGCGCTACGCTTCCGGTGCTCGGTTTTCTTGGCGCACTCACCGTGTTGCTGCAGATCTGCTTTTGGGCCACTGTCGCCGGTGCCCCGAAGGGCGCCCGCTGGCCGCGAATAGGCCTCATTGTCTCGCTCGCCGTGACCGTCATTTTGCTTGCGCAGAGCGTGGTTGCGCAGCAGTACGAAGCGAGCGCGAGAGATCTCTATTCGAATCAGCGCACGACCGAGTCCAAGCTGCGAGATGTTCAGGTGCACGATGCGGCGGAGTGCCTGAGCGTGCCCGGTCACGAGGCTGCGCTGAATGAGCTCGAGGCTGCGCTCGCGCACACCTCACCACCCGTGCTTCCCGAGGCGGAGCTTGCGCAGCTCGGTCAGCAGGTAGAGCGCAGCCGCGCGGCCCTCGACACGCTCGATATGACGAGCTGCGAGCAAGCCGCCGATGAGATGCGTCGGGCAATCGCTGCTCACATTGTGCGGATGCCGGAGCTCGGAGCCGACGAGGTCTCGCAGGGGAGCCGGGGTTTCGCGGAACATTTGTCCGGGCTCGCAGGTTGGGATTCCTCGACCCAGGTCGTGAAAGAGCCGACCTCGTTCTGGGTGATGCCGTGGGCTCTCGCAGACATCGCTCGCAAGAAGGAGCTTGCTGGTGAAGCCCTCGGCGAGGCTCGGGTGAAGAGTGATGCATCTGAGAAGCGCTTCGAAGAGTTCTGGGCAAGGGCGGGCATAGATACCTTGGAGGCTGCCGAACTCGCGCCCGACGCTGCAGAGAATGTTATTACGGTGGCCCCCGAGGCATCCGAGACTGAGGCAGGCAATCTGCGCTCGCTCGCTCAGAGTGCAACGCGCTCGGGAGTGCCCGGCCTGGTGGCGTATATTGATGCGGCGAACGAGATGCTCGGGCGGTGAGGCGGTGAGGCGCGACTGTGCGACGCTCACCGCGCCCGTACTAAGCTAGAGAGGTTCGCGCGAGTGGCGGAATTGGCAGACGCGCTGGATTTAGGTTCCAGTGTCTTCGGACGTGGGGGTTCAAGTCCCCCCTCGCGCACGAACAAGCGGTGAGACCGGAAGGTCTCACCGCTTCATTGTTTTGTGCAGCGAGGGCGGGCTTGAGCCTGAATGGATACGCTGGAGGGATGCCTCAGGTTTTTGAGATGTCCGATCGCCCCGCGTTGCTCGTCATAGATGTGCAGCAAGGTTTCGATAATTCTGAGTACTGGGGTGCTCGCGACAACCCGGCCTGTGAACAGAACATCGAAGCGCTTCTTTCGCATTGGCGGCGACACGCCTGGCCGGTGGTGTTTGTGCAGCATGATTCGACTGACCCTGCATCTCCGTTGCACCCGGGGCAGCCCGGTCACGACTTCAAAGAGGTGATCACGGGGTCTCCAAACCTACTGATCAGCAAACAGGTAAATTCGAGCTTCTATGGAACTCCCGACCTGGATGCCTGGCTCAAGAAAGAGAGAATCTCGCAGGTGGTGATCTGCGGCATCACGACGAACCACTGCTGCGAGACGACAGCTCGAATGGCGGGCAACCTCGGGTACGACACCTACTTTGCGATCGACGCCACGCACACATTCGACCGTGAATCGCCAGATGGAACGAAGGTCGCTGCCTCTGCAATCTCGGCAATGACGGCAACGAATCTGCACGGCGAGTTCGCCACGGTGCTACAAACGAGTGCACTCATCGCTTGAAACCCAACAGCTAGGGCTTAGCGACCGCTCGCGCCGAAGCACCTAGCCCCAGTTCTGGCGAAACCCAAACCGACCGTCAATGAAGACATCGATATAGGTGGCGCCGCCGTCGATGCGCTGCTGAGCGATGAACCGCACTGAGACCATGTGCTTCTCGTGCACGCCAACCTCGAGATCGAACACGTTTGGCATCACATTGCCGAGGTTGCCACCGCTGTCGACCACGAGTGCTCCGTCGACGGTGATCGTGACCCGATTGCGAATCCCCGCCACGAGCACGGTAACTTCGTGGAGCTCCTGGGCGCCCACGCTGAACGTGAAAGTCGTAGACATGGTTCTACTCAACCACACCGATGCAATTCAAGGCGCTATACGAACGACCCCGACGGCCTGGCGATGCTGCTCACACCGCGCAACAGCGCAGCCGAGACGACAGCACTCGACCTGGGTGAGTCGGGGAGAGGCTTGTTGGTGATCGAGAAGTCGTAGTCGCCAGAGGGTCCGCTCGCGCGAATGCGATGATTGGTGAGTCGCGCGCCGGGATCTGCGACGAGCCGAACCAGGGTCTCACTCCACATGCCGGTCGCCGCGGCGAGCGCCACCCCGAT
Source organism: Leucobacter sp. UBA1945 (assembly GCA_002336855.1). Classification (GTDB taxonomy): domain Bacteria; phylum Actinomycetota; class Actinomycetes; order Actinomycetales; family Microbacteriaceae; genus Leucobacter. Next base: position 24,007 of record DDEV01000116.1, on the reverse strand, counting down.
ATTGAGCGACGTCGGAAACCGCTCGATCGCCTCGCTGACTGATCCCTCGAATAGCGTGAACGCCTCTTGCGCATCGTTCAGCCGCTGCACCAGCTCGGGCGGCATCCACGGCTGCGCGAGCGTTGACGCGAGTTTCGTGGAGGTCAGCGAGACGGTGTCGAGTCCACCGTCCCTGGCGGCAGCCTGCAACAATTCGAGCCCGCCAATGGCTCCTGCGGTGAGAAAGCATCGGCCCGGCCCCGAATCAAGTAACTGAGTGCGTAGGCGAGGATCGGCGAGCGCCCCGAGCGACGCGGGCAGCAGGTCTACGCCGGCCGCGATCAGGCCGGGCCCGGCATCGCGAAGCGTGGCGACACCCGCGCACTCGACCACGAGATCGCACGCGACGGGCGCGTCCGCGCGCGCGATTACCGGGTACCCATAAGGTGCAACTCGCTCGGGTGACCGGGTGATCACCCCGGCGAGTACGGAACCTGGCACCCGGGCCGAGGCGAGCGCGCTCGCGACGCGCGCCCCGATCGCCCCGAACCCCAGCACCGCAACCCGAAGCACCCGTGACGTACCCATGCCCCAAGCCTAGGCGTCTTGTAACCCGACCGCGCTCGCTAAACCAGCGACTCCTGCCATGCGCGATGCAGCGCGGCGAACTTGCCGTCCGCGCCGACCAGCTCAGTTGGCGAGCCATCTTCGATCACGCGACCGTGTTCCATCACCAGCACCCGATCGGCAATCGCAACCGTCGATAGGCGGTGGGCGATGATGATCGCGGTGCGGTCGGCGAGCAGGGTCTGCAAAGCCTCTTGCACGAGGCGCTCGCTCGGAAGGTCGAGCGACGCCGTCGCCTCGTCGAGGATCAGCACGGCCGGGTTTGCGAGAAACGCGCGCGCGAACGAGATCAGCTGGCGCTGACCCGCCGAAACGCGCCCGCCGCGCTTGTTCACGTCGGTGTCGTAGCCGTCTGGCAGCCTCGAGATGAACTCGTCGGCGCCGACGGCGCGCGCCGCGGCCTGAATCTCTTCCGAGCTTGCCGACGGTTTGCCGAGCGCGATGTTCTCTGCGACGGTACCGCTGAAGAGGTACGCCTCTTGCGTCACCATCACAATGGCCCTGCGCAGGTCTTCGGGCGAGAGGTCGCGCAGATCGACGCCGTCCAGCGACACACGACCAACAGTCGGGTCGTAGAAGCGCGCGACGAGCTTTGCGAGGGTTGACTTGCCCGCACCGGTCGTGCCGACCAGAGCGATCGTCTGCCCTGCGGGAATCGCGAGGTCGCATTCAGCCAGCACGGTGCGCCCCTTGCCCGAACCGCTGTATCCGAAGCTGACCCCGTCAAAACGCAGCTCGCCCCTCGGCTCGCCGAGCGCGACGGGGTGCTGGGGATCCTCGACCGTGGGTGACTCTTCGAGCACTCCCGAAACCTTCTCGAGTGCCGCAACCGCCGACTGATACGAGTTCAAGAACATCGCGACGTCTTCGAGCGGGCCGAAGAAATTGCGCACGTAGAGCACTGCGGCGAGCAGCACACCGATCGCGAGCCCGCCGTCAGCGACGCGCAGCGCACCCCAGAGCAACACCACGGCAACAGTGATGTTGCCCAGCAGCACGAGGCCGGGATCGAGCACGCCGAAGAGGTTGATCACTCGTAGGTTGGCCAGACGATAGTCGTCAGAGACCTTCGCGAACACGCGGTCGTTTCGCTTCTCTCGGCGAAACGCCTGCACGGCGCGCATGCCCGTCATGGTCTCGACGAACTGCACAATGAGGCGCGCGCTGACCACGCGGGTCGCACGAAATCCCTTCTGCGATTCGATCACGAACCACCACATGAGCAGCCCGAGCGGCACGCCCATGCCCACGAGAACCAGCCCGCTGCGCCAGTCGATCAAGAACAGCGCGATGAGTGTGAACGCGCCGAGCAGCACCGCGTCGATGAGTTCGCTGAGGCTGCCGTCGAGTAGCTCTTGAATCGACTCGAGATCGCTCGTCTGTCGCGAGATGATACGACCCGAGGTGTAGCCCTCGTGAAACTCGAGGCTGAGCCGCTGGGTGTGTCTGAAGATGCGGGTGCGCAACTCGATCATCACCGACTGTGTGAGGCGGGCGATGAGCACGACATACCAGCCTGCGAGCGCCGCGCCACCACCGCCGATGACAAGGTACGCCGCGGTGATGCCGACGGCCGGCCACCAGTCGCCCCGTTCGATAGCGAGCGGGAGGGCGTCGTCGATGCCGAAGGCGATCAGGCTTGGGCCGATCGCCCGAAGCACCGCCGAGATCACGACCACAATGACCGTGAGCGCGATCAGCTTCTTGAACGGACGCAGGATTGATCCCAGCAGGCGCAGCGACCGGCGCCTGATGGCGCGGCTCTCTTCGCGGGTGTAGCTCTCGCGGTCCTCGCCGCGGGTACCCTGCACGCTCTCGGGGCTCATCGTGACACCTCCTCTCCGGTGCGGGTAGATCGTTCGGGGCGCTCAGCCTCGAGTGAAGAAACCAGGTAGCGGTAGTGCTCACTCGTGCGCAGCAGCTCGCTGTGCGTGCCGAGCTCGGTGACAACGCCGCCCTGCATGACCGCAACGCGGTCGGCCATAGCAACCGTCGAGGGGCGGTGCGCGACGATCAGCGCGGTGGTGTGTTCGAGCACGCGCCGTAGCGCGGCTTCGACGAGTGCCTCGGTGTCGACATCGAGCGCCGACAGCGGGTCATCGAGCACGAGCACACTGGGCCGTGCGGCGACGACACGCGCGAGGGCGAGCCGCTGCCGCTGGCCGCCGGACAGGCTGAGCCCCTCTTCGCCGACCTCGGTGTCGAGGCCATTTGGCAGTTCGTAGGCGAAGCCAGCCTGCGCTACCTCGAGCGCCTCGTGCAGCACCCGCTCCGCCTCTTCTCCGGTTACGTCGAGGTCGTCACGACCGAGCAGCACGTTCTCGCGAACGCTTGCAGAGAAGAGGATCGGCTCTTCGAATGCCACGCCGATGTGTCGGCGCAGCTGTTCGAGCGGCAGCTCTCGCACGTCGATACCGTCGAGCTCGACTGAGCCCGACGTTACGTCGTACAGCCTGGTGGGCAGTGTCGTGAGCGTGGTTTTGCCGCTGCCCGTTGCGCCCACGAGAGCGAGTGTCTCGCCGGGAACGAGCGCGAGGTTGAGCCCGTTGACCAGGTCGATCTCGCTGCCAGGGGCATCGGCGAACCTGAAGTGCACATCGCGAAACACGAGCTCGCCACGGGCGCGCTCGATCGAGCGCGGATGCTCGGGGTCGGTGATCGTGATCTCGGCGTCGAACACGTCGAAGACGCGGTCAGTAGCCGTGCGAGCGTCGATCATGAACGAGAACAGAAAGCCCAGTGAGTTCATCGGCCAGCGCAGCGCTGCGGCCATTGCGAAGAATGCGAAGAGCTCGCCAACGCTGAGCTGACGCATGCCAACGAGCACCACACCGGTCATGAGGCAGAGCCCAATTGCGAGCACCGGCACCATGTCGTACCAGAACCAGATCAGGCCGACCTCGCGAGCCTTGCGCAGCTCCGTGCTGCGCAGCGACTCGGCCTGTCGGCGAAACTGTCCGAGCGCGTGACCACCACGGCCGAACGCTTTGAGCACGCGAATGCCGTGCACGCTCTCTTCAACGGCGGTTGCGAGGTCGCCCGACTGATCTTGGCTCTTACGTGAGAGCGCGCCGTAGACCTGCTCGAAGCGGTAGCCTACGACCCAGATGGGCAACGAGGCTACGAAGAAGACTGTGCCGAGCGCCCAGTGCCAGCGAAACAGCAGGCCGGTGCCGACGAGCATCGTGAGCACGTTGACGAGCAGCATGATCGCGCCGAAGGTCAGCCAGCGGCGAATCAGGCCGATGTCTTGCATCATGCGGCTGAGCAGCTGGCCCGACTGCCAGCGGTCGTGAAACGACACCTGCAGTCGCTGCAGCCGCTCGTAGAACGTTTGGCGAATCGCGAACTCGACCTCGGTCATCGGCCGCAGCACGAATGCGCGACGCAGAAAGATGAAGAGCGCTTCGGCCACTCCGAGCCCGAGCACCGCGAGTGTCGACCATACGATCAGGGTGCGGTCGCCTGTGAGCAGGGGGCCGTCGACGACCCACTGCAGAACGACCGGAATGGCAAGGCTGGCGAGCGAGGCGATAAGCGCCGCGACAACGCCGCCGATCACGCGAGGCAGCGCTGGCTTCGCGAACGGGTACAGCCTCGCGAGCGAACGAGCGAGCGAAAGTGAAGACGGTGGTGAAGACGAAGAAGTCATGATCCCTGAAAGAAGAGGTGCGCCGACGGCGCAGAAGCTGAAGATGGAGAACGTGGGGCGGCGGTGGCCGCGCTGTCTAGTGTCCGGTCAGCGGGTTGCCCGGAAGAGCAGGGGCCGCGAATGCACGGTTATCGATCATGGCCTGCTCCTTTCCGGGTCGTAGGGATTACAAGGATTCACACTATCCACATTTAACGAGGGGGCGCAAGGGCGACTTTTCACGGGCTCGCCGCCGGTTCGCTTATCGGGCGCTAAGCTAATGAACGCACCCCAAAGACGCAGAAGGAGCACCCGTGCCACGAACCATCAAGCTCGCAGTCATTCCAGGCGACGGGATCGGGCCCGAGGTCATTCGCGAGGCGAACCGCGTGCTCGATGCGGTTCTCGTCGGTGGCGATGTGGCACTCGAGCGCACGGAGTTCAAGCTCGGGGCAGAGCGCTATCTCGAGACCGGTGAGACGCTTCCCGGGGCAGAGCAAGACGCGCTCGCCGCGCACGATGCGATTCTCTTCGGCGCGGTCGGGGGAGCGCCCGGTGATGTTCGCCTCAAGAATGCAAACATCGAGCGCGGCCTGCTGCTGAAGCTTCGCTTCGACTTCGATCACTACGCCAACGTGCGTCCGTGCCGGCTGTACCCCGGAGTTGCCAGTACACTCGCGAACCCCGGCGAGGTCGATTTCGTCGTGGTCCGCGAGGGCACCGAGGGCCCCTACGCCGGCAACGGCGGCCGCCTGCGTGCGGGCACCCCCGCAGAGGTGGCGACGGAGGTCTCGGTGAACACCGCGTACGGTGTTGAACGCGTGGTGCGGTACGCCTTCGAGATGGCAGAGAAGCGACCCCGCAAGAAGCTGACCTGGGTGCACAAGACCAACGTGCTCGTGCACGCTGGCGCAATCTGGCAGCGCGTCGTCGAGACGGTCGCCGCAGAGCACCCCGATGTCGCAGTCGACTACATGCACGTCGACGCTGCCACCATCTTCATGGTGCAAGACCCCGCACGCTTCGATGTGATCGTGACCGACAACCTGTTCGGTGATATTCTCACTGATCTGGCCGGCGCTATCGGCGGCGGCATTGGGCTCGCAGCCAGTGGCAACATCAATCCCACCGGTGAGTTTCCGAGCATGTTCGAACCGGTCCACGGCTCAGCTCCCGACATCGCAGGGAAGCAGCTGGCCGACCCGACCGCTGCAATTCTCTCAGCAGCCATCATGCTCGACCATCTCGGGCTTGCTGCTGAGGCCGATCGCGTGCGCGCGGCGGTGCAGGCAGACCTCGCGACGAAAGCAGACGGTGCCCGTCCCACGGCGAGCATCGGTGACGCGATCATCGCACAGCTGCCGCCGAGATCCTAGACTTCTACCTACCACGGCCGCGGTTTCTCGCGGCAGAAAGTGAAAGACCATGCTCGAGTTCAGTCATCAACCGGCAACCAGGCGCAGCGTTGCCGAGCGCGAAGCAGCGCTCGTCGACCCCGGCTTCGGAAAAGTGTTCACGGATCATATGGTCTCGATTTCGTGGACCCGTGAGCAGGGGTGGCACGATGCCAAGGTGATGCCCTACGGTCCGATCGCCATGGATCCCGCGGCGTCGGTGTTGCACTACGGCCAAGAGATCTTCGAGGGCATCAAGGCGTACCGACACCAGAATGGCAACGTCGTGACTTTCCGCCCCGAGGCGAATGCGCAGCGAATGAACGAGAGCGCGAAGCGTCTCGCCCTGCCCGAACTGCCAGAAGAGCTGTTCGTGCGCGCGCTCGAAGAGCTCGTGCGCGTCGATGTCGACTGGGTGCCTTCGCGTGAAGACCAGAGCCTGTACCTGCGCCCCTTCATGATCTCTGATGAGAGCTTTCTCGGCGTGCGCGCGGCAGAGAAGGCGCGCTTCATGGTCATCGCAAGCCCGGCGGGCCCCTACTTCACCGGTGGTGTGAAGCCCGTCTCGATCTGGCTCTCGGAAGAGCACGCTCGCGCGGGCCGCGGCGGCACCGGCGCTGCGAAGTGCGGCGGCAACTATGCCGCATCGCTGCTGCCCACACGGGTTGCGCAAGAGAACGGCTGCGCGCAGGTGCTCTTCACCGACGCGGCAACCAAAGACCAGATCGACGAGCTCGGCGGCATGAACCTGTTTCTCGTGCGCGCAGACGGCAACCTCGTTACCCCGGCGCTCAATGGCAACATTCTCGATGGCATCACGCGCCGCAGCCTGATCCAGCTCGCGAAAGATCGCGGGTTGAGCGTCGACGAACGCGAGGTGACCGTGAGCGAGTGGCGCGAGGGCGCTGCAGACGGATCGATCGTCGAGGCATTCGCGTGCGGCACCGCTGCAGTGATCACCCCGATCGGCGCGCTGAAGGCCGCGAGCGGCACACTGGTCGACTTCGGTGATCGTGCTCCCGGCGAGCTCACCATGTCGCTGCGCGAAGAGCTCACCGGCATTCAGTTCGGCACCGTCGCAGACCCGCATGGCTGGGTGCATCAGATCGTTGCCGCCGACGTTGCGGCGACCGCGTAGGCGCCCAGCATGAAGGTTGCGCGCTTCAGCTACGAAGGCGAGATCGGTTTCGGCATTCTCGACCAAGCAGAAAACGGCGAGGGCGTCGAGATCGTCGAGTTGCTCGGCGACCCGATGGCGAGCGGCTTCGACACCACCGGCCGCCGCATACCCTTTGGCGAGGTGCGGCTGCTGGCCCCGGTGATCCCGCGCTCAAAAATCGTGTGCGTCGGCAAAAACTACCTCGATCACGTCGAAGAGATGAAAGACGTGACGGGCATCGGCACCGCCGAGCCGCCAGCTGAGCCGCTGCTGTTTCTAAAGCCCAACACCTCGGTGATCGGCCCAGGCGAGACGATCGTGCGGCCCGCCATCTCTGAGCAGGTCGAATACGAAGGTGAACTCGCGGTCGTCATCGGTGCGGTGGCGAAAGAGGTACCGGTCGAGCGTGCCATGCAGGTCGTGTTCGGCTTCACCTGTGCAAACGACGTGAGTGCTCGCGACTTGCAAGTGAAAGACGGTCAGTGGACGCGTGCCAAGGGTTTCGATACTTTCTGCCCGCTCGGCCCCGTCATCGAGACCGACCTCGATCTCGCCGACGCGCACATCGAGACTCGAGTGAACGGCGAGGTGCGGCAGAGCAGTTCAACGGCGCACCTGATTCACTCAGTCGCGAGGATCGTGGCGCACGCCTCTGAAGCGTTCACGCTGCTGCCCGGCGACGTGATCTTGACCGGCACCCCCGCGGGTGTCGGCAAGCTCGAGGCCGGTGACTCGGTTGAGGTCGAGGTATCAGGCATCGGCATTTTACGTAACACGGTGGCATGACCCAACCTCACAGGTGCCGATCCTCGACTTTCGAAACCGTTCGTGGCCTGCTTTACATAATCTGCCGTCACGACTTACGGGGTGGGCTGCGGTGTGCTCTCCTGAGGTTCGCCTGGGCGCCGCGGATCGCGGCCCGGCAAAGCCTGGGATGTCGCGGCGAGTCGGTGGACGAAGCCATGCGTGCGGCCTAGACTCGGCTGCATTCCGTACGTGGAAGGAGCCGTCGTTGTCTCGAGAGTGGCGCGCGCTGCGCCGCGGCGAATCCGCTGAAGCTCGCCGCAGGGAGATCGAGCGTGCCTACGAACTCTTCCTTGGCAATGAGACGCAGCGCTTCGGGGGGCCGCTGGGCTCGATCCGAGAGATTGTCCTGCAGTCCTGGCGGCGCTCCGTCGATCAGTCCATCGACCCAAATGCGGAGCCTGGGGCGGTGCCGCTCAGCGCCGACGAACTGCGGGAGCTCCGTCGTATCCACCCGATCGCGGCGGCGCTTCCGGTGCTCGAACGGTTGCTGCTCGACGAAGCGGCCGATTCCGGCTTCATCGTCGCCGTGGGCGACGCGCAGGGCCGGCTGCTCTGGGTGGACGGAGATCGGCAGCTCCGTGCCAAGGCCGAAGACATCGGCTTCGTTGCGGGGACGGACTGGTCCGAGCGCTCCGTGGGAACGAGCGCTCCGGGCAGCGCACTTGCGCTCGGACACCCTATGCAAGTGTTCGGTGCCGAGCACTTCAGCCGTGCGGTGCACCAATGGAGCTGCGCAGCGACCCCGGTGCACGACCCAGAGACGGGGGCGATTCTCGGGGTGATCGACATCACGGGGGGTGAGGCCATCGCAGAGCCGCACGTGCTCCCGCTTGTGGAGGCTACGCGGCACGCGGTCGAGGCTGAACTCAAACTCGAGGCGATGCGTCGCAGGGTCGAGCAAGAGCGCAGACGCACCTCAGAGCCGCGACAACCGCAGCGGTCCGCAGGCAGGCCCCGAGCCTCTGCTGCGATCTCGCCGAGGCTCATTGTGATGGGCCGCGAGCAGGCCGTGCTTGATACCGGCGTCGCCTTGCTCGAACTCGCCCGCCGGCACGCGGAGATCCTGCTCGCCCTCTCAACCTCGCCGCAGGGGCTCAGCGCTGCTGCGCTCGCCCAACAGGTCTATGGGGAGCGCGAGAGTCAAGAGACGCTGCGGGCGGAGCTCGTGCGGCTCCGCAAATTCTTCTCCGTGCACGGGGTGCAGTTGGGCCTCGAGTCACGCCCCTACCGCCTCGATGGTCTCCTGCAAGTCGACGCGACCGATGCGCTCGCCGCGATCGCTCGGGGGGCGCATCGGCTCGCGCTGGCGAGCTACGGCGGCCCGGTGCTCATCGGCTCCGAATCGCCGATCGTAGTAGAGCTGCGCGGCGAGCTCGAAGCCACCCTGCGTGAATCGATGCTGCAATCCGCGGCACCAGATCTGCTGTTCGAATACGCGCAGCACTGGGCTGAGGAAGATGCGCAGGTCTGGCAGACGCTCCTGCAGGTGCTGCCGCAGCTTTCGCCGAAACGCGCGCGGGTCGTCGCTCGACTGGAGCAGTTGCGGCGCTGAGCCGGCACGGCGCTTGAAGCTGCGCAGCGCAGGGTAGGCCCGCGCAGTGGCTAGTAGTGCAACGCAGATGCAACGTTGCCGCAACGGCGGCGCAACCCCTGCGGAGATAGCGTCGTCGCACCGGGGCGCGAGTGGGCGCTCCAGGTTCGACAACGAAGTCAGAGGAGCTCATCATGACCGTATACGCATCTCCGGGTCAGCCGGATTCACTCGTCACATTCCGGAGCCGCTACGAGCACTACATCGGCGGGCAATGGGTGCCCCCGGTGCGCGGCCAGTATTTCGAAAACGTGACCCCGGTGACCGGGAAGGTGTTTTGCGAGGTTGCCCGCGGAACCGCGGAAGACATCGATGCCGCGCTGGACGCGGCACATGCCGCCGCTGCGACGTGGACGAAGACGAGCCCCGCCGAGCGTGCCGTGATTCTCAACCGCATCGCGGACCGCATCGAACAGCACCTCGAGATGATCGCGGTGGCCGAAACTTGGGACAATGGCAAGGCGGTGCGCGAAACTCTCAACGCAGACATTCCGCTCGCAATCGATCACTTCCGTTACTTTGCAGGGGCGATTCGTGCGCAGGAGGGCGGTATTTCTCAGATCAACGAGGATCTCGTTGCCTATCACTTCCATGAGCCGCTCGGAGTCGTCGGACAGATCATCCCTTGGAACTTTCCGATCCTCATGGCGACCTGGAAGCTCGCACCGGCGCTGGCCGCGGGCAACTGCGTGGTGATCAAGCCCGCCGAGCAGACGCCCGCATCAATTTTGGTGCTCTTCGAGCTGATCGGTGACCTGCTGCCCCCGGGCGTGGTGAACATCGTAAACGGCTTCGGCGTTGAGGCGGGCAAACCGTTGGCTACGAGCCCGCGAATTCGCAAGATCGCGTTTACGGGCGAAACCACCACCGGACGTCTGATTATGCAGTACGCCACCGAGAACATCATCCCGGTGACACTCGAGCTTGGAGGGAAGAGCCCCAACCTCTTCTTCGACGATGTGATGGCCCAGGATGATGCGTACTGGCAGAAGGCCCAGGAGGGCTTTAGCATGTTTGCCTTGAACCAGGGAGAGGTGTGCACGTGCCCGTCGCGCGCACTGATCCAGGAGTCAATCGCCGACGACTTCCTCGATGCGGTGGTGGAGCGCACGCAGCGCATCGTGCGGGGGAACCCGCTCGACACCGAGACGATGATGGGCGCGCAGGCCTCGAACGACCAATTTGAAAAGATCAAATCCTATCTCGATATCGGGCGGCAGGAGGGCGCCAAACTGCTGACGGGCGGCGGGATTGCCGACCTCGGGGGCGAGCTCTCGGGCGGCTTCTATATTCAGCCGACCATCTTTCGCGGCGATAACTCAATGCGCATCTTCCAGGAGGAGATCTTCGGCCCCGTGGTCTCGGCGACGACGTTCACCGACTTCGACGATGCCGTGCGCATTGCGAACGACACGCTGTACGGACTCGGGGCTGGGGTGTGGAGCCGCAACGGCAACACGGCTTACCGTGCGGGCCGTGCGATCGAGGCTGGGCGCGTGTGGGTGAACAATTACCACGCTTATCCCGCGCACGCAGCGTTCGGCGGCTACAAGTCGAGCGGTATTGGTCGTGAGAACCACCTGATGATGCTCGACCACTACCAGCAGACGAAGAACCTGCTGGTGAGCTACCAGGAGACAGTCGACGGCTTCTTCTAAGCCGGAGGCGCACGCTGCTATCGGGCCGGCACCCCGCCCGGACCCATGGGTTCCGGAGCGAGGTGCCGCCCGCACACCCTGCACGAAGTTGCCGCTCGTAACCAACCAGCGACTCAAACCGGCCACCGCCCGACACCGGCCACCGCTCAGAAACGGAGATTGCTATGTCCGACGCCACGCCCGCAGCCGCGCAGGAAGATGATTCTTGCGAGCTCGGCACCGGCCCAGCTGGCCTCGGCCAAGCTGATGCCGGCACGCTCGGCCCACTTGATCCCGAAGCGGTCGCAGCGCGCCCCGAGGTCGAGGGCGAGCTCGAAAGCCGGTTGGCTTTCACGCCAGCAGCACTAGACCTCATCAACCGGCTCTGGGAGCTGCACGGGCCGCTCATGTTCCACCAATCGGGGGGCTGCTGCGACGGCAGCTCGCCGATGTGCTACCCGGCCGGAGAATTCAAGATCGGAGGGCAGGACGTATTGCTCGGAACACTCGAACTGCGGGCCCCTTCTCATGCCCCGACCTTGGCGCCGCCACGAGAGATCGGGTTTTGGATGTCGCGCGAGCAGTTCGCGGTCTGGGCGCACACGCATCTTACCGTTGACGTTGTCCCGGGCCGCGGCAGTGGCTTCTCGCTCGAGGCACCCGAGGGCAAGCGCTTTCTCATCAGGTCACGCCTGCTCTGAGACGCTCGGTCGCTTCCTTGCCGGGGATGAGAGGCGACTCAGCATTTCCTGAGAGAATGGTTAGGTGGATCCCAATAAGCTCAATCACGAGAACCAGCCCGAACAGGGCAAGTTGATTCGCACGCGCCCGAGAAGCGCTGAGGCCAGGCCGCAAACGCGCCCGCGCACCGAGGGCTGGACGCAGCTCACCGGCCCCGACGGTCGACCGACGCTGCAGTTCGCCTCGCCGCGCGTGAAGCAGCCGCCGCAGCATCTCGCCGACATGACGCTTGAGGAGCGCGAGGCGAAGGTAGTCGAGCTCGGGTTGCCGAAGTTTCGCGCCAAGCAGTTGTCGAAGCACTATTTCGAGCACTACACGAGCGACCCGGCGAAGATGACGGATCTACCGAAGGATCGCCGCGACGATCTCGCCGAGGCCTTCTTTCCGCCCTTGCTCACCGAGGTGAAACGCCTCGTGACCGATGACGGCGCAACCATCAAGTTTCTGTGGCGCCTCTTCGACGGGGCGCTCGTGGAGTCGGTGCTGATGCGATACCCGGGGCGCATCACCCTCTGCGTCTCAAGCCAGTGCGGCTGCGGCATGAACTGCCCCTTCTGTGCGACCGGCCAGGCTGGCCTCACTCGTAACATGTCTACCGCCGAGATTCTCGACCAGGTCGTGCAGGCGAACCGGGTGATCGCTGAGGGAGGGCTTGGCCGTGCTCGCGAAGAGGGCAACGGAGCCGAGGCGGAGCGAGTCAACAACATCGTGTTCATGGGCATGGGCGAGCCGCTCGCGAACTACAAGCGCGTGATGACTGCAGTGCACCGCATGGCGGCAGACGCCCCGGAGGGGCTCGGCATGAGCGCGCGTGGCATCACGGTGTCGACCGTGGGCCTCGCCCCGGCGATCCGAAAGCTCGCCGACGAGAACATTCCGGTGACCTTCGCGCTCTCACTGCACGCGCCCGACGATCAGCTGCGCGACGAATTGATTCCCGTGAACAGCCGCTGGAAGGTCGACGAGGTGCTCGACGCCGCTCGCGCCTACTTCGACCGCACGGGCCGTCGCGTCTCGATCGAGTATGCGCTGATCAAAGACATGAACGACCACGCGTGGCGTGCCGAGCTGCTGGCTGACAAACTGAACGCTCGCGGCCGTGGCTGGGTGCACGTGAACCCGATTCCGCTGAACCCGACACCTGGTTCGGTCTGGACGAGCTCGACTCGTGAAGTGACGCGCGAGTTCGTCGATCGCCTGAATGCAGCCGGCATCCCGACCACGCTGCGCGACACGCGTGGCAAAGAGATCGACGGGGCCTGCGGGCAACTGGTTGCCTCAGAGCAAGACAAGGCCGACGCCGCGGCATTCGCTGCGGCTAACAACGAATAAGCCTAATCAATAGAAGGTGCGTGTTTCATTCCCATCGCTTATAGTGGGGGAATGAGCACCACCCGCACCGCTGATCCTCTTGGAGCGATCGACTCGACCGAGATGCGCATCCTGCATGCGCTCGCGACCACGGGCTCGTTGACGTCTGCTGCGGCGAGTCTCGGCTTGAGCCAACCCGCCGTGAGCCAGCGCATCAAGCGAGTCGAGACGCGGCTCGCGGTGCCGCTGATCGAGCGCCAAGGGCGGGGCATTCGCCTCACGACGGCCGGCAACATTCTCGCCGACCATGCGCGAACCGTCGTTGCAGAAATCGACGCGGCGCTCGCTGCGATCGACGATCTGCGCGGTGAGCGCGGGGGAGCGCTGCGGCTCGTCGCGTTTCCGAGCGCGAGCGCGACGATTGTACCCGCCATTATGCGCCTGCTCGCGAGCGAGGCTCCCGATGTGTCGTTGCAGTACCGAGAGGCCGAGCCTCCGGCTGCGGTGGCGATGCTGCGCGACGGCGAGGTCGACTGCGCGCTGATCTTCGATTATGCGGGCGCTGCAGAGCTCCCTGCAGGCAGCACCTTCACCCCGCTGTGGCGCGAAACGGTGAGCCTTGTGGTGAGCGAGGATCGCGCGGCCGGTTTGGACGCGGCCCAATTGGGCGACTACGCAGGTGAGCACTGGATCGCCGGCTGCGAGAAATGTCGTGGGCACCTCATGGCGGCTGCGGCTGAGTGCGGCTTCGAGCCCGAGATCATTCAAGAGACCGACAACGTGCCCGCAATGCTTGCGATGGCCGCGGCTGGCGGGGCGGTCGCCATGGTGCCGGGCCTTGCGCTCGCTGCTGCGCGCACGCTGCCCGATGACGCGGTTGCGCTGCCGCTCGATCCGCCGCGCTATCGCACGATCGGTTTGGTGTCGATGAGCACGGCGAATGAAAGCCCACAGGTGCGATTGTGCAAGCGGCTGCTCTCGCGCATCGACGGCAACCGGTGGAACCTCGAGGCAGCCGCGTGAGTGCGGCGGTTCTGACGGCAGAAGGACAGAAGGCGGCGCAGCGGCGCACGCTGCTAGTGCTCTCTACCGCGACCATTCTCGGCGGCCTCGGCGTCGGTGCCTCGCTTTCGGTCGGGGCGCTCCTGCTCGCCGAGGTGAGCGGCAGCGACGCGATCTCGGGGCTCGCCTCTGCGATGTTCAACGCGGGCGCTGCGGCTGCCGGCATTCCTCTTGCGCGAATCGCTGCGAAACGCGGACGCCGCGTTGCGCTCGTCGGCGGCAGTTTCGTCGCCATGCTCGGCGCCTTCGTCGCCATCTTCGGCACCGTGATCGGGCAGTGGTGGGTATTGGCAGCGGGCATTGCGCTGCTCGGCGTCGCAAGCTCGGTACAGCTGCTGTCGCGCTTCGCCGCAACCGACCTCGCAGTGCCGGCGAATCGTGCGCGCGACCTCTCGCTCGTAGTGTGGTCGATCACCGTCGGCGCAGTCGTCGGCCCCAACCTGCTCGCTCCAGGTGCGGCGATGGGCGAGGTGCTCGGCCTCACGCCGCTCGCCGGCGTCTTCGTGTTCCCGATCATCGCGCAGGCGCTCGCCGTGATGGTGAACTGGTGGGGATTGCGGCCCGATCCCTTGCTCGCTGCCCGCGCGATCAGTAGCGCGCGCGAGGCCGAGGCAGCCGAGGCCGCAGAAGCTACCCTGCCCGACACCGCTGATACCGCGCGTCCGACCACCGGGGGCGCTCGAACCGACACCGGCACCATCGTGCAGCCGCACGCCGCGATGCGCCGGTCGCAGGTGCTCACCATCTTCTCGATCGCCATGGCCCAGGCGATCATGGTCGCGCTCATGGCGATGACTCCGCTACACCTGATGCATCACGAGGGAACTCCCGAGATCGTGGGTTTCACGCTGTCGCTGCACATCGCCGGCATGTATGCACTGTCGCCACTGTTCGGGTTCTTGGCCGGGCGCATCGGCAGCCTGCCGACCATCACCATCGGCTGGGTCGTGCTGCTCGTTGCGGTAGTGCTCGCCGCGCTCGCCGGCCCGTCGCACGCGCTCGTGCAGGTCGCACTGACGCTCGTCGGTGTCGGCTGGGGCCTAGTTACAGTTGCGGGCGCCGCGCTGCTCACCTCGATCACGCCGAGCGCCGAGCGGCCCATCTGGCAAGGGCGCTCTGACACCTTCATGAGCGCTGCTGGCGCGGTGGCGGGAGTGCTCTCAGGCATTATCTTCGCGATCGGCGACTTCACGTTTCTCGCGATCGCGACGAGCGCCCTGCTCGCACTTGGGGCGATCGCCTCGATGCAGATCAGCGCCACGAAGCGCCGTGCGATCCAGCTTGCCGAAAGCCGGTAGCGAGCAGCGCTAAACTAGGTGGCGATGTCTACAGTCACCGATCCTCAGTTCTCGACCGCGACCGGCAACGATGTGCGCGTGCGCTTCTGCCCCTCACCCACCGGCACGCCGCACGTCGGCATGGTGCGCACCGCCCTGTTCAACTGGGCCTACGCGCGTCACACCGGCGGCACGTTCGTGTTTCGCATCGAAGATACCGATGCCGCTCGCGACAGCGAAGAGAGCTACGGTCAGATTCTCGACTCACTGCGCTGGCTTGGCCTCGACTGGGACGAGGGCATCGACGTCGGTGGCCCGCACGAGCCGTACCGCCAGTCGCAGCGCGGCGAGATCTATCGCGAGATCGCGGATCGCCTGCTCGCTGCCGGCTACCTCTACGAGAGCTACTCGACCGCAGAAGAGATCGATGCCCGCAACGAGGCTGCGGGGCGCCCGAAGCAGCTCGGCTACGACAACTACGACCGCGACCTGACCGACGAGCAGAAGGCCGCGTTCCGCGCCGAGGGCCGCGAGCCCGCGCTGCGGTTCCGCATTCCCGAGATCGACCTCGGCTTCGACGACCTCGTGCGCGGCGAGATCAACTTTCCCGCCGGCAGCACAATCGACTTCGTGGTGGTGCGCCCGAACGGAGCACCGCTCTACACGTTGACGAACCCGGTCGACGATGCGCTCATGGGAGTCACCCACGTGCTGCGTGGCGAAGACCTGCTCTCGTCGACCCCGCGCCAAATTGCGCTGCACCGCGCCCTCGTCGAGCTCGGCATTGAGCAGGCGATCCCGCGCTTTGGCCACCTGCCGTACGTCATGGGTGAGGGTAACAAGAAGCTTTCGAAGCGCGACCCCGAGTCGAACCTGCTGCACCACCGCGATCGCGGCTTCATTCCCGAGGGGCTGCTCAACTACCTTTCGCTGTTGGGCTGGTCGCTCGCGGCCGATCGCGACGTGTTCACCCGCGACGAGATGGTCGCAGCGTTCGACGTCACCGATGTGAACCCGAACCCCGCGCGCTTCGACCAGAAGAAGGCCGACTCGATCAACGCCGACCACATTCGCCTGCTCAGCGAGGCTGATTTCGGTCAACGCATTCTGCCGTACCTGATTGCGGGCGGCGCGCTTCCCGTTGAACCGAGCGCTCAGCAGCTCGCCACTGTGCAGGCGGCCGTGCCCCTGGTGCAGAGCCGAGTCACGGTGCTGAGCGAGGTCGTGGGCATGATGGGATTCCTGTTCACGAGCACCGCAGCGCTCGAGTACCAAGACGACGCGCTGAAGTCGCTCGGAGCAGATGCCGGTCACACGCTCGAAGCGAGCATTGCTGCGCTCGAGCAGATCGGCGATCAGAACTGGTTCACCGAGACGATCCAGGGCGTGCTGCAGACCGCACTCATCGAGCGCCTTGAGCTGAAGCCGCGTTTGGCCTTTGGCCCGCTGCGCGTTGCCGCATCCGGTCGCCGCGTGTCGCCGCCGCTGTTCGAATCGTTCGAACTGCTCGGGCGCGACGAGACACTCGCGCGTCTGAAGAAGCTCGTGGCATACCTCGCAGACCACTCGGCATAACCGATACTCGACATGGAGACACAGGTGACCGAGCACGCAACCTCTGACGAGACCGGAGGCGTTGCGCAGTATGCGACTCCTGGCGCTCGGGCTGCAGCAGCCGGGGCTCGCTACGCGACGATTTCGGCAACGTTCGTTGGCATTCTGCTCATCTCGAACGTGGTCGCGGTGAAGCCGATTGCCTTCGGTGCGATCACGCTCGGCGGGTTTTCGCTGCCGATGGTGTTCGACGGGGGAGTCTTTCTCTTTCCGCTCGCCTACGTGCTCGGCGACGTGCTCGCAGAGGTATACGGGCTGAAGGCCTCGAGGCGCGCGATTTTCACCGCATTCGGTCTTGCGCTCGTTGCGTCGCTGACCATCTTCGTGGTGCAGATCTCACCGCCGGCAAGCGGGTGGGAGAACCAAGAGGCGTTCGCGGCGGTGCTCGGATTTGTGCCGAGGATCGTAGCCGCGAGCCTTATCGCCTTTCTCATCGGGCAGTTGATGAACGCCTGGGTGCTCGACCGCATGCGCCGTCGCACTTCAGGCCGTTTCTTGCGTACTCGACTGATCGCGTCGACGCTCGTGGGGCAGTTCTTCGACACGCTGATCTTCTGCACCATCGCCTTCGCCGGTGTGATCACTGGCATCGACTTCGTCATGTACATCGTGCTCGGCTATGTCGTGAAGGTGCTTGCAGAGGTCGTCTTGCTGCCGATCACCACCAGGGTGATCAAGCGAATTCGCGCGGCAGAGGTGCGCGAAACCGCACCTGCGACCCGATAACTCGTGCTGAGCGTTCTCCTTTCGCTCGTTGCAGCGACAGTTTGGGGCGGCTCCGACTTTTCCGCAGGCATTGCCTCAAGGCGAGTCGGGGCGCTGTACGCCTCGTTGCTCACGTTTCTCGGAGCAACCGTGCTGCTGCTCATCGCCGTGCCGGTGATCGGAACCGACTGGTCGGGCGAAGCAGTGTCTGCGGGGCTGATCGCCGCACTTGGGGCAACCGTGGGGTTCATCGCTTTCTACGCTGGGCTTGCGCTTGCCCCGATCGGCGTGGTGACGGCGATCGTTGCGGCCTGCGAGGTCGTCGTGCCCGTGCTGGTCGCGGTGATCTGGAAGGGCGAGCAGCTCACCATGATCGGCTGGGTAGGCGTCTTTGCTGCTGGCGCGGGAGCGGTCATCGTCGGCGCATCCGAGGGCGGTTGGGGCGGTGCCGGTCTGCGCGCGGTGGTGCTCGCCGTCATCGGCGGCGTCGGCTTCGGGCTATCTGTCGTGGCGCTCGACTTCGCGCCCGAGAGCTCGGGCGTCCTCGCGCCCGGGCTCGAGATGGCGGGCGGGCTCGTGCTCGTCACCCTGCTGGTGCTCGTCATGCGGGCTGTGCCCTCGCTGAGGCGCTCGCTCGAGTCACTGGCCCTCTTCGTGCCCGAGCCGCAGGGCGTTCGCGGAGGTATTGGGCTCGGGCTGCTCGCAGGCGCACTGCAGGGCGGCGCCAACATCGTGCTGATGTTTGCGCTCTGGGCCGGTCAGCTCGCGGTCGTCGGCGCGATCAGCGCGTTGTACCCGGTGAGCGCAGTGTTGCTTGCCTGGGTCATTCTGAAAGAGAAGCTTTCGACGCCGCTCGTCGTCGGCATCGCTATCGCGCTCTCGGGTTGCGTGCTGCTCGGGATCGCCTAGCGGTAACGCTGCCGACCGCGAGCTCTGCCCGCTTGCCTAGCCGCGCTTGCCCTGGCGCCCCAGTACCTCTTCGCGCAACTCGACGAAGGTGTCGTCGATGATGCTCTGGCGAATCTGATCGACGAGGCGAACAATGAAGCGCTCGTTGTGGATCGTCGCGAGCGTCGAACCGAGCATTTCGTTGGCCTTGAACAGGTGGTGCAGGTATGCCGCGGTGTAGTTCTCGCAGGTGTAGCAATCGCACTCGGCGTCGAGCGGCTCGAACTTGCGTCGCTGTCCGGCTGATTTTGCGTTCACTCGCCCGTTCGACGAGTACATCGTGCCGCCGCGAGCCTGGCGCGAGGGTGCAACGCAGTCGAACGTGTCGGCACCGGCGGCGATTGCGGCGAAGAGATCGTCTGGTTCCGAGATGCCGAGCAGATGCCGCGGCTTCGTCTCGGGCAGCTCTTCATTCACCCAGCCGACGATAGTGCCGAGCATGCTCTTCTCGAGCGCGCCGCCGATTCCGAAACCGTCAAAGGTCTGCTCGGTGGCCTCGTCGCCCGTCAAATCGGCAAGACCGCGCGCCGCTTTGCGGCGCAGATCCTCGTACTGCGCACCCTGAACCACCCCAAACAGTGCCTGGTATGGGCGATGCTGTCGCGCCTCCGTCTGACGCGCGTGTTCGTCGAGGCAACGCACTGCCCAGCGCTCTGTGCGGTCGACTGAGTCCTCCTGGTATTCGCGTGTGTTGAGCAGCGTCGTGCACTCGTCGAACGCGAAGATGATGTCGGCACCGAGCTGATGCTGAATGCCCATCGAGACCTCGGGTGTGAAGCGGTGCCTGTCGCCGTTGATGAACGATTTGAAGGTGACGCCATCTTCGTCAACGTGAGCGAGGCGTTCTTTGTTCTTCGCAATGACCTCGGCCTCGGAGTGCGCGGTTTCGGTCATCGAGATGACCTTTTTGAAGCCGACGCCCAGCGACATCACCTGAAACCCGCCCGAATCGGTGAACGTCGGGCCGTGCCAGTTCATGAATTTGCCGAAGCCGCCTGCCTCGTCGACGATGTCGCTTCCCGGCTGCAAGAAAAGGTGGTACGCGTTCGCGAGCACTGCCTGTCCGCCGAGCTGAGCGACGGTTTCGGGCAGCATCGCTTTGACCGTGGCCTTGGTGCCGACGGGTATGAATGCCGGGGTCTGAATGTCGCCGTGCGGGGTATGGATCACGCCCGCGCGCCCGAGCGGTCGCCCGCCTGGCGATTCGGCTCCGCCCGCGCCCAGACGATGGGTGAGATCGAAACCGAAGTCTGCTTGAGAAGGGGCTGCCCCAGGAGGCGCTTGGTGCGATGACATCCAACTATTCAATCATCGAGCGGCTGAGATCGCGGGCAGCTGCAGCCGCACGCTTGTTCCAGAACCGGCGATCGACCGGATCGAAACGCCGCCGCCATGCTGTTCCGCGACAACGCGAACGAGCGAGAGTCCGAGGCCGCTTCCCTCGACCTTGCGCGCGTCGCTGCTGCGCCAGAGCTCATCCCACACCTGGGGCAGATCCTCTGCAGTGATGCCCCAACCCGTATCCGCTACCTCGATGACTACGATTCCCGCGTCTTCGGCGCCACGCACCTCGATGCGGGCTCCCTGATCCGAGTACTTTGCAGCGTTCACGAGCAGGTTGCGCACGGCAACCGCGAGCAGGTCGGCGTCGCCCAGCACCGTGGGCAGCGGCCACGGTGCAGTCGGCAACTGCACGTTGATGGTGCGCTCGAGCCCGCGAGCCACGAGATCCGCGCCGAACGCATCAACCTCGTCGCGCACGACTGCCGCAAGATCAACGGGCACTCGCTCGATCTCCGAGGCTTCGAGTGCCGCGAGCGAGCGCAGCGCGCCGATCAGCGTCGCCAGCCGATCTGCCTGCCCTGATGCGATGGCGAGCGCGGGCGAGTGTTCGTTTTCGGTTTCGAGGGCGGCCCGGATCGCGGTGATCGGGTTCTTCAGCTCGTGATCGAGGCGTGCGAGAAAGCGGCGGTGGGCGTCACGTTCAAGCCGCGCGCCCTCGCTGTGTCCGGCGGCGTTCGCCGAGCGCAGCGCGCGGCTGATCGAGAGCCCAGCCCAGAGTGCCGCCGAGCCGACTATGCCGCATGAGATCGCGATGGTCGCGAGGGGGAGAGAGAAGACCAGGGCTCCGTTGACGTGAGCTGCGGCAATGGCGACAGCCACGATCGCCCCGATGATGGCGGGTATGCAGAGGGCGAGGATCGTCACCACCCTGCGCAGTCTCGAGCTCAACGCGACCTCACCTCTGCGCAAAAGCGGTAGCCCGCCCCCTGCACTGTCTCGATCCAGCGGGGGTGCGCTGCGTCTTCGCCGAGCACTCTCCGAAGCTCGGCGACCCGATGATCGACCGCCCGCGTGGTGACGGCGAACTCGAATCCCCACAGGGTGGCAAGCAGGTGCTCGCGCGAGTGCACCTCTGTCGGGTGCGCCATGAGGTAATCGAGCAGGGCGAGCGCCTTGGGTGTCAGGTCAACGGGGTCGCCGCCGAGGCGCACACGCCGAGCCGTGCGATCGAGTTCGAGGCGGTCGCTCACAAGTGCGTTCGAGGCCGAGAGTGGGCGGCCGCCGCTGGTTCGGCGCAGCACCGCCCGGATCCTCGAGAGCAGCTCTGAGGGCAGGAACGGTTTTCCAAGGTAGTCATCGGCGCCCTCGTCGAGTGCGGCTGCCCGCTCAGACGCTTCGTCGACCTGCGTGAGAAGAATCACGGGGGTCCAGGTTGCGGCGGTGCGCAACCGCCGCACGAGTTCGCGCCCGTCGATCCCCGGCATCAGCACGTCCGAGACGACGATGTCGGGGGCCGATTCTGAGTGACGCTGGAGCGCTTCTTCGCCGTCGCGGGCGACGATCACCTCGAAGCCGGCCCGCTCGAGGTACGGGCCGAGAGTCGAGGTGATCGCGTCCTCGTCGTCGACGAGAAGCACGCGCGCGGTCTGAGCGGGCACCTGCTGCATCAGCTGTTCACTGCCCAGAGCACCCCGCCGCCGACGAGCAGCAGGCCGATGATGCCTGCGATGATCGTTAGGTATCCGAGGATCAGCGCGACGATTGCGAAGCCCTGCCCGCGAAGGCCCTGTCTGCTGATCCTCCGCAACGAGACGTGGCCGAGCACGACCGGAATGAGGCCGAGCCCGCACAGCGCGCAGACGAAGGCGGCGATTGCCATGCCGTCGGTCGGAGCGGGCAATGGGGGAGCGGCAGGCTGCTGCTGAACCGGGGAGGCATGCTGCGTGTAAGTCATGGTGCTCTCCTCCTTCAGTTCGCGGGCAGCAGGGTATTGCCGGTGCCGCTGTTGTCGATGACCGCGGTGCCGCCTTCCCAGACCACCGTGTTTCCGGTGCCAGTGACTTCGGCCGAGCCGAGATCCTTGACGAAGATAGTCAAGCCGACACCACTGACATGCAGCGCGTCGACGTTCTCGGCGAGCACGACGGCGCCGGAGCCAGATACGACGAGCTCGGAGCAATTCGAATCGAGCTGCAGCACGCTGCCGACGTCGCTGATCTCGAGCGATCCGTCTGGGCAGCTCACCACGCGTTGTGCGGTGCCTTCGAACTCTCCGCGCAGTTTGGCGGCGGCGCCAGACGCTTCGCCTGTATCTTCGGCGCTCGGCTTCTTCGTGGTGGGGGATTCGGCGGACGGTGGCTGCTCGCTCGCAGCGGGCTTACTCTGACTCTGATCGGGCACGAACTGCAGGCCGCAGCCAGTCAGCGTGAACGCAAGAGCGAGCGAAGATACGGCGAGAGCGGTGATTCGGGAGCCGGGGGTACGTGTGGTGTGCATGTGTTTCTCCTTGAATTCATACTCGCAGACGAACTGCGAGTGTGCGGTGCGGTTCTGTCGAAACCGGCACCTCTCACGCTAGAAAACAGCGCGGTGGAGTGGGTGGCAGCCCTGTCGCAGTGTTGTCGCAGCTTTGCGACACGCGCGCACTCCGCGTGCGCTGCGGTCGGGTATTTGACGGCCCGACACTACGACACGCCCGGGCTTCGGCCTTGTTTGCGGCTTAGGCCAAAACCGTCCTATAGTTATACCTCGTGGGCAGGAACGCGGAAAGCGAAAATGTCACCGAAATTCCCCAAAGGCGGCGAGTTGCTTCAACTCGTCGCTTGTATTATGCTGGGGAAGCCTCGAAGCTCTTGAGAAACATTATTCGGTAATGCGCTCGAGCCAATGAGGTAAAGATCGGCTTCTCGGAGAACCATTGGGTTGGTTGTGTACGGGTGGTGTCTGGTCCTTGAGAACTCAATAGTGTGCACTTGATTGTCAAATGCCAATTATTTAAGCCATCATCTCTTTTGGGGGTGGTGGTGTTATCCCCGGCATCTGCTGACTGTTTGGTTGGTGGGTGTTGGTGATTCCTTTTTGGACAAACATATGAACGTCAGTAATGATGTTCGTACTTTTGTCAGGTCAAACTCGCAGCATGCTGGTCTTTTTCCGGCTGGTGTGGTGCTTTTTGTTTTTTACGGAGAGTTTGATCCTGGCTCAGGACGAACGCTGGCGGCGTGCTTAACACATGCAAGTCGAACGATGAAGCCCAGCTTGCTGGGTGGAAGAGTGGCGAACGGGTGAGTAACACGTGAGTAACCTGCCCTTCACTCTGGGATAAGCGCTGGAAACGGCGTCTAATACTGGATACGACCCTTACAGGCATCTGTTGGGGGTGGAAAGATTTATCGGTGAAGGATGGGCTCGCGGCCTATCAGGTAGTTGGTGAGGTAACGGCTCACCAAGCCGACGACGGGTAGCCGGCCTGAGAGGG
>DDEV01000116.1:0-707 GCA_002336855.1 Leucobacter sp. UBA1945 | reverse complement strand
AAGCACCGGCTAACTACGTGCCAGCAGCCGCGGTAATACGTAGGGTGCAAGCGTTGTCCGGAATTATTGGGCGTAAAGAGCTCGTAGGCGGCTTGTCGCGTCTGCTGTGAAAACCCGGAGCTCAACTCCGGGCCTGCAGTGGGTACGGGCAGGCTAGAGTGCGGTAGGGGAGATTGGAATTCCTGGTGTAGCGGTGGAATGCGCAGATATCAGGAGGAACACCGATGGCGAAGGCAGATCTCTGGGCCGCTACTGACGCTGAGGAGCGAAAGCATGGGGAGCGAACAGGATTAGATACCCTGGTAGTCCATGCCGTAAACGTTGGGAACTAGATGTAGGGCCTGTTCCACGGGTTCTGTGTCGTAGCTAACGCATTAAGTTCCCCGCCTGGGGAGTACGGCCGCAAGGCTAAAACTCAAAGGAATTGACGGGGGCCCGCACAAGCGGCGGAGCATGCGGATTAATTCGATGCAACGCGAAGAACCTTACCAAGGCTTGACATATAGAAGAACACTGCAGAGATGCAGGACTCTTTGGACACTTCTATACAGGTGGTGCATGGTTGTCGTCAGCTCGTGTCGTGAGATGTTGGGTTAAGTCCCGCAACGAGCGCAACCCTCGTTCCATGTTGCCAGCACGTGATGGTGGGGACTCATGGGAGACTGCCGGGGTCAACTCGGAGGAAGGTGGGGATGACGTCAAATCAT
>DDEV01000141.1 GCA_002336855.1 Leucobacter sp. UBA1945 | reverse complement strand
GAATGCGCACGGCGGGCCGCGGTCAGATCAGACCACGGCCCGCCGTGCGCATTGCCACTGATTACCCCGCCGCTTCGGCTGGACGATCCGCGATCTCGTGCTCACCGTCGCCCGCGACGTACCCCGCAATATGGCGCTCATCGACGCCGCTGTACGCCGAGAGCGGGCGAATCAGCGCGTTCGAAGCGGTCTGCTCCATCACGTGGGCGGTCCAACCGGTCACCCGTGCCGCAATGAAGAGCGGCGTGAAAGTGAGTGTGTCGAAGCCCATCAGGTTGTAAGCGGGGCCCGAGGGGTAGTCGAGATTCGGGTAGATACCCTTGCGCGCGACGAACTCGCTCTCGAGCTTCGCGTAGAGCTCGGCCACATCGGGGNNAGCTTGGCGCGGGGGTCGAAGTTCTTGTAGACGCGGTGACCGAAGCCCATGATCTTGCGCTTCTCGGCAAGCGCCTTGTCGAGCCATGCCTCGACGTTCGAGGCCTCGCCGATCTCGTTGAAAATGTGCAGCACGGCCTCATTCGCGCCGCCGTGCAGCGGGCCCTTGAGCGCGCCGATCGCGCCGACCACCGACGAGTAGAGGTCGCTGAGCGTCGACGCGATCACGCGGGCGGTGAAGGTCGAGGCGTTGAACGAGTGCTCCGCATAGAGAATCATCGAGCGGTTGAACGCGTCGACCACTACGGGTTCTGCCTCGACACCGAACGTCATCCAGAGAAAGTTCGCCGCATAGTCGAGGTCGTCGCGCGGCTCGACGAGATCCTCGCCCCGCCTGCGTCGCTGCCCGTACGCAACGATCGCCGGCAACGCGGAGTATAAGCGAACGCTGCGCGCGAGGTTTTGCTCGGGGCTGCCGGCCGCGTCGAGCACTGAGCCGGCACCGGCCGAATCCGAGGCCCCGATAACGCTGACCGCAGTGCGCGCCTCGTCCATCGGGTGCGCGTCGAGCGGCAGCAGGTCGATCGCAGCTTTCACGTTCGCGTCGAGCGCGCGGTGCTGGCGCTCCTGGGCTCGCAACTCGGCGAGCTGCTGCTCGTTCGGCAGCTCGCCGTTCCACAGCAGGTACGCGACGGCCTCGAACGGCTGCGTCGCTGCGAGCTCCTGCACCGGGTAGCCCCGATACATGAGCGAGTTGGTCTCGGGGTTCACCTTCGAGATCGCGGTCTCGTCGACCACGACCCCGGCGAGGCCCTTTCTGATTTCGGGATCAGTCATCGTGTGCTCCTACCGTTCGACGTTGAAGGTGTAGATGTTCGAGTCGAAGCCAGCGTAGTCTTCGTAGCTGATCAACTCGTAGAGTTCGGCGCGGTGCTGCATGTTGCCGAGCTGCTTCGTCAGTGCACCGTCTTCGATGAGCGTGTCGAGCGCGCGCTCGGCGGCACCCATCGCGATGCGCAAGAGCGACACCGGCCAGATCACCATGTTGATGCCGACGCTCTGCAACTGCGAGGTGGTGAACAGTTCGCTCTTGCCGAACTCCGTCATGTTCGCGAGCACAGGCACGTCTACCGCTGCCCGAATCGCCTCGAACTCCTCGAGCGTGCGCATGGCCTCGGGGAAGATCGCGTCGGCACCCGCGTCGACGAGTGTCTTGGCGCGATCCTTTGCTGCTTCGAGCCCCTCAACCGCACGCACATCGGTGCGCGCCATGATCAAGAAATTCGGATCGCGGCGACCCTCGACAGCCGCACGAATACGGCGCACGGCAATATCGAGGCCGACGACCTCCTTGCCATCGAGGTGGCCGCAGCGCTTCGGGTTGACCTGATCCTCGATGTGCAGGCCCGAAATGCCCGCATTCTCCATCTCTTGCACCGTGCGCGCGGCGTTCATCGGCTCGCCGAAACCGGTATCGGCGTCAATGAGCGTCGGCAGCTCGGTAGTGCGTGCGATCTGGGCACCGCGGGCCGCCACCTCGGTGAGCGTAGTGAGCCCAATGTCGGGCAGACCGAGGTCGGCAGACAGCACCGCGCCCGAGATGTAGACGCCATCGAAGCCCTTGCGCTCGATCAGGCGCGCCGAGAGCGGGTTGAACGCGCCGGGCATGCGAAGCAGTCGTCCGCTCGCGAGATCCTCGCGAAATCGCGCGCGCTTCTGCTCGGCGCTCGACGATGAGTACAGCATCAGAAGAGTCCCTTCGGGCCTGCGGCGAGGTCGATCAGACCCGGTGCAGCAACGATGTTCAGCTCGCGTACCTCGTCGACAGTGAGCTCGGGCAGGCGCTGCACGAGCTCGAGGAAGCGCTCGATCTCTGCGGCCTCGAGCACTGGCTCGGCGAGAATGCGGAACTTGCGAATGTAGTCAGCGCGGGCGAACGGGCGCGCGCCGAGCGGGTGCGCGTCGGCGACTGCGATCTCGTCGACGATCTTGGTGCCGTCTGTGAGCTCGATCTCCACGCGGCCGCCGAACGCCTTCTCTTCGGGGTCTTCTGAGTGGTAGCGGCGTGTCCACTCGGCGTCTTCAGCTGTCGTGATCTTGTTCCACAGCTCTACGGTATCGGCGCGGCCCGCGCGCTCGGGCGCATACGAGCCGACGTGGTGCCAACCGCCGTCTTGCAGCGCCACCGCAAAGATGTACGGGATGGAGTGATCGAGCGTTTCCCGCGATGCCTTCGGGTCGTACTTCTGCGGGTCGTTCGCGCCCGAGCCGATCACGTAGTGGGTGTGGTGGCTCGTGTGCAGCACGATCGAAGCGACGTTCGCCGGGTCGATGAGCTCAGGGTGCTCGCCGTGCAGCTTGCGGGCGAGGTCGATCCAGGCCTGAGCTTGGTACTCGGCCGAGTGCTCCTTGGTGTAGCTGTCGAGAATCGCCCGTTTTGCCTCACCCGCTGCTGGCAGCGGCACCTCGTAGCTCGCGTTCGGGCCGTCGAGCATCCAGGCGATCACGCCGTCTTCGCCTTCGTAGATGGGGCTCGGCGAGGTCTGCCCGCGCATCGCTCGGTCGACCGCTTCGACAGCCATCTTGCCCGCAAAAGCTGGCGCGTGCGCCTTCCAGGTCGAGATCTCGCCCTTGCGCGACTGGCGCGTCGCGGTGGTGGTGTGCAGGCCTTGGCCGACCGCCTGATAGATGGTCTCGGTATCGAGCCCGAGCAGCGTGCCGATGCCTGCCGCGGCCGAGGGGCCGATGTGCGCGACGTGATCGATCTTGTGCTTGTGCAGGCAGATCGCGCGCACCAGGTCCATCTGAATCTCGTAGCCAGTCGCGATGGCGCGCACGAGTGCGCGGCCGTCTTTGCCGACGTGCTGCGCTACCGCGAGAATCGGCGGAATGTTGTCGCCCGGGTGCGAGTACTCTGCGGCGAGAAAGGTGTCGTGGTAGTCGAGTTCTCGCACGGCCACGCCGTTCGCCCATGCGGCCCACTCCGGGCTCGTGCGCACCGCCTCATCGTTCGCACCGTCGAGACCGAAGATCGAGGCGCCCGCACCGCCGTTTGATACCGGGTGAGAAAGGGCCTGCGCGCGCGCCGAGACGATGGGCCCGCGGTTCAGCGAGGCCGCCGCGACCGAGGCGTTGTCGATGATGCGGTTGATGATCATATCGACGACGTCTGCCTCGGCTTCGACCGGGTCGACCGCGACCTCGGCGATCTTCCAGGCGAGCTGCTGCTCGCGCGGCAGCTCTTCTTCACTCTTGTATACGCGTACGTGGTGCTTGACGGTCATTGTGGTCCCTTCGTGAGGTTGGCGTTCGATGTTGCTGTGCTCGCTTCGCCCGCAATAGATGCGAGGATCGACGCAAGTGCGTGGTGCAAATGCACGTGTGTGGCGTGTGCCGCGAGCTCGGGGTCGCCGTCGGCGATCGCCGTCGCGATGAGCGCGTGCTCGGCGACGGATGCCCTTAGGCGGGCGTGGTTGTCTCGGGCCAGCCTGCGGGCGCGCGCGAGGTGGGTGCGAGTGTTGCGCAGCGCCTGCACGAGGTAGACGTTGTCGACCGCCTCATCGACCGCCGCGTCGAATCGGCGAATGAGCGAGTAGTACTCGTCGGCGGCGAGCGCATCGTTCTCTGGGTGAGCGGCGTCGAATGCAGTCGCGAGCGCCGCAAAGTGCGTGCGGTCGCCACGTACTGCCGCGATCCTCGCCGCAGTCTCTTCAAAGGATCGCCGCGCCTCGAACAGGCGGCGAATGTCGTCGGCATCGAAGCCGGTGACCACGAGCACCCTCGGTGACTGCTGGCGCACGAGGCCGTCTGCGACGAGCCTGCCGATGGCCTCGCGCATGGGGGTGCGGCTGACCCCGAGGCGAGACGATTGCTCGACCTCGCCGATGACGGTGCCGGGTGCGAGCACGCCGCCCTGGATCTCTTCGAGCAGCGCTGCATAGGCTCGGTCACTCGCGCGCATGGGCACCCCCTCTTCGAATAACGTATACATTAGCTGAATATTTTGCAAGCATCTTTTATCTCAACTCATATAACGTATACATTTACACGCCGTCGCGAGCCCCAGAGTCGCAACAAGTTGTCAATAGCGTTGACTGCGGCGCGCGGTGTGCAAGGATGGGTTGTCAGCCCGCAGCAAAGGAGCACGCATTGACAAGCCCTCTCCCCCAGGATCCGATGATTCGCAAACTCGTCGCTCAGGCACAAGCGGCCTCGCTCAGCAGAAGGGGCCTGTTCAAGGGGCTCGGCCTCGGAGCCGCAGCGCTCGGTGCCGGCTCACTCGCGGCTTGCTCGGGCTCAAGCGGTCCCGGCGACGGCTCTGCCGGCTCCGTTCGATGGGCGAATTGGACCTACTATCTCGACTACGACGAGGAAACCGGCACCTACCCCTCGCTTGACGCCTTTCAAGAGGCGACAAACATTCGCGTCGAATACTTCGAAGACATCGACGACAACAAGACGTTCATTGCGAAGATCAAGGATCAGCTGAAGCTCGGGCAAGACACCGGCTACGACACCTTCTGTCTCACCGACTCGTCACTCGTGCGGCTGCTCGAACAGGATCAATTGATGGGGTTCGACCGCAGCCTGCTGCCGAACGTCGGCGAACAGATGATTCCGCTCGTGCAGAAGGCCTCGTTCGATCTCGATCGCACCTGGTCGATTCCGTACCAGGCTGGCATGACCGGCCTCGTGTACAACACGAAGCTCTACCCGAAGGGCGTGAAGCAGGTCTCTGACCTCTGGGCACCCGACCTCAAGGGCAAGGTGAGCCTGCTCAGCGAGCAAGACGATACCCTCGGTCTGGTCATGCTCGAGCAGGGCGTCGATGTCGAAGGCGACTGGGGCGACGATGAGTTCTTCACCGCGCTTGAGGCGGTTGAGAAGCAGCTCGCATCGGGTCAGGTTTACACCGTGAAGGGCAACTCCTATACACAAGACCTGCAGACCGAGGCGGTCTGGGCGGGCATGGCATGGTCTGGCGACGTCACCATGCTCAACGATGAGGCAGGCGAAGAGATCTGGAAGTTCGTGGTGCCTGACGCGGGCGCCACGCTCTTCATCGACTCGTTCTGCATGCCGACGAGCACCGAATCTGCGGATCAGGTGCACCAGCTCGTCGACCACTACTACGAGCCGGAGGTAGCGGCGCAGGTCGCGGCGTACGTGCAGTACGTCACCCCGGTTGCGGGTGCGCGTGAAGCCATGGAGCAGATTGATCCCGAGCTCGCCGCGAACCCGCTTATCTTCCCAGACGAAGAAATGTCTTCGCGCGTATTCGATATGCGCACCATCAGCTCTGAAGAGGACAACCGCTACGCGCAGGCCTACCAGAAGGCGCTCGGCAACTAACGGCCCAGGCATTACAAAGTAAAACGGTGGCGGGAGAGCCGAGCTCCCCGCCACCGTTTTGCGTTCGTGCGCTTCGCTTTGCGCTAGGCGCCGAGCAACACTTCGATCGGCCCGCGCGCGAAGTAGATCACGAAGCCCGCTGCGACGACCCACAGCAGCCAGTGAATCTCGCGCGCCTTACCCGAGCATGCGCGAACGAGCACCCAGGCGATGAAGCCCGCACCGATGCCGTTGGCGATCGAGTAGGTGAAGGGCATGACCGTGACGGTCAAGAACACCGGCAACGCGACGTCGAAGCGTCCGAGATCGATTCCCTTGATCTGGGTCATCATCATGGCGCCGACGATCACCAGCGCGGCAGCAGCGACCTCGGTCGGCACAATCTTTGCGACCGGGGTGAGGAACATCGCGAGCAGGAAGAGTGCGCCTGTCACGAGGTTCGCAAAACCGGTGCGCGCGCCCTCACCGATGCCCGAGCCCGACTCGATGAACACGGTGTTCGATGACGACGAGGTCAGGCCGCCAGCGACCGCGCCAACGCCCTCGACGACGAGCGCCGACTTCAGGCGGGGGAAGTTGCCCTTGTCGTCGGCAAGCTCTGCCTCGCGCGACAGGCCGGTGAAGGTGCCCATAGCGTCGAAGAAGTTCATGAACAGCAGGCTGAACACGAGCATGATGACGCTGATCAGACCCACCTTGCCGAAGTCGAAGCTCACCGCTCCGACGAGACCCAGATCGGGCACGCTGATGGGGTTGCCCTCGAGTGCGGGCACAGTCAGGCCCCAGCCGCCCGGGTTGTCCTGTTTCGACCCGAGGTGCCAGATGGCCTCCGCGATCACCGAGAGCACGGTGCCCGCGACGAGGCCGATCAGCAGGCCGCCGCGCACCTTGCGCGCCACGAGCACGCCGGTCAGAATGAGCGTGATCACGAAGATCACGGTAGGAATGGTTGCAACCGAACCGAAGACGCCGAGCCCGACAGGAGGCGACTGGCTCGCGGTGACGAAGCCCGAGTTCACGAAACCGATGAAGGCGATGAAGAGGCCGATACCCACGGTGATCGCGAGCTTCAGCTCCATGGGCACAGCATCAAAGATCATGCGGCGCAGGCCAGTCGCGGCGAGGATCACAATGAGCACGCCGTTGATCACGACGAGCGCCATCGCCTCGGGCCAGGTCACCTGGCCCACCACGGTGAACGCGAGGAACGCGTTGATGCCGAGGCCCGCGGCAAACGCGAACGGCAGTCGGCTGACAATGCCGAAGAGGATCGTCATGACGCCGGCGGTGAGCGCCGTAACTGCGCCGACCTGACCGAAGTCGAGCTGATTGCCGGCGACGTCAGTCGTGGTGGTCAGGATAATCGGGTTCAGCACCACGATATAGGCCATGGTGACAAACGTCACGATGCCGCCGCGCACCTCACGACCAATCGTCGAGCCGCGCTCGGTAATCTCGAAGTAACGATCGATGGCGCCGCGCGGCTGCCCCGATCCCGAATTCGTGTCAGCCTTTGGCTGGGTTTCTGCCACCAACGTCTCCTTCAGTGTGATGAGGCACTCGCTACAGAAACTTACCATTCAGCGAACGCTCAGAAAACTTCCCGGGATGCGAGGAAGCCCGCCTCACCAAAGTGAGACGGGCTTCGCTCGAAGTTCGGTACGACCTAGCTCACGCCAAGCAGATCGATCACGAAGATCAGGGTCTTGCCGCCGAGCGGGTGCCCCCCTGCCTGACCGTAAGCCTGAGCCGGCGGCACGATCAGCTTGCGGCGACCGCCGACCTTCATGCCTGGGATGCCCGTCTGCCAACCCTGGATCAGCGAGCGCAGCGGAAAGTTGATCGACTCGCCGCGGCTCCAAGAGCTGTCGAACTCTTCGCCCGACTCAAATTCAACGCCGAGGTAGTGCACGTCAACAGTCGAGCTCGCCTGAGCCTCGTCGCCGCTGCCCTCGATGACATCGATGATCTGCAGTTCGGTCGGAGCCGGGCCCTCGGGAAACTCGATTTCTGGTTTGGTCAGTGCTGATTCACTCATACTCCCCATTCTGGTCGCTTTTCCACTCCCGCCGCCGAGAGTTCGCTCTGAGAGTATTCGCATACCCGCCGCACCGCACCGCAGGGCTTTGTTGGGTTTCGATCACGATTCTTCGTCTTGGTAGTGGACTTGCGACGAGCGACTCTTCAAAGTTCTCGGTAGCCTAGTGAAGTGAAGTTTGCGCATGTGACCAGGGCAGAGGACAAGCAGCCGATTCTCGTTGCGGTTCGAGGTGATTTTGCGATCCCTCTCGACACTCTCGACGAGAGCTTCGCCACGTTGCGTCAGCTCATCGAATCGGGCCCCGAAACGCTCGCGAGAGTGCAAGAAAAAGTCGCAGCCCAGCCCGAGGGCGCGGGCGTCGCGCTGGCCGAGGTTGGCTACGCTTCGGCGATCCTCGACCCACCAATCGTGCTCGCCGTCGGACTGAACTATGACGAGCATGCCAGTGAACTGAACCTCGACAACGATTCGGGGCCGGTGCTCTTCTCGCTCTTTCCCAATTCCCTCAACGGCCACGGCGCCGAGGTGCCGCTGCCCCTCGAACTCAGCGAGGAGGTCGATTACGAGGGCGAACTCGGCGTCGTCATCGGCCGCGCCGCAAAGAACGTCACTCCCGAAGAGGCGCTCGACTACGTGTTCGGCTACACGGTTGTCAACGACATCACCGCCCGCAACATCCAGTTCGCGGAGCCCCAGTGGTCGAGGTGCAAGTCGTTCGATGGTTTCTCGCCAGTCGGCCCAGTCGTCGTGACTGCCGACGAGATTCCCGACCCGCAGGCGCTCGGGCTCACGACCGACGTCGACGGGCTGCGGGTGCAAGACTCGACCACCGAATACATGATTCGCTCGGTCGCTCAACTCATCTCGAGCATCTCGCAATCGCTCACTCTGCTGCCTGGCACGCTCATCTCGACGGGTTCTCCCGGTGGCGCAGGTAGGTCGCGCAAACCCCCGCTGTACCTCATGCCCGGCACTGAGGTGACCGTCACGATCGAGGGTATCGGCGCGCTCACCAACCACTGCGTCAAGGCGTAAGCGGCTCAGGGCTGCCGCACTCTCGCGGGCGCTCGAAACCGCCACCGCAGACAGCAAGAGGGGCAACCGGCCATTCGGCCAGGTTGCCCCTCTTGCTGTCTAGAGCCTTAGTCGTCGCTCAGACCAGCGAGCCTTGCGGGCTGCAGAATCTCTGCAAGCTGAGCCTCGTCGAGCAGGCCGGCCGAGATCACGAGGTCTGAAACCTTCTCGTTCGTGGCGAGCGCCTCTTTCGCGAGCTTCGCAGCGGGAGCGTAACCGATTACCGGAGCGAGCGCCGTGATCACCGTCACCGAGCGCGAGACCATGTCATCGAGGCGATCTTCGTTCGCGGTGATGCCATCGACGCAGTTGACGCGCAGGGTCGTGCAGGCGCGCTCAAGCCACGTGATTGATTGGAAGAGCGAGTGCGCGATGATCGGCTCAAAGGCGTTCAGCTGCAGCTGACCGGCCTCGACCGCCATCGACACGGTAACGTCTGCGCCCGCGACCGAGTAGGCCACCTGCGAGACGGCCTCGGGAATCACGGGGTTGACCTTGCCCGGCATGATCGACGAGCCAGCCTGGCGCGCCGGCAGATTGATCTCGCCAAAGCCTGCCTGGGGGCCCGACGACAGCAGACGCAGGTCGTTCGAGATCTTCGAAAGCTTGAGCGCGCTGCGCTTAAGCGCACCCGAGAAGGTGATGAAGACGCCGGTGTCGCTGGTCGACTCGATCAGGTCGCCGGCGCCCACGATCTCGAGCCCGGTAATGTCGCGCAGGTGGCGAACCACCGACTCACGGTAGCCCTTCGGAGCGTTAATGCCGGTGCCAATCGCGGTAGCACCCATGTTGACCTCGCCCAGCAGCGCAACGGTCTCGCGCAGGCGATCGATGTCTTCGCGCAGGGTCACGGCAAATGCGTTGAACTCCTGGCCGAGGGTCATGGGCACTGCGTCTTGCAGCTGAGTGCGGCCGACCTTGATGATGTGCGAGAACTCTTTGCCCTTCGCCTCGAATGCGTTGGCAAGCAGCGCCAGTTCTTCGAGCAGCGTGGTGATCGAGAACGCGAGAGCGATCTTGATCGCGGTCGGGTAGGTATCGTTAGTCGACTGGCTGCGGTTCGTGTGATCGTTCGGGTTGATGAAGTCGTAGTCGCCCTTGCGGTGCCCGGCGAGCTCGAGCGCGCGGTTCGTGATGACCTCGTTCGCGTTCATGTTGGTCGAGGTGCCTGCGCCGCCCTGCACGACGCCGACCACGAACTGGTCGAGCAGCATGCCCGTCTTGATCTCTTCGCAGGCGCGGTCGATCAGGGTCGCGCGCTGCTCGTCGAGCGCACCGATCTCGAGGTTGGCGCGGGCTGCTGCCTGCTTGACGCAAGCAAAGGCACGCACAAAGTCGGGGTAGACCGAGATCGGTCGGCGTGCGATCGGAAAATTCTCGTGCGCCCTGGCGGTGTGCACCCCCCAATAGGCTGATGCCGGAATCTCGAGGCTGCCGATTGAATCGGTCTCGGTGCGGGTTTGGGCGGACAGAAAATCACTCACGTGTATCGGCTCCGTTTTCGAAGTTAACCAGCGAGTAGCCCCGCTGCAGTACCGCCCTTAAGCTTACCCGTCTTCATCGGCTTTCGAAGGCATATCGTCGCGCTCCAGAGGCTCAGATTCGATGATCGATATCGGGCCGGTGAGGCCCTCGCTCAGCGCACCGCTTTGCGGTGCAGAGTTCGCTTCTGAAAGGATCACCGGCTCGCGTCGCAGCACCGAGAGCGGCGCGGTCAGCGTTTCGATTTGGGCTCGAGGATCATCACCGGCCCCTGGCCTGCCAGCGTGTGTGACGGTGAGGTGCCCGCGGGCGCCAATGTGCACGCGCAATTGGCGCTCGACGAGCAGCCACCCGATGCCGATCGCGAAGGCGACGAAACCGGAGAGTGCGGCAACGCCGAGGCCCCAGCGCGCACCGAACGCGTCTGAAATCGCACCGACGATCGGAGCGCCGAGCGGGGTGCCGCCCATGAGGATCGCGAAATAGAGCGAGAGCACCCTGCCGCGCACGGCTGGGTCGGTGGTCGTCTGCACGAAGGCGTTCGCGGTCGAGAGCAGGGTCGCCGTGCAGAAGCCGAGCAGCACGAGCGTCGCGGCAAAAGCCCAGAAGCTCGGCATGAGTGCGCTCACGAGGCTCGCTGCGCCGAAACCGCCCGCTGCGAGCACGACGACCCGGAACCTCGCAGCAGGCCGCTTCGCAACGAGCAGTGCTCCCGCGAGCGAACCGATCGCGAGAATGGATGAAAGCAGCCCGTACTCCCCCGCACCACGACCGAACTCGACCGCCATGGTCGATGAGAACACTGGAAAGTTCATGCCGAACGCGCCGATCACGAACACGATGAGAAAAATAACAACAAGATCGTGCCGTCTGATCACGTAGCGAAAGCCCGCCACGAGTTGGTTGCCCTGCGATTCGCGCCCGCTCACTTCGCGCGGCGCTCTCGGAATGCGAATGGCGGCGAGCGCGACGAGCATTGCGATGAACGAGACCGAGTTCAACACGAACACCCAACCCGAGCCGACGAGCGCGATGAGCACGCCCGCCGCTGCCGGGCCGATAAGCCGCGCCGAATTGAACGAGGCGGAGTTGAGCGCGACCGCGTTCGAAAGCTGGTCGACACCGACGAGATCTGAGACGAACGCCTGACGTGCGGGTGTGTCGAAGGCATTCACGACGCCGAGCGCGAGGGCGAAGGCGTAGAGGTGCCAGAGTTCCGCAATGCCGAACACCAGCAGCAGTCCGAGACCGAGCGCGAGCAGCATGAGCAGCGACTGAGTCACCATCAGCACCTTGCGCCGATCGAAGCGGTCGGCAACCGCGCCGCTGAAAGGTACGAGCAGCAGCTGCGGCCCAAACTGCAGCGCCATTGTCACGCCTACCGCGACCGCGTTCGTGTCGCTCAGCTCGGTGAGCACCACCCAGTTCTGGGCCGTTGCCTGCATCCAGGCTCCGACATTTGATATCAGCGCTCCGATAAACCAGATGCGGTAGTTTCGCACGTTCAGGGATCGGAACATTGATGACACGTTGCGGGCAGCCTCCTTGAATTGCTACCTCTACCATACGCCTCTGCGCAGGCGTGTCAGCTACCAGCGCAACGGACGCCGACTAGAACTGGATGCGCGGCGGCTCGGAGATTGCAGCCACGTTGTCGACCTCGAAGAAGTCGCGGGCTTCGAAGCCGAACATCTTCGCGAAGAGGTTGTTCGGAAAGAGCTGCAACTTTGTGTTGTACTCGCGCACACCACCGTTGAAGAAGCGGCGCGAGGCCTGGATCTTGTTCTCGGTGTCGACAAGCTCAGACTGCAATTGCAAGAAGTTCTGGCTGGCCTGCAGCTGCGGGTAGGCTTCTGCCACTGCGAAGATGCTCTTCAGCGCCTGCTGCATGTGCCCCTCTGCCAGGGTGGCCTCAGCAGGGGACTGGGCCGAGATCGTCTCGGCGCGCGCCTGAGTGACCGCTTCGAACACGCTCTTCTCGTGCGCAGCGTATCCCTTGACCGATTCGACGAGGTTGGGAATGAGGTCGGCGCGACGCTTCAGCTGAACTGTGATGTCGCTCCAGGCTTCGTCAACTCGAACGCGCAGCGAGATCAGCGAGTTATAGGTGATCCACACGTAGATCGCGAGCACCACGATGACGCCGAGAATGATGAGTGTCGTAACGAGCCCAGACATGCTCAAATCCTATCGATTGAGGTAGCGAGAACGCTGTGAGAGCGCAGCGTTCTCGACGCAATGAGTTACTCCCCGAGCACTCGGTCGAGGTAAGGGTTCGCGAAGACGCGGTCCGGGTCGAGCCGGTTTCGCACTGCAAGAAACTCGTCGAACTTCGGGTACGTCGAGCGCAGCGACTCTGCGTCGCGCGTGTGCATCTTGCCCCAGTGCGGCCGACCGTCGTGCGCCCTCAGCACAGCTTCGGCCTCCCTGAAATATTCGTGGTCAGGATCGCGCCAGTAGCGGTGCACCGCAACGTAGCCGCTCTCGCGCCCGTGCGCGGTCGAAAGCAGCAGCTGGTCGGCGGCCGCGGCCCGCACCTCGACCGGGAACGAGATTCGGTAGCCCTTGCGGTCGATCATCTCGCGCAGTTCACGCAGCGCGGTTGGCACCGCCTCGAACGGTAGTGCGTACTCCATCTCGCGAAAACGCACGCGCCGGTTCGTCACGAACACGCGGTGCGAGATGTCGGAGTAGTCCCGACTGCTCGAAATCGACTCGATCGCGCGGTTGATGCTGGGCGTGGTGCTGGGCACGATTCGTTCGAAGCCAACAACCGCAGCGAGCATCGCGTTGTTCACGACCTCCTCGTCGACGAAGCGCGAGACTTTGCCGAGCGGCTTCGCGCCAGCGTCGAGGGGCAGACGGGTGTTCGTCTTGGTGCGCGTGCTCTCGGTGTGCGGAAACCAGTAGAACTCGAAGTGGTCGGCTTCCCGGTTCAGGTGTTCATAGTTTTCGAGCACCTCTTCGAAGGGCGCTGGCGCTTCGACGGCGCGCAACAGAAACCGAGGCACGCACTGGATGGTCACGGTCAGCAGCACCCCGAGGGCGCCGAGGCCGAGCGCGACGGCCGGCAGAAGTTCGGCGTTTCGATCCTCGTCGATATCAATAATCTCGCCGGTACCGGTGACGAGCGTGGCGCCGACAATGCGGGTCGACAACCCGCCGATGCCGATGCCGGTACCGTGCGTGCCGGTCGAAGTCGCTCCGGTGATGGTCTGGCGGTCGATGTCGCCCATGTTCTCGAGCGCGAGACCGAGAGGGTCGAGAATCGACGGCAACTCCCAGAGGTGCGTACCCGCCCAGAGCGTGACGCGGCCGCGTTCGAGATCGACATCGACGAGGCCGCGCAGCGACTCCATGCTGAGGCGCACGCCGTCGGTTGCCCCGATCGCCGTGAAGCTGTGCGAGGCGCCGATGGGCTTTACCGTGTGCCCGGTCTCGCGGGCGCGCTGCACTGCGAGCACTACCTGGTCGATGGTGCGCGGGGCTATTTCGAGCACGGGGCGCGACTTCTCTGTGCGCGCCCAGTTGCGCCATTTCGCGGTCATAGAAAGCATTTCCCTTCTCCTCGGTAGCTCATTATCGGTTCGAGGGCAGAGGATCCCCCGTTGCCCGGCGAACCGAGCTGCACGGGAACCACCTCGTTCGCGTGCTCCATGATCTCGCCAGACTTCGTGTGCCGCAGCCAGACGCGGTCTCCGATCGAGAGCTGGCGTGCCGCCTTGCCGCTCAACGGGGTCTGCACCTCGCCAGCTCCCTCGCGCGGGGCGTACGAGAGGCCCGCGGGGTGCACGACCTGGGGCAGGCGGTCTTGCCCCGCGACGCCCGAGGCGATCCAGCCGCCGCCGAGCAGCGTGGCGGTGTCTCGATTCGGACGGCGCACCACGTCGAGCGCAAATGCAACGGCGGGAGCCGGAGTGAACGCGCGGTAGTTATCGAAGAGGTGTGGCCCGAAGATCCCGCTGCCGACGGCAACCTCGGTAATCGCATCTTCGGCGACGGTGCGCTCGATTGAGCCGGTGCCGCCACCGTTCACGAACTCGAGGGGGCGCAGCGCTTGCACCGCTGAGATCGCCTCAGCCCGACGGTCGGCAAGCTCGGCCGCGCTCTTGTGCTGAATCGCGCGCATGAGTACCCCCTTCGCCGGGTCGCCGATCGGCTCGTCGCCGACACCCGCGATCTGCGCCTCATACGACATGATGCCGACAAGCTCGAACCCTCGCCGCTGCAGCACGCGCTCCGCGAGCCGCCGCAGCTGCGCAGGCTCGTGTACGGGTGACCGCAACGCTCCGATACTGCCGAGCAGCCTCGTGTTCCACGAGGCGTCGAAGTCGAGGCAGACGCGAATCGGGGCGCGGCTCGCGGGCGGTGCGACTCTGTCGATGAGCTCGAGCTGATCCACGCTATCGATCATGACGGCGATGCGGCTTGCCGCCCGCTCGTCTGCGGCGAGCGCGGCAAGCGCTGCACGGTCGGCGGTGGGATAGGCGACGACGATGTCATCGATCGTTTCGCTCAGCCAGAGCGCCTCGGCCAGCGTGTAGGCGAGCACTCCCTGATAGCCGGGAAGCGCGAGCACGGCGTCGAGCACGCCGCGCACCCTGATCGACTTCGAGGCGACACGAACGGGTTTGCCTTTCGCGCGGCGAAGTATGTCGTGGGCGTTGTGCGCCAGCGCTTCAACGCCGAGCGCGACGACCGGTGCGCTCAGATGCTGTGTTGCCGCGGTGAGACGCTGCCAGTATTCGTCCGGTTGAAGCCAGGGCTGCCTGCCTGCTGCGCTCAGCAGCTCCGTCGCTGCCAGATCAATGGTCATATTCGCAGTCTATCTACAGCACTGACCCGCTCGCTCGAGTTGGTCCCCCAACAGGGATTCGAACCCTGACTGTATCGATTTTAAGTCGACTGCCTCTGCCGGTTGGGCTATTGGGGGCTATTGCGCTTAGGCCGCCTCAAGCTTAGCGGTAGAAAAGTAGTGAGCCCCGGGCGGGGCAGCGCTCGGGGCTCACGGTATGTGGTGGATCCTACGTCGGGCAGAACGTAAGGATCCACGGTCTATGGCGGTTAGGCGCTGAGGCGGCTCCGCAGTGCGCTGAGTTCAGCTTCGAGCGCCTGTGGCAGGCGGTCGCCGAACTTGGCGAAGAATTCTTCGGTCAGGTCGCACTCGGCAAGCCACGAAGTCGCATCGATTGCGAAGAGCTCGTCGAGCTCGGCTTCAACCGACTCGATGCCGCTGAGGTTCAGTTCGCCCGCGGCGGGAACGGTGCCGATCGCGGTCTCACGGCCGGTGTGCTCGCCCTCGACGCTGCGAATGATCCAGTCGATCACGCGCGAGTTATCGCCGAAGCCGGGCCACAGGAAGCGGCCGTCGGCGCCCTTGCGGAACCAGTTCACCTGGAAGATCTTCGGGGCCTTCTCGCCGAGCTTCTCGCCCATCTCGAGCCAGTGGCCCCAGTAGTCGGCCATGTTGTAGCCGCAGAAGGGCAGCATCGCGAAGGGATCTCGGCGAAGCTCGCCGACGGTGCCCTCCTGGGCCGCCGTCTTCTCAGAAGAGATCGTGGCGCCGACGAACACACCGTGCTGCCATGAGAGCGACTGCGCGACAAGAGGAATGTTGGTCGCACGGCGACCTCCGAAAAGGATCGCGTCGAGCGGCACGCCGTCTTGCTCGAACCAGTCGTCTGCGAGCGTCGGCGTCTGCTGAATCGGCACAGTGAAGCGCGAGTTCGGGTGCGCGGCGGGGCGGCCCGATTCTGGCGTCCAGTCGTTGCCCTGCCAGTCGATCAGGTGTGCGGGCACCAAGTCGGTCTTGCCCTCCCACCACACATCACCCTCGTCGGTGAGTGCGACGTTGGTGTAGATGGTGTTGCCCCAGAGGGTCTCCATCGCAACCGGGTTGGTCGACTCGCCAGTGCCGGGCGCGACGCCGAAGAAACCTGCTTCGGGGTTGATCGCGTAGAGGCGGCCGTCACGACCGGGGCGCAGCCAAGCGATGTCATCGCCAATGGTCTCGACCTTCCAGCCCGGGATGGTGGGCTGCAGCATCGCGAGGTTGGTCTTGCCGCATGCCGAGGGGAACGCCGCCGACAAGTGGTAGGCCTTGCCCGACTCGGTGTTGGTGAGCTTCAGCAGCAGCATGTGCTCTGCGAGCCAGCCCTCGTTCTTGCCCATGACGCTGGCGATGCGCAGCGCGAAGCACTTCTTCGAGAGCAGCGCGTTTCCGCCGTAACCCGAACCGTACGACCAGA
>DDEV01000009.1 GCA_002336855.1 Leucobacter sp. UBA1945 | reverse complement strand
TCACGATCAGCACCGGGGGGCGCGCCTGCTGCGACTCAAGCGCGAGCAGCAGCGGGCCGCTCAGCAGTTCGCCGAGCGGCGCCGCCAAGCGCACTGCACCACCGTGCTTGCACGCGACCAGCAGGGCACGCAGTGCCCCCACATAACTGCCGTAGACCCAGACCTCTCGGCCACTCGAAGAGCGCGCGAGTTGCGCCGTGCCGACGGTCGCCCTCAGCCGCGCGCGGCAGTCCGGGCACAGCTGCCTGTTCGGGGCGCCGCACATCAGGCAGGCGCACGGCCAGAGCAGTGCGAGCAAGTCGGCAAGCACCTCGCCCAGCCAGCCGCGCAGTCGGCGCCACGGCTGGCCGCCCAGGTCGTCCGGCCAGTTGCGAGGCCGCTCGTCGATGAGTTCTCGTGTCATGCATACGAGCATGCACCCCGCTACCGACAGACGAGCAGTTACTCACAACGGTTTGAGAGAACGGTCGCGATCCTCGCCCTGTGAGCGACAAGTAGCTCGCCGAGCGCGCGCACGTGACTCACCAGAACCTCACAAACAACACCGAAACAGGCACACCCCGACCTGCCTGCGAATACGCCGCGAAACCCGACTACCCGACCTTCGCAATCAGGTCGACGCCTGCCATCAGCTGCTGCCAGCCCGACCCCTGCGGTTTGAACATGCGGTGCTGGTCGTCGAGCACGCGCATCAGCGAGCGACTGCTACCGCCGCTGCTGATCGAGACGCCACCCGAAACCGAACCCGAGACCACCGGAAACCGGCCGCTGACTTCGCCGATGGTCACCTTGGCCGAACCACCGAGCAGGCCGGTCTCGCTGAGCAGCACGAAGCGGTTATCGCCGATCCAGTCGAGATCGATCGGGGCACCGAGTTCACTCAGCTGCAGGGTCGCCGTCTCGGTAAAGCCGACCGGTGCGCCGGTCTCGTCGCGCACGATGCCGACGACCCTCACCTCGGTGGCCCCACCCGCATTGACAAGCACAGCGAGCCTATTGCCACCAGTCGAGACCCGAATCGCCTTCACCGAGAAGTCGTCGAGCCAGTTCAGGGTGAGCTCCGAGAGACGCGTGCCCGGTTTCGTGACCACGATTTCGTCTGGCTCGACACTCGAATAGGTCCACACGTAGCCGAGCGAGTCGAGGCTCGGCGCGAGCAGACCGGAGCGATTGTCGATGACGAGGCTCTGCCCGCCTGTGACCCAGCTGACCCCACTGGAGTGCAGCACCGCGGCAGCGCTCAAGTCAGGGGCGACGCTCACGGCGGTCGGCGCGAGCGCGACGAGCTGTTCGCTCACACCGGGAATCGCGTTCAGCGAGTTGCCTGCCGAGGTGCCGAACTCGCCGTCTTTCAGCAGCACGATGCGCTGAAAGTCGCCCGATCCGGTCTCTTCGCTCGCGGTGATCTCGCCGCCGCCCATCACGTTGCCGTGCACCGCGAGCTGAAAGCGAACCACCCCCGGCAGCCCCTGCAGGCTCGCTGCAAGCTGCCGCTTGATGGCGCTCATTGTCGCCTCGTCGGCGTCGAAGATCTCTGACGATACATCGATCACCGCGGCGCCGTCGATGATGGGCACCGACTCTGAGCTCAGGGTGGTTCCCTCAGGAAACGCGGTCGTGATGGCGCCGGTCATGCCTGCCGAGGGCCCGCCGATCAGCCCCTTCACGATCTGCGTCACCATGTTCGATGGCAGCGACGATCTGTCGGTGATCACCCAGCGCAGCTCTGACACGAGCCGCTGGTCTGGGCTCAAGAAATAGAGCGTTCGGGTCTCCCACACCGACGAGAAATTGCTACGGTCGATGATGATGCCGTTCGGGGCAGACACGATGCGCCACTGGTCGCCTACCCGGCTCAGCTCGAAGCGAACCTCGGCCTGCTCATCGGGCTGTGCGAGGCGCAGGGTTCCACCCTGATCGACCGAGGCCGCCACCTGCAGCGAGAGCACGCCGAGCCCCTCATCGGGCTCATCGTAGACCGGCGCCCCCTCGTAGACGATCGCACCGAAACTCGGATCCCACTGGTCGGCATACGTCGGCGCGAGAAACTTTCGCGCGATCTCGTAGTCGTTCAGGTTCGACGAGGCGGCGCGCACGAAACCGCGAATGATCGACTCAGGGTCGGCCCCGGCCGTCGGCCCCTGCGGGTTGATGAACACGCCGCGCTCGG
This sequence comes from Leucobacter sp. UBA1945, assembly GCA_002336855.1. Classification (GTDB taxonomy): domain Bacteria; phylum Actinomycetota; class Actinomycetes; order Actinomycetales; family Microbacteriaceae; genus Leucobacter. The sequence continues at coordinate 63,451 of DDEV01000009.1, read as the reverse complement.
CCTGCTCGAGGTTGCTGAGCCCCTCGCGCACGGGGCCCGAATCGGGTACGGCGTCGCAGGCAGCCAGCGAAAGCACCGCAAGGGATGCGGCGATTATGGCGAGGATCTTGCGCCTCATCTGTGGCGCTCCCTTCGCACTCGGCGGCCCGGCCGTCGCAGCCAGCCACCAGTCACCTCGGGATCGCCAAGCTCGGGCGTGACGTCGTCTGGCACGAGCGGCACCGGCGACACGAACGAGTTCGTCTCGTCACCACGCGGCAGCGTAAGCCGAAAGTTGCTGCCCTCGCCCAGGCGCGACCAGACCTCGAGCAGGCCGCCGTGCACGGCGGCGTCTTCGCGCGCGATCGCGAGGCCGAGGCCGGTGCCGCCGAGGGTGCGCTTGCGCGACGGGTCAGCGCGCCAGAACCGGTCGAACACGTGCTCTGTGTGTTCGGGTTTCATGCCGACCCCCCAGTCGCGCACGCCGATCGCAATCGACGATGCGTTCGAGTCGATCGTCACCACGATAGGGCGGCCCTCGCCGTGCTCGATCGCGTTGCCCACGAGGTTCGACACGATGCGCCGAATGCGCCGAGCATCGACGTCGATCGGGCTGAAACCGCCGAGCGGCCGCAACTCGATGATGCCGGGCGACAGCGGCCTGAGCCCCTCGACGACCTCTTCGGCGAGCACGACCATGTTCGTCGGCTCGGTCTCGAGCGTGATCGGCCCCGCGTCGTAGCGCGAAATCTCGAGCAGATCGGCGAGCAGCGACTCGAAACGATCGACCTGATCGTTGAGCACCTGCACAGGGCGGGCGGCGCTGGACTCGTCGTCGCCCGCCTGCGCCCGAAGCACCTCTGCCGCAAGTCGGATCGTGGTGAGCGGCGTGCGCAGCTCATGCGACACGTCTGACACGAAGCGCTGCTGCATGGTCGAGAGCTGATCGAGCTCTTCGATGCGGGCCTGCAAGGTGTCGGCCATGTGGTTGAAGTTGTTCGAGAGTTCGTCGAAGTGCTTGTCTGCCTGCAGCGGAATACGCGCGTCGATCTCGCCCGCGGCGAGCCGGTGGCTGGCGAAGGCTGCGGCGCGAATCGGCCGAAACACGAGGCTCGAAATTACCCAGACCAGCACTGCCAGGAGCAGCAGGAGCAGCAGCGCCATGATGATCAGCGCGCGCGTGATGAACTCGATGCTCTGCGCCACGTCAGAGAAGCTGTAGCCGATAAAGAGATCGTAGCTGCCGGCGCCCGCCGGAAACACGATGGTCGAAGCGACAAGAATGCCGGGGGCAGACTTGCCGTTGTCATCGACGAGCCGCACCGATTGCCAGTACTGCGGCGACTCGCCCTCGCGCAGCGCATCGCTCAGGTCTGCCGAGATCACTTCGCGGATCTGCTCCGAGGTGCCCGCGTCGTCGGGCGCGATCGGCGACGCCGGCTGGTTCGCCTGCCTGCTCACATAGATCAGCTGGCTCGCAGAGGTGCCCTGCACCGTGCTGCGCACCGACCCGGCGAGCGCATTCATCGCTCCGAGGTCGGTGGCGTCAGAACTATCGAGCTGCTCTTGCGCGGCAAGCGTCGCGCGCGCCGAGTCTTGGAGCGCCTGATCCCGCTTCGAAGAATAGAGATCGGTGCTGATGCGGTCGAGCACCAGCGCACCCATGATCGACACCATGGAGATCGCGATCGCACCGGTGATCGCCATGGTGCGCAGCCTCAGCGAACTGCCCCACGCCGCCCGCAAGGGGCCGAGCACAGGCAGGGTGGCGCGGATCCATCGCACCCTCAGGCGGCGAAACCACAGCCCGAACGGCGATCGACCGTGCCTGTGAGCGGTCGACAAACGGCTACTCCGTGGGGGCACCGGCGCGGTAGCCCACGCCGCGAACGGTGCTCACGATGGTCGGGTGGTCGGGGTCGCGTTCGATCTTCGCGCGCAGTCGCTGCACGTGCACGTTCACGAGCCTGGTGTCGGCCTTGTACTGGTAGCCCCACACCTTCTCGAGCAGCACCTCGCGGGTGAACACCTGCTGCGGTTTGCGGGCGAGGATCACCAGAAGATCGAACTCGAGCGGCGTCAGTGAGACCACCTGATCGCCCCGACGCACTTCGTGCCCCGTGACGTCGATGTCGATGTCGCCGACCCGCAGCTTCTCGCCGGCCTCTTGCTTCGGCTCGCGCAGTCGGGCACGCACGCGCGCGATCAGCTCGACCGGGTTGAACGGCTTCACCACGTAGTCGTCGGCACCCGCCTCGAGCCCGCGCACGACGTCGCCGGTGTCGCTGCGAGCAGTCAGCATGATTACCGGCACGCCCGATTCGGCGCGAATGCTCGTGCACACCTCGATGCCGTCCATGCCAGGCAGCATCAGGTCTAGCAGCACGAGGTCGGGCCGAGACTCGCGAAACTTCTCGACCGCCGACGGCCCGTCAGCGGCGAACACGGTCTCGAACCCTTCGCCCTGCAGCACCATCCCGAGCATCTCGGACAGCGCGCGGTCGTCGTCAACCACAAGAATGCGTGCGCTCATGCTCCCATTATGGCCGAGTCGGGTGCGTTCGCGGTTCAGCTCGTGCCTTTCGCGCAATCGGCTCGCCTGTGAAGGCACAGGAATGATGCGGGCGCAGAAACGACGCAGACTCAGAAATGATCGAAGCGGCCCGAGGCGATCTCCCACGGCGCGCGCCCGAGATATTCGCACACCGCGCGGTGCACGCAGTGCCCGATGAAGAGGCGGCGGTGTTCGTCGTCATCGACGTGCAGGCCTTTCGCGCGTTGGATCGGCATGCGGTACAGCACGATGGTGCGGTCGGCGCGGTCGATCGAGTAGAACAGAGGTTGCTCGCTCGTGCCGGTGCCCCGGCCAATCGGCGCGGTCGCGAAGCCGATGCGCACGCCGCGCAGTTCGTCACCGACCTCTTGCCGCAGCAGTTCGAGGGCTGCCCTTGCGGCGAGCTCGAAGCGGGCAACCCGCGCATCGGGGTTCGGCAGCTGAGGGCCGGTTAGCGAGGAGCGGATCGGCCGGCGCCCGTGGCGACGGCTCGGCCGCACCGGGGGTTCAACCCTCGCTCTTTTCTCTCGTCCGAACACGCTCCCAGTCTACGGGGCGCGCCTTCGATGTCTCGTTTGCCGCGTGCCCACGCGTCCCGTACTCACTCTCGCGACGGGTCGTGCCGCATGAGTTGCCACCCCTCGGGCGGCGTGAGCGCCTCGCTGTGCCGCTCGCAAAGGTCGAGCGCGGGCGGCGTGCGTTCGGGGCTCAGCGGACCCACCGCCATCAGCCGGTCGGTGTAATCCGCGGTGAGGGTGTGGGTCGCGGCCGCCCCGCAGCCCACCCTGGCGCAGAGGCGCGCATCGCTACGCTCGCCCCCAGCGGGCGGCTCGTCGCCGGGGTGCTGATCCTCGCCCAAAGTGTTGCTCGACCCTCTGCCCGGCGTCAGCGCGGAAACACCGTGATCGCCGCTCGCCGCTCGATCGGCGCGAGCACCGGGTACCCGGCAATGTTCGGCCCGCTTACCACTCGCACCCCCGCTGCAATCGGCTGCGAGCTGGTCAGCCATACCTGCCCACGCGCCTCGACGGGCATCGCAGCCCCGGCGGGCACAGTCACGGTTTTCGGTTTCGCGACGCCTTCGATCTCAATCTCGACGCTCGCATCAGCATCGCCGGTATTGGCGAGCACGAGCTGCCCCCCGAGCACCACCGCAACGGCAACCTTGGTGTCTGCCGGCAGCGCAGGCGCGGGGGCGAACCACGCGTTGTCGTGGGCTGGCGGCACGTCGGCGCTGCCAAGCACCCCGGCGACCACGGGCACGGTCGCGTCGATTGTCACGGCCTGCGCGTCTTGCGGCCAGGTTGGCACGGAGAGTTCAGCAACGACGCCGGCTTCGAAGTCGATGGTGCCGAGGCTCTGCGAGGATCCATCAGCCTTCAGCGCGCGCACCGTCGCGGTACCGCTCTCTTCGGGCGACAGCACACGCACGAGCACCGGGTAAGGATCGGCGTCGGGCGCGGCCCCGTCAGTTGCGTGCTCGTCTGAGCTGAAGTTGGCGACACCAGGCACCACGAGCATGGTCGCTGGTGCCAGTTGCCTCGTGACCGTGTCGACGGCGAACGATCGAATGTCGACGGTCTGTGAGGCGCCGAGCGCCGCAGTCACCGCGGCGCCCGTGCTCTCGACGCGCACGGCGATTCGTTCGCGATCGGGCGCGTAACCGCCGAGCGAGACGATGCGCTGCGAGTTCGCGGGCACGAGCACGCCAGTGGCGCGCGACGAGTCGGCCTGACCGTTCTCGTCGAAAAGCGATACCTGCACGGTCGCAGGCACCTCGAACGAGTTGCCGAGCACAAGGGTGAGCGACTGGCCAAGCTTCGTGCCCCCTCCGACGAGCCACTGCTCGTGCACCGGTTCGGCGCAGCTCGAGGCGGTGAGCCCCTGCAGTGTGCTTCCGCCAACCTGCTGCAATTCTGCGGCCGCGAGGTTGTCGTTTGCCGAGCCCTGCACCACGAGCGGGGCTGTGCCGTCTGCGTGCTCGCGGGCGAGCTCGCCCTGCTCGAGCGGTTCGCCAGTGATGACTGTCGTCGACGCGCCACTCGGAATCGCCGCGGTCGGGCGCGACGGGTCTGCGCCGAGCTCAGCGAACGCGCCCGTGCAGATCAGCGAGAAGGTCGCGTTCTGGCTCGTGTCTGCCGAGACCGCGACCACGCCGCGCTCGACAGACGGGATGGCGACTGCGCCCGAGCCGAGCACCGCCGCGGCCGCGATAGAGACGCCGATTATGACGACACCGGTGGCCGCCCGCGCACCACCGCGCAGCATGCGCTTCGATTGCTCGCTCATCGCTCGCCCCCCTCGGTCGTGTCGTCTTCGGCAGGTCGCAAGAACTTCGGCAGCTTCTTCATGGGGTCATCGCTCGGTGCGTCTGACGTTGGATCAGCCACAGGCTTGGTCGTGGGCTCGGTCGTGGGCTCGCCTTCCGGAGCCGCCTCGGGCTCGGGCTCCGGTGCGGGTTCGATGAGTGGTTCGACCGACGCGGGATCAACCGACTCAGTTTCGACAGACTCGATCACCTCGGGCTCGGTCACTGGCGCCTCAGCCTCAGGTGCAGCGGTCCCCGACTTGTCAGCGTCGGCCGAGGCGTCGACGCCGCGCTCCGGCACTGCCACTGCCTTCTTGCGTCGCCGCTCGGGCCGCTCGACGACCTCACCCGTGGGAAGCGCGAGCAGCAGCATTGCCCCGAGCACGACGATCTGGGCCCACCACAGCAGGCTCCCGAAGAGCTTGTTGCTGATGCCTGCGATCCAGGATGGGCCGCTGTCGTCTGCGGCCTGCGCAGCCGAGTCGCCCTCTGCGGTGACGCGCCACAGCAGGCCGTGCGCAGTCTGGCCGGCACCCTCGAGCGCGGTTTGCTGGTCGAACGCCGACTGCAGCTGCGAGCGTTCGGTCGATTCGCCCGCGGTCTTCAGCAGCACGAACCCGATGTCGTTTGCCGCCAGCACCTCTCGCGTGCGAGCCTCGTCTCCGGTGCTCGCTAGCGCGCCAACGATCAGGGCGAGCTGTTCGTCTTGCTCGGTCACGCTGCTCGGCACGGCTGCGGTGCGCAGTTCGTCGAGGCGCAGGCCAGGGCCCGTCACAATCTCTGCGCGCACCGACTGCGGCCCTGCCGCCGACAGCACGAGTGTGCGCAACCCGGCGTCCTCCGCGCCGGCCGCCTGCACGAGCGCGGGCATCTGCGCGTCGCCGGCAACGATTCCGGTGTTCGCGGTGGCGAGCTTCACTCCGAGGGGGGCGACTGCCACGAGTGCCATCACCAGACCGACCGCGACCACTGGCGCGGCCGCCTTGCGCAGCGCGGTGGTTCCGACTGCGGCGAGGCCGAGCACCGAGATCCAGTACACGGCTAGCCCCGAACCCGTCCAGAGTGTGACCGCGTCGCCGCCGATGCTGAGCAGTTGCAGCTTTGATGCGCCGACCGCAGTGAGCAATCCAACGCCGCCGAGCACCGCGTGCAACACAGTGAAGTGCACCCGGCCGGTGATCAGTCCGAGCGCCGCGAGCAGCACGATTGGCAGCAGCAGGAAGCCGACGAGCAGGCTCGCGGGCAGGCCTCCGAACCCGAGGTCGTGAAAGATGCCGCCCCAGCCCTCAAGACCGAACTCGGGAAAGCCGAGCAGCAGCTGCCAGGTATTCGCCGGAACGAACGGGGCCCGAATGCCCGGATCGAGCAGCAGATCGAGCGGGTTCGCGCCGCGCAAGAGCATGAGCACCTTGGGGGCGAAGAGCGCAAGCGGCACGATCGCAATCGAGAGCACGCGCGCAGTGCCGCGGGGCGATCCAGCGATGCCGACAATCAACAGCACGACCGCAGCCGGAATCAGCACCGGCGCACAGGCGAGCGCCACCGCCGCGAGCAGTGAGGCGGTGCCGGCCCAACTCCACGACTCGCGCGCACGTGTCGCGGCAAGCAGCAGCCACGGCAGCACGACCGCGAGAACGAGGGTCGGTAGTCGACCGGCGCTCATCGAGCCGAGCAGCACGGGGCTGAGAGCCCACGCAAGCGCGAGTAGCGCCCGCCCGGCGGAGTTCTTGGTGAGCTGGGCGGCCCAGATCCAGCCGCCGAGTGAGGCGAGTGGGATCGCGGCGACCAGCATCAACACGACGCCGTGCGACGGGTTCCAGAACGTCAGGGTGCCGAGCAGGGCGAGCACCCAGGTGAAAGGATCGGCGGGCACACCGTCTGCGGTGCGCGTGTTCGCCCAGAGCTCGCCGAGCGGGCTCAGCGGCGCAAGCGCTCCGCCCGTCAGGCTGATCTGGGTAATGGCCCACCAGGTGAGGGCGATCGTGATCAGCACGCTCGCGAGCAGCACCGCGAGACCGCCCGACGAGATGAAGTGCAGTTCGTCGCGCAGGCGGCCCTGCGACACGAGAATCGCCTCGCGGTCGATCATGCGCGCGGTGCGCACCGTCTTCGGGTCGACGCGCAGCGGCTTTACCGCGCCCCAGCCCGAGCTGTTCGCGTCGCGAACTCTACGACGTGACGCGACCACTGATCCTGGAGTGAAGAATACTTTGAGCGCCGACGAGAACTCGCCCCACATGTTGCCCGGCTGCTCGCGAATGAGCGCCCAGGCGACGCGCAGCACGGCCAGCAGGGGCAGACCGAGCCACATGAAGAACGCGGCGATCGCGGGAGCGTAGGCGATGCGTCTGTGCAGCTGAGCGGTTCTGGCTTCTCGGTGCGCCGTGCGCATGACGCGGCGCGAGCGCTCAATGCGCGGGCCGGCGACCCCGAGCTGCGCGAATCGCACGCGCGAGGTGGGGGCGACGACAACTCGAAATCCCGCAAGGCGTGCGCGCACGCTCAGGTCGAGACCGTCGTCGTAGACGGCGTAGGCGGGGTCGAAGCCCTCAAGCTGACTCCACACATCGGACCGCACCAGCATGCCGACGGGGCCAACGCCCAGCACGTCTTGCAGATGGTCGTATTGCTGCTGGTCGCGCTCTTGCCTGCGCAGCAGCCACCGCTCGCCCCGGTGGGTGAGGCTTTGCCCGAGCTCGATGATGCGGTCGGGGTGATCCCAGCTGAGAAGCTTCGGGCCCGCGATCGCGACCGAGGGGGCGCGCTGCACGGTCGAGAGAATCTCGGCGAGGGCTCGTGGTTCTGGAGCCGAGTCTTCGCTGAGCAGCCAGAACCAGTCTTGGGTTTGCTCGGCGGTCGAACCCGTCGCCGGGTCTGACGGAACGGCCGCGATCCCTTGCTGCACCGCACCGCCGAACGACACGATGTTCTGGGTCGAAACGACCCCGGTGATGCCTTCTCGCGTGCGCAGCTCGTGCGCGATGCTTTCTCGGCCGCCATTGACGACCGCGATCACGCGATCGGGCTGCCGCGTCTGTGCGGCAAGGGCCGCTAGGGTCTCGTCGAGCCACTCGCCGCCGTGCCTGGCGACGAGAATGGCGGTCACTCTGGTGCGCATAACAACGTCAGCCTAAGTGGCGGCGGGTGCGCCGCCCTCGCGGCGTGCCGTAGGCATTGAAATACACAGCTTTATCGAGCGGTTTCCTCACGCCGCCTCGCGAAACCTCCGCGGCGGTGGTTTGGCCAGCTGCCAGGCGTAGGTCAACGCCAACGGCGTTCGCAACTCGGTGCCAATGTCAGCTTCAGATTCTTTCTCGGCAGACCCGACCCTAGTTTTGCTTTGTCGTCGCGGCGGCGGGTGCAGCCTGAAAGGGCCAAGGCCGTCTCTCGTGATCTTCCACCCGTTATTGTGCAGCTGCAAATGATGAAAACGGCACAGCAGCAGCCCTCGATCGACATCGGTGCGACCCGAATCGACCTGCCAATGGTCGATGTGATGCGCTTCGCAGTACGACGCCGGGCGGTCACAGCCCGCCCACCGGCAGCCGCCGTCGCGAACCGCAAGCGCCACCCTTTGCTTTGCCGTGTACAGCCGCTGCTCTCGCCCAAGGTTCAACGGGTCACCCTGCTCAGACACGATCACTGGTCGCATGCCGGTATCGCAGATATGCTTCGCGCCGATACTCGCGGGCAGAACCGAGCCGTTCTCATGCAGCATCGTGACCGGGGCGACCGGTGCGACCGGATCACCCGGAGCCACCTCGCGCGACGCGGCCGAGCGAATCGCCGCCTGCTCGCGCAAGTACTCTTCACGGTTCACTACCTGCACGAGCCTCACCCCAGCTTGCGACACCCCGAAGACGGTCGCGGCGTCTGCCACGGATCCCGCTTTCAGCACGTCGAGAAGCAGGTCGTGCGCAAGCTGTTCATTGCTGCGCGGATCAAGCTGCAATCGCTCTGCCTCGGCCGGTGCTTCAGCCGCAACGAACCTCGGACCGCCACGGCGCGGTCTGAGCGCCGAATCGATGATTGTGCGCACCCACTCTGCTGATTCGGGGTCAAACACGAATTTGCCGTGCGTGAGCCCGTCGGCGTCAGTGTACATTCTGAACGATCGCGCCTCGTACCTCGCTTGGAAGCGAAGCTCTGCCCCCTCAGGATCTAATAGGTCGCGCACCGCACGGGCCTGTTTCGCAAGTTCTTCGACGGGCACCTCTGCCGCGAAACCGATGAGCTGTTCTGCTGCGAGCGCCCACGCAGCGACAGTTTCGGGGCTCGGGGAAGACGGGGAATGCGGGTCTGTCTCGTCTTGCGGCGAAGAGGCTCGCTCAGCCTCGTCTCGCCAGTCATGCCTTGGCGCAGGCGGCTCGCCGAGGCCACGCACGACCGCGTCGTACTGCTGCGACGACAGCGTGCCGTTTCGCAGCGCTTCGCCCAGCGGCTCATCCCACGGAATCTGCCGCACAAGTGCGTCGGTCGGGGCAAGTGCCAGCGGGGTTCGTCCAACCGCCGTGTCAGCACCCGAAAACTCAGCACCCGAAAACCCGGCGCCGGAAAATTCTGCCCCCAGCAACGCCGCCCCAACACGCATTTGCCGATTGGCCTCAACCCGACTCACGCCGGCCACGGCCTGAATCAGCGCAACCGGCGTGCGGTGCCCTCGCGATTGCGCCAGACCTGAATGCCCGGCCTCGCGCGCAGACCTCGCTTGAATGACCGCGCTCGATGCGAGGCTGAGTTGCTCGAGCAGATGCGTGATCTGCGCAGTCTGCTCGGCCAACAGCACCACCTGCTCATCGCCGAGCGATGCCACCGCGGCCCCGAGGGTTTGCACGCTCACCTCACCCGGAAGCAGCGCTGCGAGAGCGGCAATCCGGGTGTTGAGATCAGTGAAGAGGTGCATGGCAACAGTCTCTGATGCACCACCGACATTTAGGCCCGTGAACCAGGCGAATCGCAGTCGAGAAAGATCTCAGATCGGTAACGATCTACCGGGCTCGGAGATCCTCGAACCCTCAATCACCACGCGGTGAACGCAAGAAAACGGAAGAAAACGCCAAAACGCTCAACAAAGCGAAAAAAGGATCGCGGTGAGAGACTAGCCAGCTTCGCGGCGCAGCTTGCGACGCTCGCGCTCGCTGAGGCCGCCCCAGATGCCGAAGCGCTCGTCGTTTGCCAGCGCGTAGTCGAGGCACTCGCTGCGCACCTCGCAGCCTTCGCAGATGCGCTTGGCTTCGCGGGTGCTGCCGCCCTTTTCAGGAAAGAACGCCTCGGGGTCGGTCTGCGCGCAGAGCGCGTCAGCCTGCCAGGCGAGAGCCTCATCGTCTTCGTTCTTGCGCACACCGGGCACGCCGAGAAAGACGGGGTCGACGAACCAGTTGCCGGGAACCTGCGATCCGTTGGAGTATGGCGACATCGGCACGGTACTCCTCTCGGGTTGTGTCGGACGACTGGCCTTCCACAATTACACCGGTGTAGTTCGCTCAAGTCAAGCTGAAGATCATAAAGCCTCAACCAACACTTGAGGGTTACGACACGCGAGGCCAGCTTGCTCCGACTGTCGCTAAAAATACGTCGGCGAGGCCAGAAAGCTCGATGTCTTCGCCCGCAGACACATACAGCGACTGGCCTTTGCCGACGCTCGCGACCTCGGCAAACCCTGCGAGGTCGGTGGGCTCGGCGCGGTCGACCTCTGCACCGACCCGCTCGACCCGTACGCGCCCACTGGTCACCACGAGCACCATCGGATACGGCGCCGCCACCACCACGCGCTCGGCACAGTCATCGTCACGAGCGTCATCACCCTCGGTCTCGCCGAGCCGCGCACGAAGCAGGGTGAATTCTGGCACCTCGGGCGCCCATGCGATCAGGCCGGGGGCGAGCCGCTCGGGCTCGATGAGCGGCGTATCGAGCTCAGCAAAGTCGACCACCCGCAGCACCTCGGGCACGTCGACGTGCTTTTGAGTGAAGCCGGCGCGCAGCACATTGTCTGACGCGGCCATCACCTCGACCGCGATGCCGTCGAGGTAGGCGTGCAGTTGGCGCGCCGCGAGATAGATTGCTTCGCCAGGCCGCAGGGTAACGAGGTGCAGCAGCAGCGAGATCAGCACCCCTGGATCGTCTGGGTATGCGGCGAGCAGCTTCGAGAGCGCCTCACGGCGCGTGGCCGCGACACCGCCCGGGGCAGCAATCGCCGGGTCCGCTTCATGAGAACCATCAAGCCGCTCAAGCGCCGCTCCGAGGGCCCGCAACGCCGCTGCGACCGTTTCTTCGCCGCTCAGCGCCCAGTTCAGGTACGAGGATCGCGCCTCGGCAGCTTCGTCATCGGCACCCACCGCGGCACCAGTTGTAATACTTGCACCGGTTGCAGCAGCCTCCGCCCTGACGACGCAGAGCCCGGCCGCTTGCAACAGCGCATCACGCCCCGGCCCCTCAGGGGCAGCCGCTGCGAGCGCGAGCACGTCGGCGCGCGCCTCATCGAGCGAGCGAAAACCGCACAACGCAGACACTTCGCCGAGTGCGACCAGCAACTCGGGTTTGTGGTTGTCGTCGCCGTAGTTGCGCTCGCGGGCGTCGAGCGGCACCCCTGCTGCCTGTTCACGAGCAAAACCGTCCAGCGCCTGCTGCTTGTCGGGGTGCACCTGCAGCGACAGCGGGGCACCGATGCCAAGCACTTTCAGCAGAAAGGGCAGGTGCTTGCCATCGACCCCGTAACGCTCGGGGTCGCTCTCGATGAGCTCGATCAGCGTCTGCGCCCGTGGGCTCGCTTTCGCGACAGACGCGGGNNGGGTGATCTCCGAGCCACAACTCTGCCTGTGGCTCGCCGGTTGGCGCGGTGCCGAGCAGCCCGGGCAGGGCGTCACGAGAACCCCACGCATAGGCGCGCGGGGTGTTCTCAATGAAGATCAACATATTCGAAGCTCCCTACCCACCCGCTACCATACCGACTATGACCGAGAGTAAGACCCGCCTTGGCGTGAGTGCCTTTGCAATCATCGCGTTCGTGTTCGCGTTCGGCAGCAACGGCGTGCGCTACATCGTTGGTCTTCCGGCATTTTTTATGCTCGCTGGGGTGCTGTCAGTCGCGAGCATCGTGTTGTTCGTGCGCCTGAAGCCCGCGCGCTTTCGCTGGTACCGGTTGCCCTCGCCTGTCTATTGGTTTCTCACCCTCGCTACACTTTCGATCTTCTGGAGCTCCTACCGACTCGAAACGATCGCCGGCGTCGTCGCTCAGCTCGCGACAACTGCGCTGGCCGTAGTGCTCGCCTTCGTGCTGAGTTGGCACGAGCTGCTGCGCACGCTCGCCTCGGCGATGCGATGGCTTCTCGGCGTCTCGTACCTCTTCGAGCTCTGGGTTGCGCTTTTCTGGCGCGAGCCACTCATGACCTGGTGGATGGACCAGCCCGAAGGCAAGACCCACAAGATTCTGTTCTGGAGCCGCGACCTGCTGTTCTCGGGCGGGCCGATCCAGGGCATCGTCGGCAGCTCGGTGCTGTTCGGTTTTCTCGCGCTCATTGCGCTGATTCTCTTCGGCATTCAGCTGCGCGCGGGCCTCGTGCGCCCGGCCTCGGGCTGGTTCTGGGTAGCCGTCGCCGCACTCACGCTGCTGCTGACGCGCAGCGCCACGATCTGGGTTGCCCTGCTCGCGGTGTTCGTGGTGCTCGCCTTCGCGCTCTGGGGCCGACGCATCGGTCAAGAACGCCGCATGCCCGTCTACTGGACAGCCGGGTCGCTCATCGCCGTCGCGCTCGCCGCGGTGCTCTTCGCGCGCGACTTCGTGTTCGGCCTGCTGGGTAAGAGCGGCGACCTGACCGGGCGAGCCGAAACCTGGCAGAAGGTTTGGGGCCTCGTCGAGCAGCACCCGTGGTTCGGCTGGGGTTGGGTGAGCTACTGGCCGACGTGGGTCGAACCGTTCAAGGGTCTCGACACGAAGGCCGGCATCGCCGTGATGAGCGCGCACAATGCCTGGCTCGATGTGTGGCTGCAGCTCGGCATCGTTGGCGTGCTGGTGTTCGCACCGATCGTATTTCTCACGTTGCAGCGAACCTGGTTCAGGGCGGTGGATCAGCCCCGGCGCGGGCCGGGGCCTGCGCTCCCCTTTGCGACGAGCGCGCTCTGGCCGCTGCTCGTGTTGACCGGGCTGATCGTGCAGTCGATCACCGAGAGCCGCATTCTCATCGAGAGCGGCTGGCTGCTGCTCATCATCCTCGCAGTGAAGACCCGCTTCGATTTCGAGCTGCCGGCGCAAGACACCGAGCCGACGAAGCGCCCATGGCGTGAGGTGCCGATCCCGCGCGATACCCACGGCCGCGCCCCGAAGTAGGCTCGAGCGTTATGCCTCGAGCCAGTGCAGCACGCGCTCGGCGGCGGCCTCCCCCTCGCCGATCATGGCCTCGTGGCCGGGCCCGCCAAGCACGGTGAGTTCGCCGTGCGGCAGTGCGAGCGCCACCTCGTAGCACCACTCGGGAGGGGTCACGCGGTCTCGGCTGCCGACCAGCACGAGTGCCGGCTGCTGCACCCTCGGCAGGGTGTCTTCGATGCGATGCTCGAGCGTGGGCCCGAGCTTCTTCAAGAACCAGCGCGGCCCGGTGCGCAGGTATTCGTACACGCCTACGACGATCGCGATCAGGGGCTTGCCCTTGAAGAGATCCTGTACCATGCGCTTCGCCTGCTGCTTGAGTGTGCGCTCGGCCGCGTTGACCGAGGGCGCGAAGAGCACCACGCGGTCGACCATCCCGGGGTGGGCGGCGGCGAGCTCGCTGACGACCTGCGCGCCCATCGAGTGCCCGACGGCGATGAGCGGGCCGATCCCACGCTCGGTAGTTGCTGCCCGCATCGCAGCCGCAACCAACTCTGCGGTATCGGCGATGCTCAGCGCGGCCTCGGGTTCTGGCGAATCGCCGAAGCCGGGCAGATCGACCGCGATGATCTCGGCGTGCGGCAGCATAGCCTCGATGAATCGGTTGAACGTGAGGTGGCCCATGCCGATGCCGTGCACAAGCAAAAACGCGGGCTTGCCGGGGTGCGCCCAACGAAAGCAGCGCAGTTCGTGGTCGCCCTGCGAGTAGGCCCAGCGCTCGGGGTCGGGCAGCCCACCCAGACGCCCACGCGTAGATCGAGACTGCTTCACCACGAAGACGAGTGTACCGGCGACGGCCCGACTTGGAGCGCTTAAGGCTTGAGTGGTGCACCCGGTTTGAAATTACTGGACTCGAGCGTCTGATCGCCGGCCACGAAGCGCCGGCAAGGCGCGGCGAATTACCCTGCGAAAAAGGGAATTTCGCGCCATTCGCACCTGCAGGCAACGAAAATCCCTTTCTCGGCACCACAACGGGGCCGCAAATCCGCTACGGCAACCCGTTCGCACCCACCCGCCTCACCTCGACGACAGACTAAGCCTGAACCTTGCCGACGAGGGCGCGCGTGATCCTCGTGCCGAACAGGCCGTGCAGCACGACGCTGCCGAGCACGGTCACGACCAGCACGTAGAGCGCGATGTTCGCGTCGTCGTCACGCATCGCGTTGAAGGCGAGCAGCCCGAACACGATACTGGAGGTACCGCGCGGCGCGGCGAAGCCGAGCGCCGTCTGCTCGCGAAACGGCACCGAGCTGCCGAGAAACGCGAGGTACACCGGCAGCATGCGTAGCACGGTGAGCGAGAGCAGGGCGAAGAGGATCCACGGCCACTCCACCGGAGTGACGAAAATGAGTGACACGACCGCGCCAAACACGAACCACATGAAGAGCGAGCTGAGGTTCGCGAGGTCGTCGGCGAGTGAGAGCTCTCGCTCGACCGTGTGATGGTGCTCCGGTGTTTCACGAAAGCCCGAGCGCGCAAACTTGTAGGCGAGGCCCGCGACGAACGCGGCGACGAAGCCGTTGCCGCCGACCGCAACCGCGCACGCATAGGTGATGAGCGGCACGAGAACCATCGCGATGCGCACCCCGTTTTCTGGCGCCCAGCGTCGGGCCGTGACCCACCGCACCAGCAGGCCAACGGCACCGCCGATGCCCGCGCCGAAGAGCAGCGCATAACCGATCGCTGGCAGCGCACCAGCGATCGCGTCGAGCGGGGTTTCGTGCTCGCCGGCGCCGGGCAGAGCCACCACCAGCAGGGCGCACGCGAACAGTGGCGAGAGGATGCCGTCGTTGTAGCCGCTCTCGGCGGCGAGCGCGTGCCGCATGCCTCTCGGCAGCGTGGGGTCGCGCAGCAGTTCTGGCGCTGGCGCGAAGTCGAGCGGCAGCACGACACAGGCCATCACGATGACCGCGAACACCGAGGTGCCGAGCAGCGGCAATCCCACCACTGTGGCGAACACGATCGACACGGGCAGCGCGATCAGCAGCAGCCGGAGCACCCGGGAGCGTTCGCCGGCGAGAAAGCCGCCGCGAACCTCGATCGCGTCGACGAAGAGCAGCAGGGCGAGGATCACCTCGGCCACGCGCTCGGCGATCACCGTGTTGAGGCCGGTCTCGAGCTCGGACTGCAGAACGAAGCCCGCGACGATGCCGACGAGCACCATCGCCACGGCCCCCGAGATGTGCCAGCTGCGCAGCCGCTCCCCCACGAGCGCCCAGGCGACTATCGCGATGGCCGCGCACACGGTAAGGGTGATCATGTTCGCATTCTAAAAGTTCGTGGGCTAGGCGGGCTATTCGAAGCGCTCAACGCCGAAGAGCATGTGCCCCTGCTCTTGCAGCAGTTCGTATGCCTCGAGAAAGGTCTGCGGCAGCTGCGATTCGGGCAGACCGGCGCGGGCGAACAACAGGCCGAGCAGCCCGTGCGCCGGCGGTGTGAGCGGCTTGTCTTTGTGCGCGTGGGCGGGATGCGGCGGCTTCTCTTCGGGGTTTGGCGGTGCGAAGGTGGTGAAGGTAACGGGCCAATCGGCAGGGTGCCGCGGCTCGCTGAGGTTGATGACGTTCAGCATGTCGTTCGCGGTCGCGTCGCGTCGCGTGAGCGGCTCGAGACCGTGCAGTCTGTTGAGTGTCGCGATCACCGATCCGTGATGCATTTCGTCGTTGATCACTGTGCCGGCCCGGGTATAGGCAGAGACCGCGATGGCCGGCACACGGCAACCGAGGCGGTCGAACTCGAAGCCCATCTCACCCGCACCCGCGTTGTCGGGCGGCGTCGCCATCGGCGGCGGCACGTGGTCGTAGCAGCCGCCGTGCTCGTCGAAGGTGATCAGCAGCAGCGTGTTGATCGCGTTCGAGCCATCGGGCGTCGCGCTGGTGCGAATCGCGTCATAGATATCGTGGATCAGCGCGTCACCGTCACGCACATCAGAGTAGGCGCTGTCGCGAATTTCTTCACCATTCACGTCGCTCTCTTTGCGGCTGCCGAACGGCGGGTGAAAGTCGTTGTGGTTGTAGACCATGCGGGGTTCGATGAACGCATACTCAGGCAGCTTGCCGTGCTCGGCGTCTGCATAGAACTCATCCATGGTGCCGAAACGATCGGTGTTCCAAAACTTCTGCAGCACGGGCGCGTGCAGCACACCCGTGAACGACACCATCTGCAATTTGTCGAAGTAGATCTTCCAGCTGAGGCCCGCCTCTTCGAGCCTGTTGAAGATCGTTGGGGCGGGCCTCGCGTCTATCCATTTGTCGTAGCCCCCGCCGTGCTTGTTCGTGACGAAGCCGTGCGAGGTCGAGGCGTGAAAGAACGAGCGGTTGCAGAAGGTTTGCGAGGGCACGGCACAGAACCACGAGTCGTAGACGGCGAATTCGCGGGCGAGCGTCGAAAGGGTGGGCAGCATTTCGGGCGAAAAGGATCCCATGATCTGCGACGCTTCTTCGAGCGTGGGGGTCTTGCCCTTGTAGAGCCGTTCGTAGTTGATGATGTAGTCGCGCAGAAACCCGCCCATCTCGGGCAGCGCGTCGCGCGGTGGCCGGTTGAAGGGTTCTTGCATGTGCTCGACGAAGAGCTTCGAGTTGGTCTGCGGCTCGACGTGGTTGAAGAGCTGCGTGTTCACATGCGGAAACTCTTCGCCCGGATCGGGGTTTGGCAACCCCATGATTCGGTCGGTCGGCCCCTCGTAGATGTGCGCGTCGACGCGCTGGCCATCGGTGGTCTCGTTGTAGAAATTTCCGAACGCAAGACCGTCGAACGTCTGCCCTTCGGGCAGGTTGGTCTCGTCATAGAGATAGCCGAGCAGGTTGTCGAAGGAGCGATTTTCGCCCATCACCACGACGATGTGATCGAACCCCGGCGCGTGCCGCGGGCTGAGCTTTGCGTAGCGATCCTCGCCCTGATGAAAACCGTCTCGGCCACGGGTAGCATTGCCGACCACGGCACCCGCTGCACCGCCGAGTGCGGTCGTGCCCAAAGCCCCCGCGACACCCAGCCTGAAGAACCCGCGCCGCGACTGGGTGGGCCCGGCGTCGTCAGCTGCATCGTTTGGGGCCTGCGGTTCGCCCGGCACTGACTGCGTCTCGTCGTCTGCGTTCACTCGCGCGCCTCCCCATTGAGCTGAGCACTGGTCTGCTCGAACTCTACCGCGTTGGGTGACATCGCTCCCCGGTCGCCACACCGGCTCCGCTTGCGAACCTCAGGCGCTGGCGTCTCAGCGGGCTCACCGCCGGCACAGGCTAAGCTACTGCGAGTGATCTTGACCTCGGAGCGGCTCGAACAGCTCAGAACCTTCGCTCGCATCGAGCGCACCGCAGTGCTCGAGATGCGCGGGCGCGAGGGCGAAGACCCTTTGGTCACACTCGCCAGCATTCCGAGTGTCGACGAATTCGTAGTGCACGAGCTTCGCAATGAGCTGCTCGAAGAAAGCGGCAAGCTGGCCGAGTTCGCGATGGCGAGGCTCGCTGGTCAGGGCACCGGCGACGATGCGGCGCAGCACCGACTGAATGCCGATCGCGCTGAGTTCGAGTTGCTGCGCGAGATCGCGGCGGGCTGCCCCGAGCTCACGCCGGCGGTGTGGCTGGTGGCCGACCGGCTCGAATTGGTGGCGTAGGCGCCGATCTTCGTGCCAGACGCAACGCGCCGGGCACGCCGTGGTGGCGCGACCGGGCGCGGACGCTACTTGCCGATCAGCTCTGGCGAACGCTCCTCGAGGCTCGCACCGGGCCGCTCACCCTTCGGATACAACCAGAGCCACAGGCCGACGAGCATCAGTGCGAACGCCACGCTGCCGCCAAACCAGACGAGCATTGGCGACACAGGAATGTTCCACCACCACTCGATATTGGCGTTGAGGTTGAAGCCGCCGTCACCGAGCCCGCTGATATAGCGACGCATGTTGTTGTGTAGCGCGAGCGAGTTGGACATCGCTACTGCACCGAAGATCAGCGCAGCTTGCAACCGGCTCAGGCCAATGTGATCCTTTGCGAAACCGAAGAGCGCGAGCCCGAGAACAATGATGAGAAGCGGAAGCAAGTAGCGGGGCTGCACGTCGGCTCCAACTCGAAGTCCGCGACCGTAGAGTACATACAAAGGGATAATGGTCAGCGCGGCAAAGCCCATGAGAAGCAGCACACTCTTGCGCCGGTGCTGCAGCCTGAGGCCCCACAGCAATGTCGCGACCAACACCCCGATCATGAGCACCCACACGATGGAAGGCATCGGAGTGTCGAGCCATCCCAGACCCCAGGTGCCCGTGCCTCCTGTCCACAGCCACGGCAGGTCAACGAGGTTAGCGAGAAGTGTAGCGAACCCTGAAGGCGCGGGGGCGGCCCCCGCTGCATCCGCAGCTCCGCCGGCCACAACCGAAGCAGAGTCTGCCGCAGAGGCTCCCTGAATCACGCCTACGCTCGCGGCACCCGTTGCCTGATCTGCCGAAAGAAAGAAGATCGCTCCAATCACGATGATCCCGAAGGGAAGCACAGCTAGTTTGAACCACTCCTTGGTCTTTCTGAACGTAAGCACCATCGCAATCAGCGCTGAGAACGCCACGAACACTGCAGAATCACCGCGAGCGCCCGCGCCAAGAACTGCAAGTACGAGGGCAATCGAGCCGAGCGAGACCCTGCGCGCGCGCGATTGGGCGGTGAAGTAACCGTACCCAGAGACCCAGACGAGCAACCCAGCAAGAATCGCCCAACTGCTTGGGTTGACGCTTGGAATGATGAACACTCCGAGGGGAACTAGCGCGACCACCGAGGACCAGATAATAGGGCCCCGCTGCCCTGGTCTAAGCAATGAGATTACCGCGGCCGACGCTCCCACGAAGAGCAGCGCGTTGAAGAGACGCATGAGCACGGTCGACGCCGCAACATCGGGGCTCGAAAATACTCCGAGGATCGCGTAGAACACGGGCGGATAGTGACCCGCGAAGTTACCACGATCAGTCGTGAGCGTCTCACTGTCGTTCAGGTCACACTGTGCGCTCTGCGTCTCGTGTTGCGCATAGCACTTCGACGAGAGTGTGAGTCTTTCAGAGACCACGCGTTCGTCTTCCGAACGCGCGTCTGCACATAAGCCTTCTCGCTCGCCCCAAGAGCACCAGATACTGGCGAGGTGATAGTCGTCGTCGGGAGCAGCCCCCACAGGTGAGGCAATCGCCCACGCACCAAGCCCCGCGAAGGCGAACAGCGCCGTCAACGCAGCAATGATGATGCGCTTCGTTCGTAGAGCCATACCTGCTCAAGTTCCTCTCAACTGCATGCCGAATACTTTGGGGCTACGAGGCCTCACGCGCCCCAGATTATCTGCTCGAAATCATCTTTCTCAGCCAAAGCCTGATGCCCTCGGTGCGACGCCAGGCAGTTGTGTGGCGCACCCGAGCGATAGTTCGCCGCGATTCTTTGCCAACAGGCGAGCTGCGACGCACACGGTCGGCCGCTTGTCTCGGTTCAACACAAAACTCAAGCAGCGTACGCAGCGTCTCTTGCCAACGCATTGTTTCGCCGAACGCCTTCACTCTTTCGCTCACTTCATCGCGCTGTGGTGAATAGAGCACCCGCTCGATCGCGTCGGCAAGCGCATCTACGTCCTCGGGCGCAACCGTCGCGCCGAGATCATTCGCCTCGATTAACCCGGCGAAGGTATCGCCCTCGGTTGAGACAATCGGCAGGCCAGCCCAAAGATAGTCGAGGATGCGGGTGCGAAAGCTGAACGCGGTCTCGACGTGTTCGAAGTGGGTGCTCACGCCCAAGTCAGCATCGAGCAAGTAGTTCACGCGATCCTCGTAATCAACCCACTCGGTATTGAAGAATACATGTGTGTCGGTGAGTCCGAGCTCATCGGCAAGGCTCATGGTGTTAGCTGCCATGCGCATAGCGGGCACATCCGGGTTCGGGTGCTTCACACCCAAGAAGTAGAGTCGCAGCTTCGGGTGAGCCTCAACCAATCGCGACACTGCTCGAATGAGGGTCAGAGGATCGAACCAGTTGTAGACTCCACCGCCCCAGATGATGACCTGATCGTCGAGCCCAATTCCCGGTACTTCGCCCTTGATCGCCCTCCGCGTTTGCACCGCCGGTTCGTTCGAAATGCCGAATGGTGCGATATCGATCAGCGAACGCAGACTTGGGTCGCGGTCGTAGACCAGCGGATTGATCCGTGATACTGCGGACAGTTGGCCGAGCCAGAAGTCGCGTTGCTTCTCAGAAGCGCAGAGCATGAAGTCGGCGAGTTCGAGCTGCACGTTCAACACCTCAGAGATGTACTCGGTCATCTTCGCGCGAATGCGGGGGCTGTCGTCTTTGCCCTGCTCGAGGTATTCGAGGTGCATGGGGTCGTAGATGTCTGCAACGATGATGGTGTCTGTCGTGCGAATCCACGGAAACTTCGAGAGTGTGTAGCCCTGAAAGACGAGCACTTCACACCACTCGACATGCCGTTTCAGTTCGGACTCTTCGACAAATGCCACCGGAAAATCGTCGTGCTCGAGCGTAGAGCCCTGCGTAGAGACGAGCCGCACCTCGCACACCTCGTGGAGGGCGCGCGACATTTCCCAGGCGCGAATTGCGGGCCCGGCCATCTTTGCGCCGAGCACGTCACCGGTCACCACGAGTACCCGGGTGCGCGTGTTCATCATCGACTTGGCTGCTACGCTCATGCGATCAACCCGGCAAGTTGCGCCTGAACCGCAAAGTCCGGCACCCGAGCAACGACCTCGTCGAACGTTCCCATACCTCTAATCTTGCCACCGTCGAGATAGCACACCTGGTCGTACTCGCGAATCGTGGCCAAGCGGTGGGCTACGGTAATGAATGTCACTTCGCCTTGGAGCTCCTGCATCGACTGAGTGATACGGCTTTCTGTGGCGGTGTCAAGCGAGCTCGTCGCCTCATCCATGACCATTACGAGCGGCTCCGTATAGAGAGCGCGCGCAATTCCAAGGCGTTGCTGCTGACCACCCGAGATTGATTCGCCCCGCTCGCCAATTTTGGCAAGAAGCCCGCCCTCGCGCTCTTCAAGCTCTTCAAGATGGGCACGCCTCAACGCGTGCCGCACGCGATCCAGGTCAAAATCCTGTTCCCAAGTAAGCGCAACATTCTGGGCAATACTGCCGTCGAACAATGCCACTCGCTGCGGCACATAGCCGACGCGGCTGCGCCACTGCCCCATCACTTCGGGCAGCGGAGCATCATCGATGAGCATCTCGCCACTCGACGGCACGCTGAGGCCGAGTAAGAGATCTATGAGCGTGGATTTGCCTGCACCCGATGGACCTACGATTGCGAGGCTCGACCCCATCGGAATCGAGATCGAGATGTCGTCGAGCACGTTGTGATCGGTGTCTGGGTAACGAAACTGCACGCCACGAAGCTCAAGCCGCTGCGGCAGCGTCGGCAGCGCTCGGGCATCGACCAACTCGTCGTCATTCGCGCTTGCAGGAGTTTCGTTGCTCAGTTCACGCACCACATCCCTGGCGTAAGCCTCGTTCGCCGAGGCAGACGAGAGGCACGATTGGATTGCGTTCAGGGCTGGTACAACCCTGAAACCAGTCACCGCGAAGAGACCGACAGCCACGGTTGCGCCACCGAGACCGGTCATCAGATAGGCCGCGCCGCCGACCAGCAGCACACCACCGATGAGCGCCGTCTCAAACGCATACTTTGGCACCTGACTGAGGTAGGCCATGTCAGCGCGCGCTTCGGTTGCACGCGCGCGGTCCTTCGACACCACCCGCCCGATCTCGCCGAGCTTGCCTCGCAGTGTGACCTCTTTCAGCGCATCGACCATCTCGGTCATGATCGTCGTGATGCGATACACAATGTCGCGATTCATCTCGCCGGCACGTTTGGCGGCACGGCTTACGAAGCGATTCATGATGAGGGCAATCGCGAGCAGGTAGACCAGCGCGATCAGCGCGGTGACGGGCTGGGCGATCACGAGCACGAGAATCGTCGCGAGAAAAGTCATCGCGTTGCCAGGGATCATGGAGAGCTGCAGCAGGAACCCGAGGTTCGTATTCTGCATCGCAGTGTCTACGATTCGGGTGACCTCGGCGGTGCTCAGCTGCGCGCGACGTTCCCAGCTCGAATGGATATAGGTGCTGAAGAGGCGGTCCCCAGCGTCCAGTTCGTAGTGCGCGAAGCGGCGAGTTGCGCGCCGGTGCAGCACCAGCGCGAAGACGCCCTTCAAGACAAAGAGCCCGCAGATCATGATGACGAGGATCGGAGTCGCTGACGCCGGAACCTCACCAATGACCGGCAACTTCATCCCCGTACCAGTGGCGAGCGGGGCTGTGACAACGACGATCAGCGCGAGCGCGAGCGAGTCGAGCACCGCAAGCAACCCGGTCAGGATCGAGTAACCGAGATAGAAGCGCTTCGCGCCTTTAGGGAGCACTCTGAACAGCTCATTCAGCGTGTTCCACAGGCTTTTCACCGGGCTTACCTCCGTCTACTAGTAGCGCCCTAGAGCTTACCTTGCGCGCCCGAACGGTCCTGCACTCCCCCGATAGTTCCTGTTATGGTGGCCAAAATGGGGGGAGCAACCAGTCATGGCCCTACGAAAGTTTCAAACTGTGCTGGTCAGTCTTTTGGGTGCGACACTGTTTACAGCAGGTACCGTCTCATGTACCCCTGCTGAACCAGATGCGGTGTCTGCGGCCGAATCGCGCCCGCAGCACGAGCTGATCGTTGGGAAGTGGAAGGCCGCGCCCCCTGCAAACCAGGACGCATTTGTGGACTTCAGTAAGGACGGGCTGTACCTCGCTTCAGATGGCTGCAACCAGACGGGCGGAGGGTGGGCGCTCGATACAAGCGGGCGCCTAGTCCTGAGCGGTGGCGTAAGTACGCAGATCGGCTGCAATAACGAGCCGATCCCGGACTACATACTTTCCAGTAGGCAGACGACTGTGGACGGCGACACCCTCACACTTATTGATCGCGATGGCACGCACAGAGAATTGCACCGATATGGCGACTCGGAAATAACCATTGCGGGTACCTGGGTTGGGAGCCAATCGGAAACCATCGGAGCCGAGGTTACATTCTCTCCGGATGGTACCTGGGTAGGATCGATCAACTGCTTTGAGTATCGTGGCAGCTGGGATCTGAGGTTTCAGACCGAGGACTCAACTCTGGACATCACTGATGACCGCGGCCAACCGGGAGAGTTCTTCGTGCCTGAGGATAGCCCGTCACTCACCACAGGTTCAGAACCGTTCACCTTGGAACAGACATGCACGCAGCCCGGACCGAGCGTGGCTCCTGACTTCCCGGTGTGGAACGGAACTACATATCAGGTGTATATCTCATCGGACCACCTGAACTTGGTTGTCATAAGTCCGCCCCTGCCGGGTCTACGTTCATTGGTGTTTGAACGCAGACCGAACGAAGCCTGACCGTCGTTCCGGCCTCATCGCCGCTGGCGCAATTCGCGAGAGCGCATCACACCCCCGGCACCAGCAACAACTTCGATTCACATCGGAAGCAGGGGGTAATCTCGTTCTCTACCGCCAAAGCTTGCTTGTTTCGTTCAGCAAGAACAGAGGCAACACGCAGTTTGCCCGCATAGCCTCGACTGTTGAGCAACATACTCCACTCAGCCTCCGAGCACATCGACGCATGCGCGTACCCTGAATATCCACGAGCTATACAAATCCTATGGATATTAGACAATCGTCTAATATCCATATTCGCCCTGAATCAAGCCTCCACTAGAGGTTCATCTACACTGAAGAAGCTATGGATCGCAATTCTCTGCCCGGCTGGGTGAACCGGACAATCGACTACGTCGCCGATCATCCGGCCAGCATCTTGGGCAAAGTCGCGGCGCGCCGCATGGGGAAACCAGCACCGTACGGGACGGTGGGCACGACCACCTTCGACCAGAAACCAACCCGTCTACTCATCGCGCCGGTGAATTACTCGGGTCAGGCAACCGCCTGGGCGAGAGCGCTCGAGCGAGCCGACGAGTCGGTGAGTGCGAGGAGCATGGCGGTCGAGGTTCCTGGAGGGTTCTCGTTTGCCACCGACCTCGAAGTGCCGGTCGGCACTTACCATAACGACCCCGACTGGCAACGCAGGCAGCTTGCGGCGGCGGCAAGCGCGACCCACACGCTGATCGAGGCAGGAGAGCCTCCTTTCGGTCGCCTATTCGACCGATCAGTCAGAGCCCAGGCCGATGCGCTCCAACAGCTGGGCGTTGCGATCGCACACATGTCCCATGGAACGGATGCGAGGCTCCCCTCGCGTCACGCTGAAACGAGCGAATGGTCCTACTACCGCGACCCTTCGGTCTACCTGCCCCGGCTCGAGTCTCTTGCGCAACGCAACATCGATTACCTTGTCGAGAGCAACACACCCGTCTTCGTCTCCACCCCAGATCTCCTGCTAGACCTACCAGGCGCGACCTGGTGCCCTGTGGTTGTTGACCCGAATCGCTGGGCGGCCCCTCGGGAACACGCGCGACGAAACGGCCCCCTTCGAGTCGTACATGCTCCATCGAACCCAGTGCTCAAGGGCACTCCTCTCATCATGCCGATGCTCGAGCGCCTGGAAGCAGCGGGTGTGATCGACCTGCGACTCATTACCGGCATTCCCTCCGCCGAAATGCCGAAGGTACTCGCCGAAGCCGATGTGCTGCTCGACCAGTTCCGGCTTGGCTCCTACGGAGTCGCCGCGTGCGAGGCCATGGCATCGGGCTGTGTAGTGATCGGGCAGGTCGCGACCGAGACGCGTGAACTCGTGCTCCAGCTCGGCGGGAATGAACTGCCGATCGTAGAGGCTGACCCATCAACACTTGAATCGGTACTGAGAGACCTCGCCTCCATGCCCTCGCTTGAGCATCTGAGCAGCACAGGCATTGGCTTCGTGAATGACGTGCATGACGGAAGGCGTTCAAGCGACGCACTGCTCACGAACTTTCTCACCAGGGGCGCGCAGTGAGGTTTGTCATTGCAACTAGAATCTACCGGCCTGAGCCCTCAGCCGCATCGCTCATGCTGGGTTCAGTTGCAGACACGCTCACGTCACGTGGCCATAAGGTCGAGGTACTGACGGTTTCTCCGCCCCGACACCTCCCCGTGGGTGATACCAAGGAACGCGTCAGAATGTTCCCAGTGCTGAGAGACAAGTCCGGTTACGTGCGTGGATACCTCCAGTACATGAGCTTCGATATTCCCCTCTTTTTCAGGCTGCTCTTCACCCGCCGCCCAGACGCCGTCTTCGTCGAGCCGCCACCCACGACAGGTGCCGCCGTTCGCATCGTCTGCACGCTACGTCGAATCCCGTACGTCTACGACGCCGCTGACATCTGGTCCGATGCGGCCGGGCACGCGACCAGTTCTGGCCTCGTAGTCAAAGTGGTTCGAGAGCTCGAGAAATTCGCGCTGCGGGGTGCCCGGAAGCTTGTCACGATCTCGCAGGGGGTCGTCGACCGCGTGCGAGAACTCGGAGTGAACACCGAGGCAACGGTCACCGGCTATGGCGCCGACACAGATACTTTCCACTACGTGGCGGCTCAGTCGATCGACCCTGTGTTCATCTACGCCGGCACCCACACGGAGCTTCACGGGGCAGGCGTGCTCGTCGAAGCGTTCGCCGATTTCACTAAGACGAACCCAGGCTACCGACTGCAGTTCATCGGAAACGGGACTGGCCAAGATGAGATGCGCGCACGCGCATCCGAGCTAGGCATTAATGCCTCCGTCTCGTTTGAACCGACGATCTCGACCGACGAGCTGCGCACTCGGCTTGCACGCGCGACCGCTTCCCTCGCGACGCTTCTCCCAGGGGGCGGCTACGAATACGCCTTCACGACGAAGGTCTACTCGTCGCTCGCGACGGGCTGCCCGGTCATCTTTGCGGGCCCCGGCCCCACCGGCCCTTTCATGCAGCGCGCAGCCGCAGAAGTTCGCGCCGGGTTTGCCGTCGAATACGGCGCCGCTAAAATCGCCGACGCGATGCGAGCGATCGTTGCACAGCCGGCAGGGCCCAACGCGCGCCGTTCGATAGCCGAATGGACCTTTGCCGAGCACTCAATGCGAGCTGTGTCGGAGCGTGTATCTGACGTCATCGAGTCGGTTGCAACGAGAGGAAGTGCGCATGGCTAGGTTCTTCGAACGGACCGCTGCGATTCTCGTCAACAATCGCTCGAAAATGCCGCGATGGATGCGAGCAATCATGGAATCGGCTGTCCGCAACCCAGACGGGTTCGTAGGTCGAGTTTCTGCGCGCCTGCTTGGCGGCGGGAAGGCCCCCGTCACCACAGTCCCCGATAGTGAGACTCGGGTTTATGTCGCACCAACGAACTATTCCGGCCAAGGCTATATCTGGGCCCGCGCACTCGAGAACGCGGACGCCTCAATCGGGGCTCGCAACATGGCCGTCCAGCTTCCGGGAGGATTCGCGTTTCCGGCCGACACTCTGGTCTCAATTGCCGCGGTCAACGCTTCCTCAGAGTGGGCCGACGCGGAGTGGCAGGCCGCCAGCCAGTTCACGCACGTACTGATCGAGGCTGAGCGGTCAATGTTCGGCAAGCGGTTCAACCGCAGCATCGAGGCCGAGGTCGAGGCGCTGGAGGCAGCCGGGGCATCTGTAGCCTTCATCAGCCACGGCACCGACATTCGAAACCCTGCGTTGCACAGACAAGCGACCCCATGGTCACCATATCCCGAGGACCCTCGTACGGAGACGTTGCAGGCGGATGCGGAAACCAACCTTGCTCTCCTGCAGCGGCTCGGTCGACCGGTGTTCTTCTCTACCCCGGACCTGGCAACGGAGCTTCCTTGGGGCACTTGGTGCCCTGTAGTTGCCGACATCAACCGTTTCGCGGCAGGTGATGGGCAGCCACTATTCAATTCTACAAAGGCGAGGATCGTTCACGCTTCGAGCGACCCCCTGCAAAAGGGAAGCGATCATATCGAACCCGCGCTACGTTCACTGATCGAGCAGGGCCGAGTCGAGTATGAGACCATCTCTGGTGTCCCATCTGCCCAGATGCCTCAGGTCATCGGCGCCGCGGACATCGTGCTCGATCAGTTTCGCCTCGGGTCGTACGGGGTCGCCGCATGCGAGGCGATGGCCGCGGGGCGGGTCGTGGTCGGCCACGTGCTGCCGTCAGTGCGGAAGCGGATCCTCGCAGAGTCCGGGCTTGAGTTGCCCATCGTGGAAGCCACGCTCGATACCCTCGGCGATGTGATCCGCGACCTTCTCAACGACAGCGAACGCGCCCGAGACGTTGCGAGAGCGGGCCGGGAATACGTCGCCCAGCTGCACGACGGGAAGGCAAGCGCGAACGCACTCATCACGAAGTGGATTCGCCCGGCTGCCTAGCCAGAACGGGCCGCATCCGAGGCACAATCGCAGCGAACCCGATCGACTCTGAAGCTAATGCTTCGACTTTGCGGCGAGATCCCGTGCATTCTTCCAATTGCGCATTCTGCGCTCGATTGGATGTTCTACGAACGAGTACAACAGCCAGGCAAGCACAATGTCGGCGGCGAGGATCAGGGCGAACCAGATTCCGTTGCGCCATGAAGGATCCTGATACCCGAACACGCGCAACGCCAAGTAGATCACCGTCGCGTGAATCAAGTAGAACGCGAACGACCATTCTCCCAGCTTCACCTGCCAGCGTTGCTCAAACACCGAACGGAACCCTCGAATCGATCGCCCGGCCAGAGAGATGATTGACAGCCCCACCGCAACGGTAAAGATTTCGTTCGCAAAGATTGATAGCGCCCCGAACTCCGGCAGAAACCTCGGGAGCATGATCAGTGCAACACTCAACAGCAGAGAGCCCACGCCAATGACGGGGTGCACTTTCGGTCGCCATCCGTTTCGCATTGCCCAGGCAAGGCCCATTCCGAGCAGAAACTCAGGCACTCGCACGACGGGCATCGGGACCAACGCCAACCAGCTCTCCGGCCACATCCACATCGCAGCTCGATAGCCGAACGCCCACACCACCGCGATCACACTCAGTGCGATCGCACCACGTTTCGCCATGGGAACAAGCAGACGAGACACCCACGGGTGCAGCGCGTAGAACAACGCCTCGACCGACAGCGTCCAGGCCGCAGGATTGCCTGAGAACAGAATCACCGGGTTCGAGAACCATGCCTGCAGCATCACAACCGAAAGCAACAATACCCCGAGGTCGAATGGCTTCAGAAAACTCCCCTCAGGGACCTGTCCGAACGTGTAGAAGACAGGTACAGCAAGCACAAGCGCTACCATCGTGGCCGGCCAGATACGGGCAAAACGGCGCCAATAGAAGGTCGAGGTAGAGACGCCGGGCTGCATTGACCAAGTCAGCACGAAGCCAGAAAGCACGAAGAAGAACGTGACACCGAAGTATCCGTAATCAAACACACCCGCGATTGGACCCGGGAGTGGCGCAAACACCCGCATGTGAAAGAGGAACACGCCAAACGCCGCCCACCAGCGAAGCCCAGTGAGCCCGTCAAGGCGTGGCATCTTCTCGGCTAGCGCCGCGGCACCCTCCGCTGCGCGAGTCATCACGAGGTTGGGTTCGCGCCGATAACGATTCTCGGCACCCCGACCCAGTCGCCCCCGTTCGTAAAGTTTCGCCCATCGGCGAAGAGCTTCACTCCCGGCAGGTCTGCGGGCCGAAGGTCCCGGTACTCGGGGTGGTCAGCCTGGAGGATGGCGATGTCGACCGGCTCACCGAGCCTGTACGCGGTGAAGCCATAGCCCGCCAGCTCCTCAGCCGTGAAGAGCGGATCGTGCACAGCGACCTGCGCCCCGCGGCGCTCAAGCTCCTCTACCGTGGGAAAGACGCCAGAGACCGCGGTTTCCTTCACGCCACCGCGGTAGGACGCACCAAGCACGACCACACGCTGTCCCGAGAGATCACCGATAGTCTGCTCGACCCGCTGCACCATGTATGAGGGCATGGTCGCGTTGTGGTTGCGTGCGGTGCGCACGATGTCAGCGGCGCCGTCCGTTGAGAGGTACAAGCGCGGGTACACCGGGATGCAATGGCCGCCAACTGCGATGCCTGGACGATGGATGTGGCTGAATGGCTGCGAATTGCAGGCCTCAATAACCTTGTACACATCGATGCCGGCGGTGTCGGCGAACTGAGCGAACTGGTTCGCGAGGCCAATGTTGACATCGCGGTAGGTCGTTTCTGCGAGCTTTGCCATCTCGGCGGCCTCGGCGGTACCCATGTCCCAGACACCGTTGGGGCGCGACAGGTCACTGCGCTCGTCAAAGGTAAGCACAGACTCATAGAACTCGATTGCCCGCTTCGCGCCCGCCTCGTTCAGTCCACCGACCAGCTTCGGGTAACGCTTCAGATCTGCGTATACTCGGCCCGTGAGCACCCGTTCGGGGGAGAACACGAGGTGAAAGTCAGTTCCCTCGCTCAGACCCGACACCTCCTCGATCATTGGCTTCCAACGATCACGCGTGGTACCGACTGGCAAGGTGGTTTCGTACGAAACAAGGGTGCCGGGAGTGAGGTGCTCTGCGAGAGAGCGAGTCGCCGCATCCATCCAACCAAAGTCCGGCTGCCAAGTTTCTTCGTCGACAAGCAACGGCACAACGATCACGACAGCGTCAGCGCCAGGGATGGCCTCGGCGTAGTCGGATGTGGCCCGGAGCGCACCTGAAGCCACCTGCTCCGCAAGGCGTTCGGCGAGACCGGCTTCTCCGGGAAATGGCTCCTCACCCCTGTTGATACATTCAACAAGCGCGCTATTCACGTCGACGCCGATCACCTCGTGACCCATCGAGGCGTACTGGGTTGCGAGAGGCAGGCCGATCTTTCCGGTGGCGACTACAGCAATTTTCACCTAGCCAGTCTAACCGTGCTTACGCCCTAGCTCCTGCTTAGCAACCATCCAGCGAAAAGTGTACGCAGAGGAGCCTGCCGCGCGAAAGTCTGGAACGGGTTACGCGTGACTACTGAGAGCGGGTGAGCGTACTGGGCGCGCCGCTCGCCGAGACGGGTGAGCAAGGCGTCAGGCGCGTGAGGGTTCAGCACCGCATCAAGTGCCGCGCGATCCCGCACAGACAAGAATCGTTCGGGGTGCGCCCCCCAAGAGATCAGGCGCTTCGCGACAGCCGAGAATTGCTCTCGCTCATCCCGTGCCCACACCTCGATGTATCGCCGGTTGACGATCGCGTCGAATACATGAACCCGAAGGAGCTTCACTGCGATCGCGCGGCGCGCCGCCACCGAGAGCGAGTTCCCCCACTCCGTGTCAAGAATGTAGTCGAGGAACTCGAAGTCCTTCGCGATTGGGCGGGGGTCCGCCGTGACCCGATCCTCTGCATCCGGATGAACAAGATAAGCCGGGCCGTGAAGATCCAGGGCGATCTTGCGATCCGAGAACCACATACGGGTAACGAAGGGCAGATCCTCGCCACTTCGCAGCCCAACCGGGAATCGAAGGTGCCCGAACGCGCTCCGCCGTAGCAGACCGAGCGGAGCGCTACGGTACGCGAGCCGATCCTTTATCGGGTCGAGGTCAGCCGTACGACCCGGGCGCACCGGTGGGGTAGGTTCCGCAGGCCCGCCGACGTGCTGAACGCGCGCAAGAACCGCGTCCGCCTCAGCACTCTGGGCAAGCGCTACCCAGCTATCGACTGCTCCGGCTGCAAGAGCGTCATCAGAGCCGATCACAGAGAAGAATTCGGTTTCGCTCGCGCCGAAGCCGAGGTTCATCGGCCCAGCCGGGCTCGGAATGCCGTCGTGCAGACTCAATTGGTGCACGCGCGGATCAAGTGCGAGCTCGCCCAGGTTCGCACGAATGATCTCGGGATCAATATTGTGAGCAACGACAGTCACGCGCAGCGGCGTCTCGTTCTCAAGCACCGAAGCAACTGCGCGTGAAATCGGCCGCGTTGCCGAGTGAACCGCAACTGTGACGTCGACTACCGGGTTATCTTCGGTGCTCACTCGTTCGCCCCGATCTCACGCTGAAACAGCCCGCGCACTTCTCGCAGCCAGACCTCGACCTGAGTCTGCGCAGAGAGTTGCGCTGAGGCCGCTTCTGCGTTCGCTTTGTAGCGCTCAATATGCTCGGGAGTGAGCGCGTCGAGCGCTTCGACGGTCGCGGCCACGGTGAAATCGCTCGTCACCACCCCGAGATCGTGCTCCCTGAGGATTCGGCTCATCTCTGCGGACGGCCCGATCACCATCCCGAGTCTCGCCTGCACGAAGTCGAAAAATTTGTTGGGGAGTGCATTCGCATTGTTGAACGTCGTTGGGGGCAGCACGAATATCCCAGCGTCATAGTCATTCAGGGTCGTCACCAAGTGCGCATATGGCAGAGGATCCAGTACCCTGACACGGCCGTCCGTACTAGCTGAGATTTCCCTAATCCGATCGAGGTAAAGCAGATCGCTCGGCATGAGGTAGAGATCAAGCGTGAGGTCATTCGACGAACGCGCAACCGCATCGATCATGAGTTCAAGCTGCCTGCCGGGTTGGGCTACTCCGCTGTGCACGAGCCGGATCGGCTTGTGCACAGCAGTCGGCCGCAGGTTCAGCAGGGGCCCCGCGTTTGTGACCACACGACAAGCAATTCCATAGCGTTCACGGTATGCCTCAGCCAAGCCCTCGCCCACCGTCGTCACTGATGCCGCACGGCTGGCGTAGGTACGAAGCAGCCACTCGAAATATGGCTTTCGCACTCGGTTCCATTCGGGCACGTTATCGTGCAGGCCCGGGAAGAACTCGTGCAAATCAATATGCACGGTCTCTGGATTCGCAATGCTGAGCGCGAGCGGCACTGCCTCGATGTCGTTCGCCACGACCGCGTCGAACGTCTGGCCGCGGAGAACGCGGCCCGCTGCACGAATCAGAGGGTCGCTCCAGTACGCGGCCCGGTACAAGTGCGTACGCACGAGCGCCGCATCGACATAGGGGCGAACCTTCAGCCCGAGCGCAGACCGCTCATCTGGGATGCTCAGGTGCCGCACCCCCGGCAGCGGCGCTTCGCCCAGACCACACGTTGTGACGTCGTACGCATCGACGAATGCCCGTACTTGCCGAAGCACTCGCGCGTCCGATGCGATATCGGAAAACGAGAGGATCAGCAGGCTCGGTCGAGCAGTCACTCGTCACCCTCTGCAAGCGGCAGCTCGATGGGTCCGGTCAGCGCTTCGTCCCCGCCCTCCCAGGTGAGACCAGCGAGCTTTGCCTGCACCGCAAAGTCGGGCACATCGCGCACCAGGGTTTCGAAGCTGCCAGACTGCACAATCTGACCATCAGCCATAAAGCAGATCTGGTCGCTGTCGCGAATGGTCGAAAGGCGGTGAGCCACACTAATCAGTGTGACATTTCCCTTGAGCTCCGCGATCGCTTTCGTGACTCGCGACTCCGTTTCGGTGTCGAGCGCGCTCGTCGCCTCATCGAGCACGAGCACGAGGGGGTCACTGTACAGTGCTCGCGCAATCCCCATGCGTTGACGCTGCCCACCCGAGAGCGCCATTCCTCGCTCGCCGATGTATGCGTGGATGCCCCCCTCTCGAGCCTCGACCACATCGAGAAGCTGCGCCCGGCGCAGCGCCTCGCGAACTTTATCTTCGTCGTAGTTTGACTCCCATGTGAGGGCCACGTTTTGAGCGATCGTGCCATCGAACAGGATCACGTCTTGCGGCACGTAGCCGACGCGGGAGCGCCATGCTGCAAGCACGTTTGTGAGGGGCTGACCATCGATCGAAAGGGCGCCTTCGCTTGGTTCGAGTAGGCCGAGCAGCATATCAACGAGCGTCGACTTACCTGCACCCGAGTGCCCAACAAGAGCGAGACTCGACCCGAAGGGAATATCGAGATTTACGTCGCGAAGCGCGGGCTCTGCGTCGAGAGAATATCTGAAAGTGACATCGTTCAGGCTAAGGGCATCGATTCGTTCGGGCAACGGATCACTGCCGAGACTTTCTGCTCGCTCTTGGTACTTCCGGGTGAGAAGAATGTCGTCAATGATCATGTCGACCTGAGGAAGGGTCGCGGTGGCGCTGGATATCACGCCTTGGAAGGTAATGAGCGAGGGGATCATGCGAAACCCTGCGACACCGAACAGTGCGATCGCGCTGAACGCCTCACCAGGACCACCCATGAGATACGCCACCCCTCCGATCAGCAAGAAGCCACCTACGAGCGCCGATTCGACCACAAATTTCGGCACCGATCCAAGGAATGACAGATTTGCGCGAGATCGAGTGGTCTGAAGCCTGTTGCGATGCACAACGTCAGCCACTTCCTGCGTCTTGTTACGCAGCGTGACTTCTTTGAGAGCAAAAAACATGTCAGTCACGAGTACCGCAACGCGCAGGGTGTAGTACCGCTGCACTTCTCCGGCTTCAAGGGTCTTCTTGCCAATCAAAAGGTACATGACGATACCAACACAGCCGAGAAAGATCAGTGTGATAGCCGCGGTTGTTGGCTGCGCAAACACGAGCACCAATAGCACAGCGAGAAACGTCGCGACCTGTGCGGGCATCATTGTGATCGGAATGATGAAACCGGAGATCACGTTTGCTGTGCCCACGTCAGCGAGTCTCACCAGCTCGGCTGTATTGCGCTTCGACCGGTCGGCCCAGCTTGATTTGAGATAAGACTGGAAAAGCTGCCCACCCATATCGAGTTCAAAGGTGGCAAATTTGCGGGTCATGACCCATTGAAGAGCGATCGAAAGCACAGATTTAAGAATGATGATCGCGCAGACAACCACCAGCATTCCGATTTCTGAACCGGGCGGGAGCGAACCGCCGATCACCGGAATCGTCATCGCGCTGCCTGACACCAGTCCACCGAGCACTAGCGTAAGCAGGCCGAGAGCCGCAATATCGAGAAGAGCCAGGGCGCTCGATAAGATCGAAAACACATAAAGGATGCGTTTTGCATTACTCGGGAGGAGTGGGAGCAACCGCCGGAAAGTTTGGTAGATCAGCTTCATCTCGTGGCCTCACATTCCGGCACAAAAATAAAGTGGGGTCGCGCCGGTGTTCTTCTTTAACCGTCTCAGTCTAGTAGTGCCAAGCACTTTCCTCACATTGTATGGACTAGCGCGCGGTCATTGAGCGCACAAGCTCATCCCAAATTTCGACTTGGCTCTCGCCCGTCAGGGTTCCAGCAGCGACGTCGGCGCGCAGCTTCCATTCACGCACCGTCTCCACGTCAAGTGCGTCAAGAGCCGCCGTGAGTGTGTCTGTCTCGAAATCCTCGAGCACCTCGCCCATCTGATACTCGTTGACGATTCGCGCCATCTCCGGTGACGGGCCGATGAACTGCCCGAGGCGAGCTTGCACATAGTCGAAAAACTTATTCGGCAGGCAATACTCGTGGTTAAATGTCGTTGCGGCAATGATGCTGAGTCCAATGTCGTAGCCCTGCAGAGTCTGCACCAGGTCGGCATATGCAACGGGTTCTTGGAACCTGATACGGCGGTCACCACGGGCTCTGGCCCGCAACTCGTCTAAATAACTTTCGTCAGCGGAATTTACTAAGTAGAGATCAAGCGTTACGTCTGAACGCGTGGCCAGCACCGCATCGATCATGATCTCGAGTTTGCGTGCTGGCGCTGCGATTCCGCTGTGCACCAGCTTGATCGGCAACGATACCTCGCCCACCGCCAGGTTGGCGGCGGGCGTCGCGTTGACCACGAGTACTGGGTCAATGCCGAACTGCAGTCGGTACTCGTCAACGATTCCCTGGCTCACTGTCGTGATCGCCCGCGCTTTTGGAAGCTCGTTTGCGCAGATCCAACGATAGTACGGTGCCGTAACGCGCACCCATTCCTTTGAGTGCTCGTACTGGCGAGGAGCGTACTCGTGCATATCCGCGAGCACCCCGTATTTAGCACTGAGTCGGTTGGCGAGTGGAATAGTGTTCACGTCATGGGCGATGACGATGTCCCACTGTTCCTGCGAGAGCCGCTCGTAAAGCCATCGGTGGAGCGCGATGGTTCTGTAGGCGAGCCCATAAAGACGCAGCTTAAAACTGATCGTTTGGAGCGCATAGAGTGACCGGCGCTTCAACGGGGGAAGGGCAACAGACTCGGGCAACTCAATGTGGCGTACGCCTTCGACCGGGGGTTGACCGTATCCGACCGTGGTCACATCAAAATGTTTGGAGAAATGAATGATCTGTTTGTACGCGCGAGGCTCCTTGTCCAGTCGCGTGAACATCAGGATAAGCATACGAAGGCGGCGCGCCTCTGGCTGGCTCAAAGAGTGCCTCCTCCTAGTGCATCCGGCTGGCCGAGTCGCTGCAACTCTGCCGGGGACGGGTACGTGATGAGCACCGCTTTGTGCTTGCCATTTTGCACGAACATGGTTCCCGCACCGACAGCCGAGGCGCCAACGGAGAGCCCCTCCGCGAGATGCTGAAGCTCACCCGCTCCACCGATCGCGACTGTTGGCACCGATACCTCGACGGCGACACTTCGAATCAGGTCTAAGTCGTAACCGGCACGGCTGCCCTCACGATCGATTGACGAGAGCAGGATCTCACCAGCTCCCAGCTGCACCGCCCGCTGAGCAAAAGCAACAGGGTCCATACGCGAGCGAGTCTTCCCGTTATTGACCATCACCTCGTAGCCACTACCGAAGCGCTTACGCTTTGCGTCAACAGACACCACGGTGCTCTGGCTACCTATCTGAGCCGAGATCTCAGCAACGGCCGCTGGCGTTTCATGGGCGCTCTTCCCGAGCACCACCTTCTCAAGTCCAGCACCAATGATCCTGGTTGCATCAGCAGTCGAACACACGCCACCACCGTACCCAACTGGCATGAAAGCTTCAGAGGCAATGCTCTCGACCAGATCGAAGTTCACGCCAGCGCCTCGAGCGCTCGCGTCGATATCGAGCACGACGAGCTCGTCGACCTCTTTCTCATTAAAGATCTTCACGGCGTTGATTGGGTCGCCAATGTAGACTGGTTTGCGAAACGCGACCGGCTTCACCAAGTACCCGTTACTGACCAGCAACACCGGAATCACTCTCGGCATTAGCGCCATCTCAGCGGAACTTTCGCATCATCCCAGCGAGGCTACGCACTGGCTCAGCGTAACGTTGCCACACCTGATTCGAGTTTGGGTAATCGAGGTGATTCCGCGCGGGGCGCGCGATGATCTCATCGAGTTCAGCAACCGAGACCCCGAGCTTTTTCGCGATGAAGGCATGGTCGTCTTCGCGCAACGCTGGATCGTACGGGGGTTCTTTCAGATCTTCGAGCGCCTCTTCGCGAGTCATTTGCCCCGCAAGAATGAGCGATGAGTGGTGGGCGAGACGCTTGTCGAATCCGAACTTCGTCGGCAGGTAATATCCCTGAAAGTAACGAGTAAAGACGGACTCATGATGCTTTCCTCCGTAGTCTCTCCACTCTAGCTCGCGGGTGATTATCTCCTTCGCGTCAGCTTTCACGTAAGGCATGAAATCGAGTAGGTTCAGCGTGCGAATTGCGTGCACCCCGCCGTACCAGATATGCCGTTTGAAGAGCCCCATGGTCGGGTAACTCCGTAACCGGACGCTACCGAACTGACGCTGGATTGCCTTGACGTGCTTCTGATCCGAGTTGTTGTAGCCCCACGCAGTTGGCAGAATCGATTCAGTTGCGAAGTTCGCGCCAGAGAGAATGTACTTTATCCCATACTTCGCTGCTTGTCGGTAAGCGACCGCCGGAAATGCGTGATCGGTCGGAATGTCGCAGTTTGGCACCGAAGCTTTCAGAAAGGAAAGCTGCAGATCCTGCATCTCGCGCCAGTCAACTACCTCGGTAACCAAGTCGAGCTTGAGCTTCGCCACGATGTTCTCAATGTTCTTCACAGCGAGCTCAGAATTCCAGCCGCTGTCGAAGTGCACCGCGAGCGGCCTTAGCCCGAGTTGCACAGCTTGGTAGATCAGATAGGTGCTGTCGACTCCACCGCTGACCCCGATCACGCAGTCGTAAGGTTTATTGCGTCCCGCACGTTTGATTTTTTCAACCCATTCGCGAAGTTCAGACTCACGTCGGCCACTATTGGCAGCATCAACCACAGGCGCGATGTATGCGTCGTAAGTCAGCGCATGCGATGAGACACCGTTCTCGTCAAACCATATGTCTGGGTCCGTGGTGTCCATAACCGTTCTGACACACATTTGGTAGAGATCCCCGCGGTGGTCCACGGCGCTCACGGCGTTCTCAGTCATATTCTTTCCTTCGCGGTATTCAACTGCGATCTACCATTCTAAGTTAGCTGTCAGCCTCAAGCCTGTTCAGAAGCTGCGTCAATCGATCTGCGCTAACACTCGCCGTTGCGTGTCGCCGTACCCAATCCTGTCCCGCCTGGGCTTGCTCGCGCATTCGATGGGGGTGCGCAAGCACTTCGCGCAAGTGGGAGTAAACCTGCCAGTGTTTCGTGACAACCCAGGCGTCATTGGAGCCGGAGGGCAGGTCGGTCTCAATATGCTCGTCAGCGCTCATGAGCACGACGCATCCGGAGGCAAGTGCCTCGACCCCGAACATACCCGGCATGTGGGCATAGAACTGATTTAGCACGACATGGGCTCTGCGCAACTGTTCTTGCACCTGTTCATGAGGAACCCCTACAAGTTCGACATACTCAAACTCGACCCCACTTTGCTGTAGCGCTTTAACTGCGGCGCGAACCAACTGTG
Organism: Leucobacter sp. UBA1945; assembly: GCA_002336855.1. GTDB lineage: Bacteria > Actinomycetota > Actinomycetes > Actinomycetales > Microbacteriaceae > Leucobacter. The sequence continues at coordinate 25,625 of DDEV01000009.1, read as the reverse complement.
TGCCTTTGATTACCGGCGAAGACGGAGCATGCAGGACGACTGGGGTCTCCATCCGGTCAAACTTCTGCAGCGACTCGCTAATGTCTTCGTCGGGTAAGAAGTAGAGAAAGGACTCGGTCTTGCTGGTGATGTAGCCAGCTTGTTCAACACGAGCCGTGAAGATTGCGTCGGCGAATTCGTCGGCAGTCTCGCCAATACTGCGACGAGACTCTTCGAACGCATCCGTCCCGAATGCGGGGTCACTGAACTTGAGGTAGCTTGCAATATTCGGCAGCCCGGTCTTTTCCTCGTGTTGACGCATCAGGTTGGGTGATCGAATGTCACTTCCGGTGAAGTAGCACACGATCTTCAGACCGCGTCGCTTCAGAAACGAAAACTCGAAACGCCGATGGTCGAACTGATCATTGAGATAACCGTTCTGGCTCAGGTAAATGAATCCTGTCGCATGGCGCGCCAGCCTTCCGAATATCCAAGCGTTCAACACAATACGTCGCCATAGCGCGCGGAGCGCCGTCTCTTCAGGCGGAGGTTGATAGTCGTAGGTTTCCGAGTAGAACGGATGCCTCACGATCAACGCGGTATAGGAGTCTGGAATCACATCTGCAATCTGGGAGACCATCCTCGCGACCTCGTTGGGTCCGACAACCCAACTGATTCGCTTCCCACCGTTCATCCGTCCCGGGTATAGGTACCCCAGATGAACGATCAACCGTTGGAATACTCCAACTACTCTACGCATACACCTCTCGCTAATTCTTCAAACAGCTCGCCGAGCTTTGGCGCGACTACGCTCACCGAGGCATGCTCTCGCGCCCACCTCTGTCCCCGCTTTGCTTGAGCTTCCAATCGATCAGGGTTCTGGAGCAAGCCTTTCAGATGGTCGTAGACCTGCCAATGCTTCGTCACGACCCAGGCCTCATTCGACCGTCTTGGGAGATCGGGTTCAATGTTCTCATCCGCGCTTGTGAGCACCACGCAACCCGCAGCCATTGCCTCAACCGCAAACACTCCCGGAGCGTGCGAGTAAAACTCGTTCAACACAATATGCGCGCGACTGAGATGCTCCAGCACTTGCTCATGCGGTACCCCAGTAACCTCGATGTACTCGAACTCGAAGCCTTCCTCTCGAAGAGCAGCTATGGCCGCACGAACCAGTTGCGTACCTTTGATGATCGGCGAAGAAGGTGCGTGCAGCAAGACCGGAAGAGTGACGTGATCGAACTTATCGAGGTTGGTCGCAAACTGGGCATCGGCGACCATATATGGAAACGGTTTGGATGGACGATCGATGTAACCTTTTTGATCGACGCGATAAGTAAAGATGACATCAGCGTAACGATTTGCGATCTCACCCGTGCGCCGACGCTCCTCGTCAAAGCCCGGATCACGAAACGCGGCGTCCGTGTATTTCAAGTAGCTCGCGATGTTTGGCAGGCCGCTCGCATCCTCGTGCGCCTGCATTAGCACGGGAGAACGAATATCGCTGCCGGTAAACACGTGGACAATTTTCACCCCATGCTTCTTCAGAAAACGCATCTCGAACTCGCGCCCGTCGCGAAGGTTTAGAAGATAGCCGTTTTGACTCAGGTAAATGAACCCGGCGGCGGAATTGGCAAACCGCACAAAGGTCGCGGGGAGAGCAACCCAACGCCACCATATCGCCGACAACCAGCTCAATCGTTCGGGTGGTTGCACATCAAACGGTCCGGCGTAGAAAGGATGCCGAACGATGACGGCGGTCATGGAGCCAGGAATTGCAGACGCGAACATACTGACCATGTTTGCGACCTCGTTTGGGCCGACCACCCAGCTCACCCGAGGAAGCTTATCTGCCCGGGCTCGGTACCACGCATCCATGAAAGCGAGGATAATTCGCTGCAACTTGCAGGAAAGAGAGAGCGGCAATCGGCGCGCAACGCGGCGAACGAGTAAGGGTTTCTGGCCCCCCTCGAACAGAGATTCGGTCTGTCTAGGCACCGGCTCGAGAAACCGAGACAACGGCCTCAATGATTCTCTCCAAGTCACCCTCACTGAGCGAGGGGTGTACAGGCAAAGACAGTACCTCAGCCGCAGCCCGTTCGGTCTCCGGCAGTTCGAGGCCAGGAGCAAACCCCGCGAGCGAGGTCAGACGATGGTTAGGAACCGGATAATACACACCCGAACCGATCTGGTACTCCTCGTGCAGCGCCTTGCGGAAGCGATCCCGCTCACTCGATTCAAGGCGAATCGTGTACTGATGGTAGACGTGCACCGCCCCATCAGCAACGCGAGGTGTCTGCAGCCCCTCGATACCGGCAAGACCGGCGTTTAGTGTTGCAGCATTGCGTTTGCGCTTCTCCGTCCAAGCATCGACCTTTGTCAGCTGCACGCGGCCGATTGCTGCGTGGATATCGGTCATACGGGAATTGAAGCCAATAACTTCGTTTTCGTACTGCTTCTCCATACCCTGGTTACGCAGCACACGAGTATTGCGTGCAATCTCGGCGTTCACACAGGTCACCATACCGCCCTCACCAGAGGTCATGTTCTTCGTGGGGTAAAGGCTGAACATAGCGAAATCACCGATCGTACCGACCGGTCGACCGCCCCAGCTCGCACCGTGAGCTTGGGCGGCATCTTCGTAGATTGCGAGACCATGTTCCTTGGCGATCGCCTCAATTTCATCGACCAGGAAAGGGTGGCCATAAAGGTGCACCGGCATGATTCCCTTGGTCTTTGGAGTGATCGCGGCGCGCACAGCCTGCGGGTCGAGCGTAAAGTAATGCGGTTCGATGTCGGCAAAGACCGGCGTAGCCCCTGTCAGAGCCACCGAGTTGCCTGTTGCCGCAAACGTGAATGAGGGGACAATCACTTCATCGCCCGGGCCGACGCCCGCAGCAAGCAGACCAAGATGCTGTCCGCTAGTGCCGGAGTTCACCGCCACGGTCTCACGACCCTCGACAAAGTGGTCAGCAAACTCACGCTCAAACGCAGCGACTTCTGGCCCTTGAGCAATCATTCCCGATCGCATCACGCGGTCGACCGCAGCGCGCTCCTCATCACCGATGATTGGCTTAGCTGCTGGGATGAATTCGTTGGACATTCGAAACCTTTCAATCGCCGACATAAGGCTGCTTACGGATACTACTTGAGAATACTGGTGGACATTTGAGCCCGCGGAGCCCTAGCTCAGCGAGTCACCCGCTGTGGCTTGCAGAATTTCTCGTAGAAGCTCTTGGGCACTCTGTTCAGGCGCAGCAGCAACCAAAATAGTGGTTGCAGCAGTTCAAAGCGGCGTTTATATGTGGGATAGTCACGGTAGGTCTTCACCGGCATCGTGAGAAACTCGTCGAACTGCACGTCGGAGAGCCCCAGCCTCTTCTTGACCATCGCGATGAGCTGCGGATCAGGGTAGCGCGGTGCGAAGAACATATCCCTTGCCTCTGCGCGATCCAGCTGACCCGAGCGTACGAGCGCCGAGAGTTCAATTTGTCTGAAGTTGATCTGAAACCGTTTTGGCAAAAAGAACGTGTGATAAAACGCGGTGAACCTGTTCTCGAGGTGATGACCACCGTACCACTGCCAGCCATACTCGTCTGCAAGAAACTGTTTCGCGTCTTCTTTGTGGTAGTCAACCCAGTAAAGCGGTCTCGTGCGTTCGATCCCACTAAATGCCGACCACTTGAGAAAGCTCTTGAAGTCCATGTTTGGGTAGGTCTTCATCGGAAGCAGGCCGAAGCGTTTATGCACAGACTTGATGTAGCCTCCATCCATATAGAGCCAACCCATAGGAGACACGCCCTCGGTTCGAAATGAATGCCCTTCGACGATGTGCTTGATGCCGTGCTTTTCAGCGGCCCGGTAAAGCACCCCCATAAAGCCGATGTCGGTCGGTGCCTCGATATCTTTCACTCCGGCTTTCAAGAATGAGAGATAAATGTCGTCGTACTCGTTGTTATCGACGACGTAGGTTTCCAGGTCGACCCCGAGCTTGTCGAGCACCGCGTAGATGTTTGAGGTGGCTGTCGGCGAGTTCCAGGTGTTATCAAAGTGCACCGCGAGCGGCCTCACACCCATCTTCACGAGCAAATGCGCAAGGTAGGAGGAGTCTGTACCGCCGCTCACCCCCATGATGCAGTCATACTTCTTGCCCACGCCCTCTCGCTTGAGACGTTCGACAAAAGCTTGAAGAGCGGCCGTGCTCGCCTCACCTATGGGGTATTGAGCGTCTAGTTCATCGTGTAGGCCGCAATAGAAGCACACTGCGCTCTCGCCAAGCCGCGCTCCCGGCACATCGGAGGTAATAAGGCAACGGTCGCACATTGTGGTCCGAGAGAGATCGCGACCGGCAATCGCATACCGCTCGTCAACGTTCTCAGCGAGTGTGAACTGGCCGGCTTCCTGAGTTTCAGCCTCAAACAAGTGGCTCAGCTCGGATCTGCTCGGGTAATTGATGAGCACACTATCGCGGGCCCCCTGCATCACAAACTGGCTACCCGCGGCAACGGCCTGCGCTCCCCCCAAGCGAATCGCCTCAACCAAGTGTTGCCGGGTTCCCGCACCACCGTGGGCGATAACCGGTACATGCACCAAATCTACGATGCTCGCAATCAATTCGGTGGCGATGCCCTGCCGACCACCCTCACGGTCAACGACCGTAACGAGCACCTCGCCGACGCCTACATCATTAACAAGCTCGCACCAATCCTCGAGACTCATGCCGGCCTCTGAAGTCGCGGATCTCAACACCGGCCGTGGCTCGCCGTCGACCATCGCGATATCGAGTCCGGCGATCACAGCCTGTGCGCCGAGCGTGCGCACCGCATCGCGAACCACTTCCGGGGTCTCAATCAGAGCCGTGTTGAAAAGAACCTTCTCGTATCCGATTCGGATGAGTCGCTCGGCGGCCTGAAGGCTATCTATGCCTCCACCGTAGGCGAGCGGCACGAAGGCTTCAGCAGCGTAGTGAGCTAAGCGGTCGAACTGGATCGGCGAACGGCGTTTCGCAGCTTCAATGTCGATCAGCAGCATCTCGTCAACTTCGTAGTCGTTGAAGATCGACAGCACGTTTACTGGATCGCCAACATAGACAGCCTCATCGAAGCTTCTCGTCTTCACGAAGCGATCCTCTTGAAGGAGCAGTACAGGGATAACTCGAGGAAGCAAGCCCATGCTCATGCCATTTCAGCGAAGTCGGAGAGCAGTCGCATTCCGTACCGATGGCTCTTTTCAGGGTGGAACTGCACGCCTGTTACATTTTCACGACGGATCATCGAGGCGAATCGCACGCCGTGCACCGTCGTTGCCATGACGTGCGCCGGGTCGTCCGTTTTCACGTAAAACGAATGTACGAAGTAGAACCGGTCGCCGTTCCCTACGCTTGGCAGTGTTTGCCGCGCTTCAGCCGTCCTCTCGATTGCGTTCCATCCCATATGCGGCACTCGAAGCCGAGCCCCGTTGACCTCAGACGGAAACCGGTGCGATCCCCCAGGGATCAAACCAAGGCCCGCTAGCTTTCCCTCATCACTCGAATCGAGCAGCAACTGCATTCCGAGACAGACCCCGAGTACCGGCACGCCAGCCGACGCGCGTTCGCGTAGAAGATCTCGCATGCCGGTGGCATCGAGCTTTGCCGCAGCGTAGTCGAACGCTCCCACACCGGGAAGGATAATCTTCGATGCTTTGCGAATTTGCTCGTGATCACTGGCAAGAACGGCCGAATGGCCGGTTTTCTTCAACATGTTCGCGATAGAGGCAATGTTGCCCACCCCGTAGTCGATGACAGTTACGGTACTCACACCTTGACCTTTCGAGTGGGTATGCAGAAGAACCTAGGAAAGCACCTCGGCGAGAGTGTTGCAAACTGCACGCACATCATCTTCAGTAAGTTGAGGATACAGCGGAAGCGTCAGTGCAGAGTGGTGGGCTCGCGTAGCCATCGGTAACTGTTCATCAGAGATACCAAACCGCTCGCTGAAATATGGCTGCAAATGCATCGAGTAAGTGCCTAGCGTCGTTTCAATGTCGCGCTCACGCATGCGGTCGATAACCGCATTGCGATCGATACCTTCGTCAAGTAGCACGACATAAGATTGAAACGCGTGGCGAGTCTCTGCAGGCACGACTGGCGCGGTAACACCGGCCACCCCTCGCAGCTCTTGCGCGTAGTGGATACCAAGTTCCCGGCGGCGTTCGAGGATGCCATCGAGCCTGGCCATTTGAGCCACACCAATCGCTCCGAGCACGTCGCTCAGCCGATAGTTGTAACCAGCGTCGATGAACGACATGAAGTGGCTCCCACGAACCGAACCGTGAGTGCGCAGCACGCTGATCTTCTCGGCGATCTCCTCGTTTGAAGTCGTAACGAGGCCACCCTCACCGGTCGTGATGATCTTGCGTGGATGGAAGGAAAAAACGCCAGCAGTGCCAAGAGACCCGGCCTGCCTTCCCTTGTAGGTACCTCCGAGGGCGCACGCTGCATCCTCGATCACTGGCAGGTTATATTTCTTGGCAACCCCGTTGATCGGGTCCATGTCTGCTGGCAAGCCAAACGCATGTACAGGCATGATTGCACGAGTGCGTTCAGTGATTGCAGCCTCAATCAGGCTCGCGTTGATATTGAACGTCTCGAGTTCAATATCAACGAACACAGGGATCGCCCCCTGCTGAATGACAGCGTTTGCGGTTGCAGGAAAGCTAAAGTCGGGAATGATCACTTCGTCACCAGGGCGAACACCCGCCGCGTGGAGCGCGATGTGAAGACCGGTCGTAGCAGAACTCGTCGCGAAACCATGGTCGGTGCCAACGTACTCAGTCACGAGCCGCTCGAACTCCGTGACCTTCGGGCCTTGTGTCAGGTAGCCAGACTCGAGAACCTCTTCGACAAGCGCGAGCTCTTCGGCCCCCGTAAGCGGAACGTTGAGACGCATTAGAGAGTCTTCTCGTACCACTCGATGGTCTCAGCGAGAGCGTCCACGTTGAGTACCTCAGGCTGACGTCCAACGAGACCGCTGAGCTTCGTAACGTCTGCCATATGGCGACGAACGTCGCCTGGCCGCTCCTCGACATGCTCAATGGGGTGATCCGGCTTGCCCATAATCTCGAGCATGCGAGTGACTAGTGTGTTGATCGAGGTACCCACGCCGGTCGCCACGTTGATCTCCTGACCACGGCATTCGGGGGTGTCATGAATTGTGACAGCGAAGTCTGCTGTGTCTCTCACAAAGGTGAAGTCGCGACTCTGCTCGCCATCACCATGAATCAGAATCGGCTCGCCGGCTCGCACTTTCTGCACAATGATCGGAATGATGCCCGCGTACGAGCCCGGGTTCTGCCTAGGCCCGTAGTTGTTGAAAGGCCTAATAATCGTCGCATCGATGCCAAACGTGCTCACAAACGAGCGCAAAATGTGATCCTCCGCAGACTTTGCAGCCGCATATGGAGTCAACGCATCATGCGGGTGATCCTCATCCATCGGAACATAACGGCCCGAACCGTATGCCTCGGAACTAGACATGTGCACGAGACGCTCGATGAGACCACGGCGCGCAATTTCACAGAAGGTGCTAGTAATGCCAATGTTCGTCTGCATCGTAAAGTGCGGATAGGTCAGGGAAGTGGGCAACGGGATCGTTGCCAGGTCGAACACGGTCTCGATTTGATGGGCCGTGACCACGTCTTGCATTGCTGAGAGGTTTGAAGCGTCGAGGCGAATCACCTCGAGATCCGGGAAGGCTCGTTTAGCATCGTCCAGATTGTGCTCGCTACCAAGGAAGAAGTTATCGACAACGACAATCTTCGACGCACCTTCTTGGATCAAACGATCAACCAGGTGGCTTCCGATAAAGCCAGCGCCGCCGGTCACCAATACGGACCGTGAATGAATGGACACGCGTCTTCCTCTCGCCAAGTTACACTGGCTCCAACTGCCCGGCCATGGTTCGACCGCCTGTACGAATGTAGATTCTAACAGCGCGAGATGAGCCGACAACGCAGCAAGATCTGGGAGAGAGAATGAACGATAAAGATGGGCACGGCGGGCTTCCTGCAAACCCGTTCCACCCGCACGCTTGGTTAGTAGGAGAGCCAGAAATCGGCGAGGGCTGCTGGATCGGGGCGTTCTGCGTTATTGACGGCAGCGGCGGCCTCACCATCGGCAAGTCATGCAACCTTTCGGCGGGCACCCAGATCTATACTCACTCGACGGTGGCCCGGTGCGTTTCCGAGGGATCGTTGCCGATAGAACGCAAAGCGACAAGGATCGGGAACCACGTTTACGTTGGGGCCAATGCCGTAATTCTCATGGGCAGCGACATCGGTGACCATTCGATTGTTGCCGCCGGCGCAGTCGTAACAGAGCACACGAAAGCACCCCCCTTTAGTCTGCTTGTCGGCGTACCCGCCAAGGTTGTACTTGGCGGAGCGAAAAAATTTACGGGGGACACCGGCAGATCGTCTGAAATGACTACGAGCGGGTAACCTTCGTTCCATCGTAGGTCAACGTACCGTTTTGGAACCGCTGCACTATGGTCCCGTTTGTCGTGGTCTGGTTCGTAACGGGGTATCCCAACGACCCGTAGATTCCCCCAACGACATTGTTGTAGTAGTCGTAGATCGGCCCATGCGGCAGGACCGCAGTACTGCCTGTCTTGTTCTCGACTGTAATCAATCCGTTCTTGAAGAACTGCACCCTGCCGCCACCATTTGCCGAATATGAGTAGCTATGGTCTGCTACGGTGCCGAGCACTCCCGATTCCGCGCCGCTCGCGAGATATGCGCTCCAACTTTCTTGAGTGAACTCGAACACACGCCCATCAGGAGATTTTCGCAGTACACCCGTTTGGTAGCTCTGGGCGAGTGCGCCTGATGAATCATTCAAGGACTCACTCATGGGGTAGCCAAGCTTGCCGTAGATGCCACCGACACGTGTGTTGTAGTACACGAATAGTGGATCGCTGTAGAGAAGCGACGCCGCAGTACCGGTCTGCGACTCTTGCGTGATAATGCCTCCGGCAAAGAAGGTCAGCAGTGCACCCGAGCCGGCTGAGTATCGCATGGGCTGTCCCTGCTGCACGCCGAGCGGGCCCTCCACGCCGCCGCGCGCCTGGTATATTGCCGCGGTTGCGTCGCTTAGCGCTGTCACTGCGCCGCTTGAAGTAACAAAGATGGTTCCACCCTGGAACTTCTGTGACTTGCTGCCATCCAGTTGCACCACCTCGTCTTGCACCGGATATCCGAGCCAACCGTAGATGCCACCTTCTGTGCCGTTGTAGCGCTTATAGATCTGGCTGTCGAAGCGCATTCCAGCAACGCTTTCAGCCTTGTCCGAAACAAAAACAATTCCACCGCGGAACAGTTGCAGAGACCCACCACCATTTACCGAGTATTTTGCAACACTAGCTGTGGGGTACCCATAGGCCCCCCTTACGCCACCGAGTACGCCGTTATAGTGCTCGAAGATGCTGCCGAAGACTGCTGAGGTTACGCCTGAGCGCTTTTCAGTAACTACCACCCCATTCTCGAATTGGAGCAGATCGGCACCCCCGTCTTCGGTGAGAGTGATCTTGCTTCCGACGGGAGCACCGAGCGGAGTACTTTCGCGCTCAGCCCGACGATACTCGACCAGAATCGGCCCCGAGATCTCGGCGATCTCTCCCGTGACGGTCTGCACGAGAAACCCACCTGCAAACTCCTGCGATATGGCGCCGCTTGACAATGCAACTGCATCGGCCAGGGGGAACCCAAGTCGGCCTCGGATCCCACCCGCAACCCCGTTGTAATAGTCATAGATAGATCCCGCTACCCATACCGGCTTCTGCGCGCCGGCAGCCTGTGCAATTACGCCACGCTGAAAGCTCTGCAGCTTACCGCCGGTGTACTGCGTGAATCCGCTCACCGGATACCCGAGCACACCATAAATGCCGCCGGCGGTGTCATTGTAAAGGTCGTATACCGGGCCGAATGCCACACTCGCGGTCTTACCTGTCGCGTTCGATGAGACCATGAGACCGCCCTGGAACCATTGCAGTGTGGCTCCTCCGCTCGCCGAGTAGTAACTGGGCTCGGCAACCGGCGCCCCGAGCGCCCCAAAGATGCCACCGGCCTCGAGGTTGTAGTAACTAAAAACCTGGCCGAAGGGAATACCGACGGTTTTGCCAGTATTCATCTCAGTCGTAATAATGCCGCCCGAGAAGTACTGCAGCCAAAGCCCGCCAGCGAAACGAGTGGTGTAGAACGTGGATGCCCCTGTCGGGTATCCAAATACGCTTCCGCTCCCGCCTCGTGCATTCCAATAGGCGGCGATATCTCCCCTTACTTCATAGCCATGAGTGTCCCCGAACCAAGATGTATAGAAAAGGAAGAAGTTTCGATTGCCATAGCTTGAGCATCCGTCGCCTGTGCCCCAACCAGCGTTCAGCGCCGCCTGGTTTGGGCGGTATGGCGTGTAAATGTACAACGCAGCAGTCGCCCAGTTCTCGATATACACCGACGAGGTGCCACAGCCGGAGTTTGGGTGCCACTGAATGTTGTTGTACTGAAACGGTTTGTAATTGAACGAATTTGGGTTGCCTTTATAAACCTTCAACTGACGGGCGCCGAGGTAGAGCTGTTTCGAGAAGCCTGCACTTGCGGCGTCACAGTTAGCCGAACCATTCGGCCCACTATCGGGGCAATTCATTCCGAGAGCGTAGTTGTACTGTCGCGTGACCGGCCACGAATCAGTAATCAGGCTCTGCTCTTTCTCGAGCATAACCAGCAGCACTTTCTGGCTAATGCCACACGCTTGCCCGACCTTTGCAATAATCTGCGCCGAAGTCTCGTTCACTGCCCCCGCATATGCCGCGCAGTAGGCGTCACCCGGCTGGCTGGTGGTCGTTTGCCGAAAGTCTTTGAGGCAGTTGCTCGCAATGATGTTCCCGGAGCCACTCGGCGACAGGTCACCTGGCATGTAGCCAGGCGTGCCGATCTTGCACGCCGACAGCTTGGAGTTCAGGAACGTCTGGATCTCGGCTGTCGACATAGCGTTGCCGTTGTAAAAGAGGGAATCATCAATAATGTTTCCCGCATTAAATCCAACGACGGGGGCTGCTTGGGCTGCCGGAGCAATCGCGGCAATCGGCGTTATGGCTGCCGCTACCGCGAGGCATGCCGAAAGTAGAATTCGGTGCCAGCGTGAAGGCCGAGAGCGATGTGACAAGTACTTCCCCTTACAAAATGTCTCAACCATAGATTGAAACTTTGCCTTAAAGTTACCGTCTCGGTACCGCAACAGCAACCCGCGCGTTCTGCACGTCAACTACAACACCGCCGTCATCTGAGAGAATAGGCGTCATGACCGAACCATCCGATGCCCAGCTGGGGCACGAGGAGCGGCCCGCAGGCACCCAGATACCAAACAGCGATGTCTGGGTTGTAATTCCTCTATATAACGAAGCGACCGTCATCTCTGGGGTAATCACTGGCCTGCTTCCGACATTCCCGAACGTCGTTTGCGTTGACGACGGCTCGAGAGACGGTGGGGCCTTGATTGCATACCGTGCAGGTGCACGCATCGTCACCCACCCAATCAATCTTGGGCAGGGCGCGGCACTACAGACCGGGTTCGAGTATGCGCGTGAGCGAGGGGCGTCATTTGTGGTTACCTTCGATGCTGACGGCCAACACCGTGTAGAAGATGCCGAGAAAATGGTCCAGCGAGCGCGGAAAGAGGACCTCGCGATAGTCTTTGGCTCACGCTTTCTCGACAATCGCACCAAACCAGGCGCTCTTAAGAAGATTGTTCTGAAGACCGCGGTCGCGGTCACCAACTGGACCACCAAGACGCGCCTCACTGACGCACACAATGGCCTACGCGTTATCCGGCAGGACGCGCTCCGGCAGATTCAGTTGAAGCAGGATCGTATGGCACACGGCACTGAGATCATCGTGCAACTCGGTCGCACCCGGCTGCCATATGCAGAAGAGCCCGTTGAAGTGCTCTACACCGAGTACTCAAAGGCCAAGGGCCAGTCGCTGCTCAACTCGGTCAACATACTTATCGATCTCCTCATCCGATAGGCAACCATGACCGCATTTCAGATTCTTCTCATTCTCGGCATCATCATTGTCGCTGCCTTGGCCTTTGGTTTTCTGCGAGGTGACCGGTCACTCGCGATCAAGCGCATCGTTGCGCTGCTCGCCGCACTCGCCGCGATCCTTGCCATCATCTTCCCTGCCGCACTGACAGCAGTGGCCAACTTCTTCGGCATCGGCAGAGGAGCCGACTTGCTGCTGTATGTCTCGATCGTCGGCGGCATGCTTTTTGCCGTCGCCTCGATTCGGGCGAAGGCGCGCAGTGATGCACGAGTCACTCAGCTCGCACGAGCAGTGGCCCTCATGGAAGCTCGCCTATCTGAACAACAGGCTCACCCGAACCAGATTTCTGACGAAACCGGAGAATCAGCATGACCTTGAAAATGGGAATCATCGGACTCGGCATGATGGGCCGCCATCATGCGCGCGTTGCACGTGAGGTAGAAGGCGTCAAACTCGTTGCCGTCGCCGATGCTATGGGAGACCCGCACGGTGTTGCCGGTGGCCTACCGCTTTACGACTCAGTTGAGAAATTGATCGACCACGGCATCGACGCAGCCGTGGTCGTCGTGCCCACGCAGTTTCACGAAGAGGTCGGCCTTACTCTCGCTGACGCAGGCGTGCACGCGCTCATTGAGAAGCCAGTCGCGCACTCGATTGAGGCTGGGGAGCGCTTGGTCGAGGCTTTCGACCGCCAAGGACTCGTTGGCACAGTCGGGCACGTCGAACGATTCAACCCTGCACTGATCGCACTACGCAAGCGCCTCGAGCAGGGCGAGCTCGGCCAGGTCTACCAGATTCACACCCGTCGACAGGGGCCTTTCCCCGCACGTATCGCCGACGTCGGCGTCGTGAAAGATCTCGCAAGCCACGACATTGACCTGACCGCCTGGCTCGCAAACTCGACTTTCTCGGAAGTTGCGGCCCAGACCGCGTTCCAGAGCGGCCGCCAGCACGAAGACTTGATCACCATCTCGGCGAAGCTCGCGAACGGCACCATCACGAACCACCTCGTGAACTGGCTCACCCCCTTCAAAGAGCGTCTCACGCTCGTCACCGGTGAGCGCGGCGCGTTTGTTGCCGATACGTTGACGGCTGACCTCACGTTCTACGAGAACGGGACGATCGACTCCGACTGGGAGGCAATGACTACCTTCCGTGGCGTTAGTGAGGGCACCATGACCCGCTTCGCCCTTGATAAGCGTGAGCCTCTCAAGAGCGAGCAGGAAGCGTTCCGCGACCGCATTCTCGGCAAACCCAGTGAAGCCGTGTCGCTTCAAGAGGGTCTCAACGTATTGCGGGTTTGTGAGGCCTCAATCGAGTCGGCAAAGACTGGCCAAAGCGTAAAGCTCGGTGCTGCTGGTGAGTGAGCACATCAGCCCTCTCGCCTTCATCGGCGAGGGCGTGACTGTCGGCAACGATGTCTCGATCGGGCCGGGCGCCGTGATTCTCGGCCCGTGCGTCATCGAAGACGGCGCTTGGATCGGCCCTGGGGCGCAGATCGGTGCGCCACCCGAGATGACCGACCATGTGCAGAACGCTGCGTGGGCTGGCGAGATTGCGCACGCCGGCGTACACATCGGTAAGGACGCTGTTATCCGCGAAGGTGCGGTTATTCACCAGGGCAGCTACCGTGCCACCACCGTGGGCGCTGGATCCTGGGTGCTCAATCGCGCTTACCTCGCCCACGACGTGCTGCTCGGCGAGAACGCAACAGTGAGCGCCGGCGTCAGCATCGGTGGGCACTGTGTGATCGGCGATCGCGTCAACATCGGCATGAACGCCTCGGTTCATCAGCGCACCTTTATCGGCGCCGGTTGCATGGTCGGCATGGGCACCCCCGTTGCCCGCGACTTGCCGCCCTACGTCAAGGCCTTCGGCTCACCTCTTCGCATTCGCGGCGTGAACAGCATCGGCATGCAGCGACAGGGCGTCGAAGAGGATCAGATCGCAGCCATTCAGGCCGCCTACCAAGCTGGCGACCTCCTGCTCGATGCCACAGCGGTCGAGTGGCGCGGCTTGCTCGCCGCCGACATTGCCCAGTGGCGTGAACGCGAGAACCGACGACCAGCAGCGGCTTCGCTCTAGCGCTTCAGGTTCACCAGATACTGCCCGTACCCGCTCTTCACGAGCGGGGCGGCCAGGTCTGCAAGTTCGGCGTCGCCGATCCATCCGTTGCGCCAGGCTATCTCCTCGATGCAGCCGATCTTGAAGCCCTGACGCTCCTCGATCACCCGCACGTACTCAGACGCCTGCATCATCGATTCAAACGTGCCGGTGTCGAGCCAGGCGGTGCCGCGATCAAGCACCTGCACGCTGAGCGCCCCCGCCTCGAGGTATAGCTCGTTGACGCTTGAGATCTCAAGCTCGCCGCGGGCACTCGGCTCGATCGTCTTCGCGACGCGCACCACGTCGTTGTCGTAGAAATAGAGACCGGGCACAGCGTAGTTGCTCTTCGGGTTCTCTGGTTTCTCTTCGATCGAAAGAGCTTTCATCTGCTCGTCAAACTCGACCACGCCGTAGGCGCGAGGGTTCGCCACGTGGTATGCGAAGACGACCGCACCGTCGATCTCGGTGTGCTTGCGCAGGTTCGTGCCGAGGCCGGTGCCGTGAAAGATGTTGTCGCCGAGCACCAGCGCGACGCTATCGTCACCGATGAACTCCTCGCCAAGGATGAACGCCTGAGCCAACCCATCTGGCGACGGCTGCACGGTGTACTCGATGCGCATGCCGAGCTGCGATCCGTCGCCAAGCAGCGCTTCGAACTGATCGCTGTGCTCGGGGGTCGTGATGATCAACACCTCGCGAATGCCCGCCATCATCAGCGTCGACAGCGGGTAGTAGATCATGGGCTTGTCGTAGATCGGCATGAGTTGCTTCGAAATGCCCTTGGTAATCGGCCACAAACGGGTGCCCGACCCACCAGCGAGAATGATGCCCTTCATCCGGCCAGTCTATCTCGGACGGTTCTCTAGACTTGTTCTATGCCAGCAGCCTCACCCAGCGACCGCCCCCGTGTCGGTGTTGTCACCGTCAGCTATGGATCGGGCGAAGCGCTTGAGCCGTTTCTCTCGACCCTGCGCGAGCACCACGGCGAATCCGTGGCAGTGGTGGTGGTCGACAATAAACCAGAGGGTGAAGATGACGTGTCGAGGATCGCAGCGCGCCACGATGCGCTCTATGTTGGGCTGCCAACGAACCCCGGCTACGGAGCCGGCATGAACGCTGGCGTGCGAGCGCTGACTGCTTCACTCGGCCCCGCCGACGCCGCATTCGACGCCTATTTCTTCTGCAACCCAGATGTAATCTTCACAGCGCCGTCAATCGCCGAGCTTGCCATCTCGTTGTTCAAAGACGCGCGAGCGGGCAGCATCGGCCCGCGCACCTTGAACGAAGACGGCAGTACCTACCCGTCGGCGCGCAACATTCCCTCAGTCGGCACCGGCGTCGGGCACGCGCTGTTTGGGCGCGTCTGGCCGAGCAACCCGTGGTCGCGGGCCTATAAGAACGCGAGCGACTACGACGAGCGTCGCGTCGCCGGATGGCTGTCGGGTGCGGCTGTCATGGTGAAAGGCTCGGTCAACGACGAAATCGGCGGCTGGGACGAAGGCTACTTTCTGCATTTCGAAGATATCGATCTCGGTTACCGCATTGGCCTCGCGGGCTATGCCAACGTATTCGAGCCCGCGGTGACGGTGGTGCATTCGGGTGGCCACTCGCTCAAGAAGCACAGCGCGATGGCCGAGCGTGCCATGACTGCGAGCGCGATTCGCTTCATGAAGAAGCGCTACTCCGGCGTCTTGAGAGCACCGCTGCGATGGGCAATCGTCGCCGGGCTTCGGGTTCGCGGTGCACTGAAGACGCGTTAAGCGATCGCCCTTCCTCACCTCACAATCAGCGTTGCACGCTCCCCCATTTGTCGCTCACAGGTGAAGAATCCACGGGTTTTCCACAGATCAGCACGATGTCTCGAAAACCGGACGTGACCAGCGTTTTTCGAGGGTAGATTCACTTGCATATCCCCTTCCAACAGCGAAGAATCGAGGTATGTACGTGACCCAAGACACCATCGGCGTGATCATCTCCATAGTGGTCGCCGCCACTGGAGTTTTCGGCGGGCTCTACCTGATGATGCGAAACCTGAAGTCCGATCTGAAAGCCGACTTCAATGAACTGCGGGGTGAATTCAAAGAGCTTGGTGGCGAGTTCAAGGAGCTCCGCGGCGAAGTAATCGACCTAAAAGTG
This sequence comes from Leucobacter sp. UBA1945, assembly GCA_002336855.1. GTDB lineage: Bacteria > Actinomycetota > Actinomycetes > Actinomycetales > Microbacteriaceae > Leucobacter. The sequence continues at coordinate 9,329 of DDEV01000009.1, read as the reverse complement.
GGCGTCGCAGAACTTAAAGTTGGTCTTTCTGCAGTGAATCACCGGATCGACGCGACGAACGAGAGAATCGCACGACTCGAGAACCCACAGCAGCACTTGCAGCTTCACCGATAGGCCGCCCGAACCAAAGGTAGGCTGGTACGAGTTGAATTCTGCCGAGCGAACGCGCGGCATGACCCTGGAGGATCCTCTTGGCTCGCAAGATGCTCGTGACTGGCGCCGCCGGTTTCATCGGTTCGAACTTCGTGCACTACCTCGTCGCAAATACCGACGACGTCGTCACCGTGCTCGATAAGTTCACCTACGCAGGCAACGAGGCGTCGCTCGCGGGCCTGCCCGAGAACCGCGTCACGGTGGTGCACGGTGACATCTGCGATGCCGAGCTCGTCGATAAGCTCGTGCGCGACCACGACATCGTGGTGCACTACGCCGCAGAGTCGCACAACGACAACTCGCTGCACGACCCGCGCCCATTTCTCGACACCAACATCATCGGCACCTACACGCTGCTCGAAGCTGTGCGCCGCCACGAAAAGCGACTGCATCACATCTCGACCGACGAGGTCTACGGTGACCTTGAGCTCGACGACCCAAACCGCTTCACTGAGTTCACTCCCTACAACCCTTCGTCGCCGTACTCGTCGACCAAGGCCGGCAGTGACCTGCTCGTTCGCGCCTGGGTCCGCTCTTTCGGCCTGCAGGCGACCATCTCGAACTGCTCGAACAACTACGGGCCACGGCAGCACGTCGAGAAGTTCATCCCCCGCCAGATCACGAACATTCTGGTTGGCGAGCACCCAAAGCTCTACGGCGAGGGCCTGAACGTGCGCGACTGGATCCACGCAGACGACCACTCGAGCGCCGTGCTGCGCATCATCGAGGCCGGCCGCATGGGCGAGACCTACCTGATCGGCGCTGACGGAGAGAAGAACAACAAAGACGTGCTCGAGCTGATTCTCACCACGATGGGTCAGCCGGCGGATGCCTACGATCACGTCATCGATCGCCCTGGCCACGACCTGCGCTACGCCATCGACTCGACCAAACTGCGCACCGAGCTCGGCTGGCAGCCGTCATTCTCTGATTTCGAGCGTGGCCTCGCCGCGACCATCGACTGGTACCGCGAAAACGAGGCATGGTGGCAGCCGCAGAAGGCCGCCACCGAGGCGAAGTACCGCGAGCAGGGGCAGTAGACGCGATGGCTGCGAAACCTCTGGCGATTCGCGAGACCACGATTCCCGGCATGGTGTTGATCGACCTGCCCGTGCACGGTGACAACCGTGGTTGGTTCAAAGAGAACTGGCAGCGTGAGAAGATGGTCGCGCTCGGGCTGCCAGACTTCGGCCCGGTGCAGAACAACATCTCGTACAACGACAAGCGAGGCGCCACCCGCGGCATCCACGCCGAGCCCTGGGACAAGTACGTCTCGGTGGCGACCGGTCGCATCTTCGGCGCCTGGGTCGACCTGCGCGAGGGCGACTCGTTCGGAGCAGTCTTCACCGCCGAACTCGGCCCCGATACGGCGATCTTCGTGCCGCGAGGCGTGGGCAATAGCTACCAGACCCTTGAAGACGACACCGCCTACGTGTACCTCGTCAACGATCACTGGAGCGCAGAGGCGCAGAGCGAATACACCTTTCTGAACCTCGAAGACGAGACCGCGGCAATCGACTGGCCCATCTCGCTCGACGAGGCGGAGCGCAGCGAAAAGGATCTCGCGCACCCGCGCCTTGCCGACGTCGTGCCGATGAAGCCGCTGCGCATCCTGGTGATCGGAGCAAACGGCCAGCTCGGCCGCGCGCTGCAGCAGAAACTGCCGAACGCGGACTTCGCAGACCGGACGCGTATCGATCTTGCCAACCCAGCCTCGCTCGAGAGCGTACGCTGGAGCGACTACGACACTGTCATCAACGCGGCCGCCTACACCGCAGTCGACGCGGCAGAGACGGCCGAGGGTCGCGTTGGGTGCTGGGCTGCAAATGTGACCGGAGTCGCCGGGCTCGCGCGCTTCGCCGCGGCACACCGCATCACGCTCGTACATGTGTCGAGCGACTACGTCTTCGATGGATCGAAAGACGGGGCCTACCTCGAGAACGACGCGATCGCACCGCTCGGTGTGTATGGGCAATCGAAAGCCGCCGGCGATGCGATTGCTTCAACGGTTCCGCAACACTACATCGTGCGCACCAGTTGGGTGATCGGCGACGGCAACAACTTCGTGCGCACCATGGCCTCACTCGCAGAACGCGGCATCGACCCCAGCGTGGTCGATGACCAGCTCGGCCGGCTCAGTTTCACCGAAGACATCGCCGCGGGCATCGCTCATCTGCTCACGAAGCGCCCCGAGTACGGCATCTACAACCTCACGAACGAAGGCGACACCATGTCGTGGGCCGACATCGCGAAGCAGGTGTACGAGGCGACCGGCCACGACTCGAATCGCATCACCGGAGTCTCGACCTCCGAGTACTTCGCTGGCAAGCAGGCTGCCCCGCGACCGCTGAACAGCGCGCTCTCGCTGCACAAGATCGAGGCGACCGGCTTCAAGCCTCGCGATGCGAAAGACGCCCTCGCGGCATACCTGCGCGAAAGCTAAGCGCTGATTTCTACTCGTCGCTCGCTGGCACGGGATGCTTCCAGCTCACCCGACCCGAGCGCCGCATGAGCTTCTCGGGCATCTTTCCGAGCCGCCCTCTGAATCCGTCACGCCACCCGGCAACCATGAGTGCCAGCAGCGCAAACTTGCCACGCGCGCTCCAGACCGCGACCGCATAGTCGAGCAGCAGATCGTTTCTCGCATCTCGACGCAACAAGGGTCGCAGCTCGGCGAACCCTCGGTAAGCACGGTTCAAGACGACACGGTTTCGGGCGCGATAGTAATAGCGAAAGGGGCTCGACACCGCGACCATGCGCGGGCGACCGTCGCCCTTCTCGAGGCGCTTGCCAAGAAAGTGCACATAGAGCCGGTGCCCAAAGCCGTGCGGCAGCGTAAGGCCGGGCACGCACAACGACACGTACCCGGCGACCCGGGCACGCAGGTAGTACTCGGTCTCAACGAGATCGATGAAGAAGTCTTCACGCTGCGCACCGAGTTCTCGCAATACGCCTGCAGGCATGAGCAGCCCCGATTGAATGGGGGCGCCCGACACCAGAAAGCCGTCGACTGGCTGCTCGCCGGTCTGCCTGGTCTGCGAGTAGAACTCGGGCGCGATCATCGCGACACGAAGGCCGGCAGCTGCTGCACGGTCGAACTCGTTAACGAGGGCGTCGACGAAACCGGCTGGCACGTTCGAATCCTGGTCAAAGGTGACCACGAACTCCGCGCCAGCGGCGAGTGCCGCGTCGATGCCGCGGTTCATCGCGGCGGCGATGCCCGAGTTTTGTGGCTGCCGCAGCACGGTAACGCCCGCCTCCTCGAGCTGCCGAAGAACAGCCTCTGCATGCTCGCCACTGCCGTCATCGACGACGATGATCTCGGCGACCTGGGGGGCGAGCGCCGCGCAGTGAGCGACGAGCGCCGCGTCCGGGCGAAACGCAGAGAGCACCGCGACGACTCGCGCACGGTGCGACCCGCTACTGGGCGTCGATGACGTCGGCATAGAGCCCCCGGATCCTCTTCTCGAAAGCGGCGACGCCGTAGACGCCCTCGGCCCAGTCCCGGGCCTTCGCGGCGATTGCGCCCCCCGCTTCTGGCAGCTGCAGCAGCCCGATCACTGCCTCGGCAAACTCCTGTGCATCGTCGCTCAGCGCACCGAGCAGCTCTGGCGCGTCGATGCCCTCGGCGCCGACGCTGGTCGTGACGATCGGCACTTCGCGCAACATCGCGTCTACTGTCTTGAACTTCACGCCCGCGCCCGAACGAAGCGGGGCAATGAATACGCTCGCTTCGGCGTACCAGGGCTCGAGCGACTCGACAAAGCCGGTGAGCTCGGCTCGAGGCGTCTCCGACACCTTCGCGGCGAGCGCCGCCGATGGCTTCGCACCGGCGATCACGAAACGCGCGGCAGGCACTGCGTCGAGCACTCGCGGCCACATCTCGTCGATGAACCAGGTCACGGCCGTCGAGTTCTCGGGTCGGTTCATCGCACCGGTGAACAGCACGATCGGTTCTTCGGCGTGCGGCGCACGAGGGCGAGGATCAGTCGGGCCCAGCCCCGGGTGCACCACCTCGACTCGCACCCCGGGCGCGAGCGAGCTGGCGAGCACGGCGTCTTTCTCGCTGAACACAATGAGCAGGTCGACCGCGCTGAACGACCTTGCCTCGCGCCGACGACTTCGTGCCGCGGCCAAACGCAACAACGCCCGGCGCAGGGCTGATCCTTGCCCCTGAGCCTGCCGGTCGAGGCGCTGCGTGATGATGTCGTGCGCGATACCGATGAGCGGTGTGTCGGGCAGCCGGCGCTTGATCGCTGGCGCGAGCGCGATCATCTCGGACCACTGCAGTTCAACCGCATCTGCCGCTTCGAGCTTCGCCCACGGTGCGCGATCGCTTCGAAACAGTCGCCGCACTTGCCAGTAGATCGAGCTGCCCGCCCACACCGACTCCAGGCGCGCGAGCTTGAGTGTCAGGCCGTCGAGATGCGCTCCGTCGAGCAGCGAGGCAGACGGACCATCGGCAACGAGTGGCAGCGCCTCTCGGTTGAGCGGAATATCTGGCGCGAGATTCTCAACGGCCGCAAACCCCTCAAGCGCTCGGTCGTGCGCAAGCACGTATTGGCCACCGGCGTGGGTGACTGAGGGGTACGGGATATACTTCGTCAGACTGAGCACCGACCGCTCCCGATGCTGCGTCGGGTCGTCAGATCGGTGTGCAGCGGCCATTTTTCTAGTCTAGACGGGTCAGGAGTTCACCATCAGCGGCACCACCCAGAACCCGCGCTCCGGAAGCGGATACATCGGCCTGGTCATCGCGTATCGCGATCACGACCTCGTGCGCGCGGTGCTCACTCAGCTTGAAGCGCAAACCGTGCAGGCACGCCAGGTGCTCATCGTCGATAACGGCGGCACCCTGAAAGACTCTGATCTCGCGGCGATGCCCCTCGCCGATCGAACCGTGCTGATCTCTCGCCCCGATAATCCGGGCTACGGCGCTGCTGTCAATGAGGCTCGCGACCACCTGCGGGGCGACTCGCTGCTCGTGCTCACGCACGACGCGGTGTTCTCAGACCGGCTTGCCGAGCGCCTGCTCGGTGCGCTCGACGGCCGCGAGGGTTGCGCAGCCCCCCTGCTGAAGTTCGCGTCGGATCGCTCGCGGGTCTTCTCGGCCGGTGGCAGCCTGACTCGTGGCGGCCGCGCGTTTCATCTGAGCGAACCGCGCGATGACATGCCATACCCCGTCGAGTGGGTCGACGGGGCGATCGCGATGTACACCGCCGAGGCGCTCGAGCGCATCGACTGGATCGCCGAAGAGTACTTTCTCTACTTCGAAGACGTAGACACCGGTTGGCGACTCGCCCAGCAAGGCCTCGACTGCTTGATCGTGCCCGACGAGGTCGCCTACCAGCAGCCGGGGGCGCACCCGATGTATTTGGGTGTGCGCAACATGGTGCTGTTCGCGCGCAAGGCAGGCATCGGTGCTCTGTCCAACACCTGCGCAGTCGCCTATCGGGCTGGGCGTGAAGGGCTTGGCCGCCTGCGCCGAGGCAAGTCCATGGGCGTTGCCGAAGCGTATCGCGGGTGGCGCGACGGCAGGCGCGGTCTCAGCGGCAAACCGTAACGTACCGCGCGCTACTACTCCTCTTCGGGGGCAGGCGAAGCCTGCGCCACGCCGTCTGCAACCAGGCTGTGCGCGAGCGAATAGTCCGGGTACTCCGGATCAAACGCGGGCGGAGTCAACTGCACCGTCACCGGCGTGAAGTTCTTCGCTTTGCCGGCAAGCGTCACGAACCGCCCGAGCATCGACTCCGGAATGTCGGTTGCGACCAGGTCGACACCGGCAGCAGCGATCTCTTGGAAGCGCACCAATACATTTGCGGGGCTCATCTGCGCGAGAATTGCGGCCTGCAGCTCTCGCTGACGATCCATTCGTGCGTAGTCGCCGCGATCAGAGCCGTGACGCGAACGCGCGTACCACTGCGCGTTCTCTCCGTCCAGGGTTTGCACGCCAGGCTCGATGTACCAGGCGACATCGACCCACTCACCGGTGTCTGGATCTTCACGGCCTCCCACAGGGACCTGCTCTTGCACGTCGACGGTCACTCCCCCGAGCGCATCGATCAACGCTGAGAATCCGTGCATATCGATCAGCACGTAGAACTGCACGGTCAGGCCAGTCGCACCTTCGACCGCGTCTTTCGTCGCCTCGATACCGGGCTCAGAACCCTGCGAGATAGCATCGGGGTAGATGCCCTCGTACGACGGTGACCCGGAAACCTGCACCTCGGTATAGAGCGCGTTCAAATAGCCGGTAGAGAAGCAGTCGTAGCCATCGTCAACGGGCACGTAGTTGTTCGGCTCGACGCAGAATCCCTCTGGAAAGATCGGGTTCATCGGCGAATCTTCAGGGAATGGCATGTTGATCAGCTCGCGGGGCAGGCCAATCATCACCGACTGTCCGGTCTCTGCGTCAACGCTCACGAGCGAGATACTGTCTGGCCGCATACCCTCGCGGTCAACACCCGCATCGGTACCCAGCAGCAGAATGTTGTAGCGCCCGTCGACCGGTTCGACCGCGGGTGCGCCGCCCCCGAAGATGTCGCCGATTGCGCCGCGCGCCGATCCCACTGCCGTCGCTGCCCACCCGGCGCCGAGCACGGGCGCGAATGTCAGCAGCACCGAAAGCAGCGCCACGGGCACCCGCCAATTGGGGGTGACGCGCACCAGCTTCGTGAGCCGGAGCGTGTCGAGACCGAGCACGAGCCAAAGCACCGCATAGGCAAGAATCACGCCCTGCAGCACGAGCAGCACGATCGAGTTCGTGAACACCGACAGCGTGAACTCGCGTGCCGTCTGCATGCCGACGAGCACGAGCACGCCGAACACGAGCAGGGTGACGGTTGCGGTTAGCCCGAAACGCCCCAGCTTGCGGTTGCCCGCGAGCAACTGCGCACTGCCCGGCAGCAAGAATCCGAGCACCACGAGCCAACGAGCTCGCTTCGTCATCAGCGGGGCCGAACCCGTGTCTGGGTTGCGAATCGGCCGTTCGAGGTCGAGGCTCACGCGGCGTATCCGTTCGGGTTCGCAGACTGCCACGCCCAACTGTCGCGACACGCTTCGTCGAGACTGCGGGTCGCCTTCCAGCCGAGTTCGTCATTGGCACGACGAGGATCAGCCACCGCCTCGGCGATGTCACCCGCTCGGGCTGCGACGATCTCGTAGGGCACGCTCACACCGGTGGCGCCCTCGAAGGCACGCACGACCTCGAGCACGCTTGACCCGCGCCCCGTGCCAAGGTTGTATGCAGCAACGCCAGTCTTCAAGTGCTCGAGCGCAGCGACGTGACCCTCGGCCAAATCCATGACGTGAATGTAGTCGCGCACGCCCGTGCCATCGACAGTCGGGTAATCGTTGCCGAACACCATGAGGCGGTCGCGACGGCCCACCGCTACCTGCGAGATGAACGGCATCAGGTTATTCGGAATGCCGGCAGGGTCTTCACCGATGCGCCCCGACGGGTGCGCGCCCACCGGGTTGAAGTAGCGCAGCAGCACTGCGCCGAGCTCGGGCCAAGCGACCTGCGCGTCGCGAATGATCTGCTCGTTCATCGCCTTCGTGAACCCGTAGGGGTTGGTGATGCCCTGCCCGACCGGGTGATCCTCGCCCTGAGGCAAATGCTGCGGGGTACCGTATACGGTCGCGCTCGAGCTGAACACGAGGCGCGTCACGTCGCGCTCGCGCATCAGCTCGAGCAGGTTCAACGTCGAGACGAGGTTGGTGCGGTAGTAGCGCGTTGGCTGCTCAGTCGATTCGCCCACGGCCTTGAGGCCTGCGAGGTGGATCACCGAGTCGAAAGCCTCGCCGGCGAGTGCGGTGCGCGCCGCCTCGAGGTCTGCGAGATCGGCCTCGAGCACTGTGATGCTCGCGTTGGTGAGCGCTTCAACCCGGCGAATGGACTCGATGCTGCTGTTCGAGAAATCATCGAGCACCAGCACCTCGTGCCCCTGCTGGGTCAGCACGAGCGCGGTGTGAGATCCGATGTAGCCGGCGCCGCCGGTCAGAAGAACACGCATGGGGTTAAGCGTAAGAGGTTGCGCGGGGAGAGTGCTGGTAACCCGCCGAGCGGCCCCTGCAGATCGCGCAAATCGCGATCACTCGGTGCATCGAGCTTCGAACTCTCACTCTTTCGTCAGGCAGCGCGGCTCGAGTTGCGTAGACTATTACCAGCTAACTGTCTTGTATTGTTTCGCACGCCGAAGGAGGGTCGTGGCCACACTCACCCTCATCGGGGAGCCCTTTCCCGATATCGAAGCGCGAGCCCAGGCCTCGGCCGCGCGCAGCCTCGCCGAAGCGCTGGCGGACACCGCCCCCCGCGGCTGCTCGTCGCGCCTGCTGGTGGCCCGCGATGCCACCCCGCCGGTGTTTCATTCGGCACGCGCGAGCGTCGAGGCCGTGCCCCTGAATACCGGATCGCTGCCAATTCTCTGGCGCACCGGGGCAACCGCGAGACCGCTCGACGGCGAGTTCGTGCACTCGAACACTCCGATGCTGCCGCTGCGCTCGCGCGCCGAAGATGACGGCTCGCAGACCTCGGTCTATGTTCCGCACACGCTCGCGTGGAGCGCCCCCGAACTGATGGGCGCAGCGCAGTCAAAGGCGTACCGGGCCTTCGTGAAGCGGGCCGCGCGCCTCGCCGACACGCTGCTCGCCCCGACCCACGTGGTCGCGAACGAGATCAGCGAGCGGTTCGGGGTCGACGTGCAGGTGCTGCCGCTGGCCGCACCTATTGAATACGTCGGCACGGCAGAATCGGCGAGCATCCGCGCGACGCTCGGCCTGCCCTCCCACTACGTCGCGACGACAGCGCTGCATGGCGAGAACGGCAGGCTCGACTGGCTGCTGAACGCCATGGAGGCAAACCCGGCCCTGCCCCCGCTCGTGATCATTTACCTCGGCACCGAAGCGCTGCCGCCGATGCGAGAGTCGCTGCAGCACCGCGCGCGAGTCGTTCAGGTCGAACAGTTGGCAGAGGTCGGGGCGATCCTCTCGGGCGCAATGTTCTTGGCGCTGCCGCAGCGAGCGCTCGGCGCGGGCTACGAGGTGCTCGGCGCGATCGCTTCGCACGTGCCCGTGCTGTATGGCGAGTGCGAGGCCGCAGCCGAGCTGGCGCTCGATGCCGCGGTCGGCGCGGCGAGCGAGGCCGAGTTCGCGGCCGCTCTCGCGCGGCTCACCTC
>DDEV01000029.1 GCA_002336855.1 Leucobacter sp. UBA1945 | reverse complement strand
CGGGTCGCTTCGACCGCCAGATCGGTGTCGACGCGCCCGACATGAAAGGTCGCCGTGCGATTCTCGACGTGCACTCGAAGGGCAAGCCGCTCTCGAAGAACGTCGATCTCGACGTGGTCGCTCGCAAGACCCCTGGCTTCTCGGGCGCCGACCTCGCGAACGTGCTTAACGAGGCAGCGCTGCTGACCGCGCGCTCGAACGCGCAGCTGATCGACAACCGCGCGCTCGACGAGGCGATCGACCGCGTCATCGCTGGGCCGCAGCGCCGCACGCGCGTCATGAAAGACCAAGAGAAGTTGATGACCGCCTACCACGAGGGTGGTCACGCGCTCGTGGCCGCGGCGCTCAATCACTCCGATCCGGTGACCAAGATCACCATTCTGCCTCGCGGCCGTGCGCTCGGCTACACCATGGTGATCCCGCTCGAAGACAAGTTCTCGGTCACTCGCAACGAGCTGCAAGACCAGATCGCCTATGCGCTTGGCGGCCGTGTCGCAGAAGAGCTCGTGTTTCACGACCCCACCACGGGCGCGGGCAACGACATCGAGAAGGCGACCGCGACCGCGCGCAAGATGGTGACCGACTATGGCATGTCGTCTTCGCTCGGCCCCGTCAAGCTCGGCCAGGCTCAGGCCTCGCCGTACCTCGGTGAGTTCGGTTCGGCCCGAGACTACAGCGAGGGCGTGGCCGTCTCGGTTGACGCAGAGATCCGCTCGATCATCGAGCAGGGGCATAACGAAGCCTATGAAGCGCTCACCGTGAACCGCGCCGTGCTCGACCGCCTCGCCGGTGAACTCATGGAGAAGGAGACCCTCGACCACCTGCAGGTGGCAGAGATCTTCCGCGATGTCGTGAAGCTGCCCCCGCGTCAGCTGTGGCTGTCGAGCAACGATCGCCCGGTGAGCGATCTGCCTCCGATTGAGGTGCCCTCGAGCGTGAGCACCGACAACGTCGAGCCCCAGGCTTCAGCGCCCGTCGATGCCGAGGCTGCTGCCGGGGCGGACTCCGAGCCGGCTGAGTCGCCGGAGGAGAACGGTTCGGCCAGCTGATGAGCGGAGTCGTCGACCGTGAGCGCGTGGCGCGTGCGGTGCGCGAGCTGCTCAGCGCCATCGGAGAGAACCCCGACAGCGCTGAGCTCTCGGGCACGCCGGCTCGAGTTGCCGACGCTTACGCCGAGTTCTTTTCGGGAGTAGGCGTCGACGCGGTTGGGCTCCTTGCCGACGCGGTGCCGGTTGGCGCCGACACCGGCGAGCTTGTGCTCGTCAGGGACATCGCCTTGCGCTCGGTCTGCGAACATCACCTTCTGCCGTTCCGCGGGCGTGCGCACGTGGCCTACCGGCCGGGTGCAAAGGTCGTTGGGCTCGGCGCGCTGCCGCGAGTCGTAGAGACACTTGCCGCCCGTCCCCAACTGCAGGAGCGCCTCGGCGAACAGATCGCAGACGCTGTCGTCGAAGGCATTGACCCCGAGGGCGTGCTCGTAGTGCTCGAAGCCTCGCACGGCTGCGTCGCCGATCGCGGCGTCAAACAGGCAGAGGCGACCGCGGTCACGATCGCTTCGCGGGGTTCGCTCTCGCAGCCTCTGCTGCGAGCCGAGGTGCTCGCGCTGATCGGCTCGAGCGAGCGATGAACTCCGCGAGTCGTTTAGCGCCACCGCGCACGCTCATCATGGGTGTGCTCAACGTCACCCCGGACTCTTTCAGCGATGGTGGCGAGTATCTCGACCCCCAGGTCGCAATCGCACGGGCGCGCGAACTGGTGCGGCAGGGGGCGAACATCATCGACGTCGGCGGTGAGTCTACGAGGCCGGGGGCTTCGCCCGTGTCCCTCGAAGAAGAACAGCGCCGCATCTTGCCGGTCATCGAGGCGCTGAGCGCCGAGGGCATCACCGTTTCTGTCGATACCCTGCACGCCGCGACGGCGAAGGCTGCGGTGCGTGCCGGCGCCCACTACGTCAACGACGTCTCCGGCGGGCTGCACGATGATGAGATGTTCCAGATCGTCGCTGGGCTTTCGGGCGAGCATGACACTCGCGTGATCATCGGCCACTGGCGAGGGGTGCCGGATCCCGCACATAGCCGCTCCGAATACCGCGACGTTGTGGTCGAGGTGAGTGACGCGCTCGCCGAACGTGCTGCGCGTGCCGTCGCGGCGGGCATCGCACCGCACCGCATTGTGCTCGACCCGGGGCTCGGCTTCGACAAGACCGCTGCCCAGGGCTGGCAGCTGCTCGCACACCTCGAGCGCCTCTCCGCGCTTGGCTATCCGGTGCTCATCGGTGCGTCTCGCAAGCGCATGCTCGCCGAGACACTGGGCGCGCACGACGACACCGCAGCCCGAGACCTCGCGACCGCTGTGGTGAGCTCGCTTGTGGCTCGAACCGGGGCCTGGGGTGTTCGGGTGCATGACGTGGCCTCGACCGCGGCCGCCCTCGCCGTCACAGCCGCCTTCGAGGCGGGCGCGCGCACGGCAACTTCGGTCGGCGCAGGCTTCGAAGCACAGCCCACTCGCGACCGCATCACGCTCACCGGCCTCGAAGTGTTCGCCTACCACGGGGTATACGATTTCGAACGCGAGCAGGGGCAGCGCTTCATCATCGACGCTGAGGTCGCGGTCGATCTCAGCCCGGCCGCCGCCGGTGACGAACTCGCCCGCACGGTGAACTACGCCGAGCTGGCAGGCGCGATCCTCGAAGCCGTCGCGAACGACCCCGTCGACCTCATCGAAACTCTCGCCGAACGCGTCGCGCGCGTGGCGCTCGGTTTCGCGGGCGTGCGGCAGGCGCGCGTGACGGTGCACAAGCCAGACGCGCCGATCGACGCGACCTTCGACGACGTGTCGGTCACGATCGAACGAGGCGTCGAGTGATCGCCCAACGCGTCAACGTGTTGTTGGCATTCGGTGCGAACCTTGGCGACCGCGGCGAAACGATCGCTGCCGCGCAGCGGGGGATCGCCGAATCGCCAGGCATCGAGCGGTTCGAGGCATCGCCTCTGCGCGAGACCATTGCGCTGACCCCGTCTGGGCCAGACCCCGACGCCCCGCGCTACCTGAACGGCGTCGCGAGGGCAGAAACCTCGCTCTCGCCTCACGAACTGCTTGACCTGCTGCAGCGCATCGAGCACGAGCACGGCCGGGTGCGCGATGTGCGCTGGGGCGACCGCACGCTCGACATCGACCTGATTCTCTACGGCGGCCGCGTGATTCGCGACGAGCGTCTCACCGTGCCGCACCCAGGGGCGCACGAGCGCGACTTCGTGCTCTCGCCTTGGCTCGCACTCGACCCGCACGCGGTGCTGATGGGGCATGGCCGTGTCGACGCACTGCTTGCGGCGATCGGCGACACAACCAGGCCGCTCGAGGGTGAGAGTGACGCGAGTGAGGCGCAAGAGGGTGCGCACTCACTCGACGCTGGCGAAAGTGCAGCGCATGCGTAACCTGCAACGAACGTCTCCGCTCGCGATCGCGACCTGTGCGGTGATCGGCACCGGTGTCGGCCTGCTGGTGCAGCTCTTCCGTTCTACCAAGGGGCAGGCGCCACTCGTGCCGCCGCTCTCGCTTCCCCTCACGCTGCTCGTCTTCGGTGCCGTGCTGGTGGTGCTCGCGATATCGTTGCGCCGCGCGGTGAACCGAAAGTCGGGCAAGCCGGTGAATCCGTTTCACGCGGTGCGACTGCTGGCCGGTGCGAGAACCGCGCAGTTTGTGGGCGCGCTGATCGGCGGCTTTGGCGGAGGCCTTGGGCTGCAGTTGCTTTCGCGAAGCGTCATGCCGCAGGCGTCAGTGTGGGTTCCGATGGTTCTGGTGCTCGTCGCGGGCGCAGTGCTCGTTGCCTGCGGCGTGATCGCAGAGATGCTGTGCCGGGTGCCGCCGAGCAATGACGACGAGGGCGAGGGCAAGAATAAGGGCGGGATCGCCCCACGCACGGGCCCCGAACCGGGTGCGGCGTGATCCAACTTGAATCGAGCAGCTCACCCATCTAGCGGCTTTCGCGGCTGCGGCTACGACTTCTGAGCAATGTCGGCGGCACGCTCTAGGCTTGTACTATGACCGAAACTGAGTGGCCAACCCGCACCGAGAACTGGCAGCGAGTCTCTCCGAGGTATGCCTGGGTAGATCTCGTGCTCAATCTCTTTTGGGTGTTAGTCACCGCGGGCGGCTACTTGGTGGTCGCACTGGTGCTTGCCGACGAGAAGCCGCCGCTGGCCGTGCACCTCATCGTTGCGGCCGTGGCGCTCGTGCTGCTCGTCAACGCGGTGCTCGCATTTCGGCGGGTGCGCGCCATCGGCTATGTGCTGCGCGAAGACGATCTGCTGTTTCGCCGCGGCATCATGTTCGAGCGCGTGATTGCGGTGCCATACGGGCGCCTGCAACTGGTCGACGTGACTCGCGGGCCGCTGCTGCGCGCGCTCGGCTTGGCCACACTCAAGTTCGTCACCGCGAGCGTGGCGACCGGCGTGAACCTGCCGGGTTTGCCAGAGGCCGAGGCCGAGGCTCTGCGAGACCGGTTGGTTGAACTCGCCGAGACGAGGCGGTCGGGGCTGTGAGCGACAACCCTGTTCTCGGCGTGCCCGAGCCCGAGGGGGTTTCGGGCGAGGCCGCTGCAGCATCGCGCCTGTCGAGCGGTGACGCGCCGACGGTCGCGGGAGTGCCGCCGATTCAGGCACCGGTCGAGCCCCAGTGGCGCCGACTTCACCCGCTTTCGCCTCTGCTCAGGGGCGGGCTGTTTCTGCTTGTCGTGGTCGGCATTATCGTCGCGAACCTGCGCGATCGAATCTTCGAGCTCTTTCTTGACCAGCGATTTGTCGACGCTATGGGCCCGAACGAGGGCGACCTGATCGACTACCTTGCGCGGCAGCGCCTGCTCATCTGGGGGCTTGTCGCGGTGCTCGCTGCGATTCTCGTGATCGTTGCGATCTCTTGGCTGAGCTGGCGATTCAGCACATTCAGAATCACCCCCGAGGCCGTCGAGTCGAAGCGCGGCGTGCTGTTTCGCCAGCACCGGCGTGCACCGCTCGAGCGCATTCAGAGCGTGAACCTGCAGCGTTCGCTGCTTGCGCGCCTGCTCGGGCTTACGCAGGTTGACGTGCAGACCGCCGGCCAGGGCGGCAAGGTCGCGCTGCAGTACCTCGGGCATCGCGACGCAAAACAGGTGCGCGAGCAGATTTTGCTCGCCTCTCGTGCGAGCAAAATGGGCGGGGCGTCTCAGGCGATGCCCGCGGCAACTGCGCAGCACGGTGCTGAGGCTCCGTCATCACAGATTGCGGTCGATCCGCTTGGGCAGGCGTATGCGGTTGCACCAGGCGCATTCGATAGCAGGCTGCGCGACATTGCCGATTTCGACATCGACCCGAATGCGCGAGAGTCGGGTGCGCTGATCCGAGTTCCGGTGGGCCGCCTCGTTGCGAGCCTGCTGCTCGGCACCGAGATGCTCTCGGTGCTCATCATCGTCGTGGCAATCGCGGTGACGAGCATCTGGGCAACCCCGGTGGCACTCGCCGGTCTGGTGCCGGTCGGTCTGGTCATGGTGAGCATGCTCATCTCGCAGTTCAACAAGGGCTTCAACTTCGTGCTGTCGCGAGCAGAAGACGGCGTGCGCATTGGGGCGGGGCTCACCGCGACCTCGACCGAGACGATTCCCTCTGGCCGCGTGCACGCCGTTGAGGCGCGCCAACCGATCGGCTGGGNNAGGTGCGCATCACGACCGCCGGCCATTCGGCCGCCGAGGGCGGTCAGAACAAGATGCAGAACACGGTGCTGCCCGTGGGCAACATCGAAGACGTGTTGAGAGTGTTCGAGACCCTGCTGCCCGCCGATCCGCGCCTCTCGGCCGCCCCCGCCGGGAGCGATTACGCAAGAAGCGTCGCCGAATCTTTAGTTGTGGAGTCTGCTGTCGCTGGATCTGCCGTCGAAGATGACGAGTCTGCCAACGCAGGGCGCCGCCGCAACGCGCTGCGAGACGCGCTCGTTGGCTCAGGCGAGGGCTACGTGCGTGCCGGATCGAAAGCCGCAGCCTTGCTCTGGTTCGGCGTGCGCCGGGCCGGCCTGCGCGTCGAANNGCGAGCGAGCCGCACGCGAGCCTGCGGGTGCGCCGCGGTTGGCTCACGCGTTCACTCGCGGTAATGCCGATTGTGCGCGCGCAGTCGATCCAGCTGAGCCGCCCGTTCGCACACCGCCTGCTCGGCCTCGCCTCGCTGCAAGCGCACACGGTGCTCGGCCCCGTGCGCATGCAGATGCGCGGCATCGACCTCGAAGTGGCGCGGCAGGCCTTCGACGAACTCGCAGAAACGGTGGTGCGCGTGCAAGGTCACGATGCATCAAACCGGGTTACCCGCGAGAAGAACGCATGAACGCATCGACTCGTGATGGGCGCCTCGGCATCGGAGTGATCGGTGCGGGGCGCGTCGGCCCCGTGCTCGCGCTTGCACTCGCCGGCGCCGGTCACGCGATTACCGGTATCAGCGCGATCAGCGCCGAGAGCCGCGAACGCGCGGAGTCGCTTTTGCCCGAGGTGCCGGTGCTCGAAGTGCCCGAGGTGGTGCGCCGCAGCGAACTCGTGCTCTTCGCTATTCCGGGCAGCGAGCTGCCGCAGCTCGTGCAGGGCCTCACCGAGACCGGAGCCTGGCAGCCTGGGCAGATCGCGCTGCACACCGCGCCCGAGCACGGTTACGGCGTGTTCACCCCAGCGCTCGCATCTGGCGTGATTCCGATTGCGCTGCACCCGGCCCTGATCTTCACCGGCACGAGCCTCGACCTCGGCAGGCTCGCCGGTTCGAG
Source organism: Leucobacter sp. UBA1945 (assembly GCA_002336855.1). GTDB lineage: Bacteria > Actinomycetota > Actinomycetes > Actinomycetales > Microbacteriaceae > Leucobacter. The sequence continues at coordinate 59,781 of DDEV01000029.1, read as the reverse complement.
CATGGCAGTCACCGCGCCCACCCCGGTGCTGCCGATCGGGCAGGCCCTCGCGGTCGAAATGGGGGCCGAGCCAGTCGTCGTCGACGAGAGCGAACGCGCCGCCTACGCGGAGGCCATCTCGGCGGCGCAAGAGTTCTCACGCGCGGTCGTGCGCCAGGGGGCAGAAGCATTGCGCGAGATCGGCATCGACCGACCCGATCGCGTGCTCGGGGGCCTCGTGCGCGCGGCCCTCGAAGAAGAACTGCGCGCCGCGGCAGGTCTCGCGCAAGACCTCGACAGCTGAGCTGGCCAGACTGAACTCTGGCCCGGCTGCCCGCCCGTCCGACTAGTCGGCAGCCCGGCTGCTACAGCTGAGCCGCCCGCAGAGAGCGCAATCCGAGCACCGCGAAGATCGTGGCGAGGCAGGCGGCGCTGAAGATCGCCACCCCCATCGGCACAGCGGTGTCGTCGCCCCACGCACCGACGAGCGGGGCGAGCAGGCCGCCGAGCGTGAACTGCAGGCTGCCCATGAGCGCGGCACCGAAGCCCCTCGCGTGAGCGGCCGCGGCGAGGGCGAGCGCGCTCGCGTTCGACATCGTGACTCCTGCGCCCGCGGTCAGCAAGAACGCGCAGGTGATGAAGCTCCAGATCGCGAGCGCGCCGGTGAGCACCAGGGCCAGCATGCCGCCCGTTCCCAGCAGCAGCAACAGCGCTCCGACGCCCAGCATGCGAGTCGGCCCGACGCGCTCGGCGATCCTCGCGTTCACAATATTGCCGAGCACGAGAGCCGTGCCGCTCGTCGCAAACCCCAGCGCATACAAGAGTGGTGGCATGCCGAGCACCTGCTGCGCGACGAACGGTGAGGCGGCGATATAGGCGATCATGGCGCTGAAGCCCGCCACAAAAGTGAGCACGAACAGCATGTACCGAGGCGCGGTGATGAGCGACCCGAACGCGGTGAACGTGGCGCCTGGTCTTGCGGGCCTGCGCAATTCGCGGGGCAGCGATTCGGGGATCAGCGCCCAGGCAAGCACGAGCATCACGACCGAGACGGCGGCAAGCGTTGCGAGCGTGCCGCGCCACCCCCAGAGCTCATGGGTGAGTCCACCGATCGGGGGCGCAACGAGCGGGCCGAGACCGCCGACCATGGAGATTACGCTCAGCGCCTTCACTGCGGTCTCGCCCTCGCTCAGGTCGGCGGCGATGGCGCGCGCTAGCACGATGCCAGCCGCGCCGGTGAAGCCGAGCAGCAGGCGCAGCGCGATAAACACCTCGATCGAAGGAGTAAAGGCGAGTGCGACGCCGAGCAGCGCGTAGAGGCTGAGCGAACCGAGCAGCAGGCGGCGGCGGCCGAAGCTGTCAGAGAGCGGACCGATCAGCAGTTGTCCGGCCGCGTTGCCGAGAAAGAATACCGAGAGCGTGAGCTGCACCATCGAGGCGGTGGTCGCGAGGTCGTGCTGAATGCTGCCGAACGACGCGAGATACATGTCGGTTGCGAGCGGGCTCACCGCGCTAGTGAAACCGAGCACGCCGAGCAGCAGCCGGGTCAGGCGCGGTCGGGTGGTCACACAGCGATCTTAGTGATCGGCGCACCTGCGCGCTCGAATAGACTTGGGGGGTTACGCCATCTTTTACGGAGGAACCCGCCACCATGAGCGACACGCCCACGCCCGAGACGCCCGAGACCCCAGCGATTGACGCCGCAGGCGCAACCGATGCAGAGGTCTTTGAGCAGAAGCGGGTTCGCCTCGAGAAGCGCGACAAGCTGAACGCGCTTGCGGGCAACGACCTCGGCGGCGGCGCCTACCCGGTCTCGGTGCCTGTCACGACCACGATTCCGCAGGTGCGCGCGAAGTGGGCGCACCTTGAAGAGGTGCCAGACAGCCAGTCGGGCGAGTACGTCGGTGTTGCAGGCCGCATCATGTTCCAGCGCAACACGGGCAAGCTGTGCTTCGCGAGCCTACAGGCCGGCGACGGAACCCGAATCCAGGCGATGATCAGCCTTGCCAGCGTCGGCGAAGAGTCGCTTGCTCGCTACAAGGAGCTGACCGACCTCGGCGACCACCTCTTCGTGAGCGGCGAGGTTATTTCGAGCCGCCGCGGTGAGCTGTCGATCATGGTGAGCGATTGGAGCATCGCCGCGAAGGCGATCGCCCCCCTGCCCAAGATGCACGCCGATGCGACTCTGGGCGAAGAGACCCGAGTGCGCCAGCGCTACCTCGACCTCATTCTGCGCGAGCGCGCCCGCACCAACGTGCTCACCCGCGCGAAGACCATGGCGAGTCTGCGTCAGACTTTCGCTGAGCGCGACTTCATCGAGGTTGAGACCCCGATGTTGCAGACGATGCACGGTGGCGCGAGCGCGCGCCCGTTCGTGACGCACTCGAATGCGTTCGACACCGAGCTCTACCTGCGCATTGCGCCCGAGCTGTACCTGAAGCGCGCTGCCGTCGGTGGCCTCGAGCGCGTCTTTGAGATCAACCGCAACTTCCGCAACGAGGGAGCCGATTCGACGCACAGCCCCGAGTTCGCAATGCTCGAGTCGTACCAGGCGTACACCGACTACAACGGCATCGCCGATCTCACTCAGGCGCTCGTGCAGAACGCTGCGCTCGCCACGAACGTCGGCACCGAGCGCGAGGGCAGCCACGTGGTCGAGTGGGCCGATGGCACGCTCTTCGACCTTGGCGGCGAGTGGGATCGCATCTCGATGTACGGTTCGCTCAGCGAGGCCGCTGGCCGCGAGATCACCCCAGAGACCAGTGTTGACGAACTGCTCGCGCTCGCAGAAGCCGAGGGTGTCGAAGTGAAGCTGCCGAACCACGGCAAGCTCGTTGAAGAGCTCTGGGAGCACTTCGTCATCGACTCGCTCACCCGCCCCACCTTCGTCATGGACTTTCCGGTCGAGACGAGCCCGCTCACGCGTCACCACCGCACGATTCCCGGCGTGGTCGAGAAGTGGGACCTCTACGTGCGAGGCTTCGAACTCGCAACCGGTTACTCCGAGCTCGTCGACCCGGTGATTCAGCGCGAGCGCTTCGTTCAGCAGGCGGCTGAAGCGGCTCGTGGCGACGACGAGGCGATGCCGATCGACGAGGAGTTCTTGCGCGCGCTCGAGCACGCCATGCCCCCGAGCGGCGGCATGGGTATGGGCATGGATCGCCTGCTGATGGCCCTGACGGGCCTTGGCATTCGCGAGACGATCCTGTTCCCGCTCGTCAAGTAGCGGTTCGGGTGGCGGCCTCGACATGAGCCAGAGGGGCGAGGACCGCCGCGCGGCGAAGGGGAGCCCGCGCTATCGGCGGGCGCTCATTGCGCTCTTCTGCGCGGGGGTCGCGACCTTTGCGCAGGTGTATGCACCGCAGGCGCTGCTGCCGCAGATTGCCGAAGAGTTTCGCCTGAGTGAAAGCGCATCGTCGCTTGCGATCGGCGCGACGACGATCGGGCTCGCCCTTGGCATGCTGCCCTGGGGCCGGCTCAGCGATCGTATCGGCCGCGTGCGGGCGATGCGCTGGGCGATCGCGTTCGCGATCGTAGTGGGTCTCGCGACGCCGTTCGTGCCGAGCTTCGAGGCGCTGGTCGCGGTGCGGTTCGTCGAGGGCATCATGCTCGCGGGTTTGCCCGCGATTGGTGTGACAGCCCTCGCCGAGACCGTGACCCCGGCCGCGCTCGGCGGTGCGGTGGGGGCGTTCATCGCCGGAAACACGATAGGCGGCCTCGCCGGAAGAATTATCACCGCCGCTGCGGGGGAGGCCTTCGGCTGGCACTGGGGGCTGTTCGCGGTCGGCATGGTCGCAGCGGCGGCCGCGCTGTGTTTCGTGCTCCTCATGCCGCCGACGGCCGTGCCCGCGGCGAAGGGGTTGTCCCTGTGGCAGGCCACGCTTGCGACCATGCGTAACCCAGCCGTGATGGTCATGGTGCTGCAAGCCTTCTTGCTGATGGGTGGGTTTGTCGCCGCCTACAACTACCTTGCGTTCAGGCTGCAGCAGGCGCCGTTCGGGCTGACCCTCACCCAGGTGTCATGGTTGTTTCTCGCGTATCTGGCTGGCGCATTCGCGTCTCGACAGGCCTGGGGTTTTACGGCGAGGATCCCTCCCGTCGGCGTGCTCGTGTTGGGCATCACCTCGATGCTTGCCGGGCTCGGCCTGACGCTGCTGCCGTGGCTGATCGCCATCATCGCGGGCCTGGTGCTGTTCACGATCGGCTTCTTCAGTGCGCACTCGATCGCTCTGACGCTGGTCAGCCGTCGCGCTGGCCCGAACGCGACGAGCTTCGCGCCGTCGCTCTACAACCTCGCCTATTACACGGGGTCGACAATGCTCGGCTGGGCCGGAGGTCTTGCGTTTGCCGCTGCCGGTTGGGGCGGCACCGTCGCAATGATCGCCGCGTGCCTGATCGCGGCGGCGACGCTCGCCTGGCTGCATGCGTCGCGCAATGGCGGTCTCGGGGCGGTCGACTCGCGGCCGGTGCCCTGATCCCTCTCTCGCCTGGTTATTGGAAATTCCAATAACCAGGCGAGAGAGGAGTTGCTTCTAGAGCAGGTGTTTACCGCCCCGCCCCTTCATGCGCTCAACGAGGCCCTTGACGTCTTGCGCGTGCTGCTTCGACGTGACGAGCAATACGTCTGCCGTGTCGACGACTACGATGTCTTGCATGCCGACGAGCGCGACGAGTCGGTCGCTCTCGCTGACGACGATGCCGCTCGAGCGGTCGCTGAGCACCTGTGCGCCGTCGCCGAGCACGGCGAGGTCGCCCGCGCGTCCGCGCGAAAGCAGGTTCGCGACGCTCGCAAAGTCGCCCACGTCGTCCCACTCGAAGTGCGCCGTCACGCACACCATGCGGCCTGCTTCAGCGGCGGGCTCTGCGACGGTGTAGTCAATGGCGACCTTGGGCAGCGCGGGCCAGAGGCGCTCGCGCACCTCGGCGGCGCGGTCGGTGCCCCAGGCGGCCGCGATCTCGCGCAGCGAGGCCACCATCTCGGGCTGCGCAAGCGCCATCTGCTCGAGCAGCACACTCGCCTTTGCAATGAACATGCCGGCGTTCCAGAGATACCCGCCGTGCTGCAAGTACTCGGTCGCCGTCGCCTCGTCTGGCTTCTCAACGAACTCGGTCACGTCGTACACATCGAACGGCGCGAGGTCGCCGCGGGCCTGCCCGCACGCGATGTATCCGAACCCGGTCGCCGGAAACGCGGGATGAATGCCGATCGTCGCGATGTAGCCCTGGTCTGCCGCCTGCACCGCAGTGCGCACCGCGCGCTGAAAGAGCACGCTGCCGCGAATCACGTGGTCGGCGGCGAAAGAACCGAGAATCGCCTCGGGGTCTCGCAACTCGAGCAGGGCCGCCGCGAGACCGATTGCCGCAGATGAGTCCTTTGGCTCGGTCTCGATCACGAGGTTATCGGCGCCGATTTCGGGGAGCTGCCGCTCGACTGACTCTCGGTGAGCTGAGCCGGTAACGACGATGATGCGTTCGACTGGAACGAGTGGGGTGAGGCGATCCCAGGTGGTGCGCAGCAGCGAGTTGCCGCTGCCAGTGAGATCGAGCAGAAACTTCGGGGCGTTGGCTCGTGAGAGCGGCCACAACCGGGAGCCAGCGCCACCCGCCGGAATCACGCAGGTGAAGCGATCCATCGCCGTGTGTTCGTTCATGAGTTCAAGCCTACCCGTGAGTTTTTCTGCTAGTCGCCCGGCGGAGACGGACGGTAAGTGTCGCTTTGCTCGGGGTGAAGCGACACTTACCGTCCGACTGCGCAGGTAGGAAAGCGGGTGAGGTCTGCAGCGTGAGGTGCATGCAAACGAAAAGCCATGAGTGGTGGGTGGCGCGGGAAGCACATGGAAGAGTGACATAATAGATTCGCGGCAGGTTCCCAGCTCAGGCGTGCGCGCGTGGCTGCGATCCTCGCTTTTCGGATATCGAATTCCGGTGCAACCCGATCCAAGGAGGATGCTCGTGTCAGCTACGCCCGCACAGGCGACGCCCGCGGTCGCGAAGAAGAGTCGCCCAGGCGGCACGCTCTATCGCGGCAATGAGGGAATGTGGTCGTGGGTGCTCCATCGCATCACCGGTGTTGCCATCTTCTTCTTTCTGCTCGTGCACGTGCTCGACACGGCGCTCATTCGTGTGAGCCCCGAGGCCTACAACGCAGTCATGGGCACCTACAAGAACCCGATCATGGGACTTGGTGAGACCGCGCTTGTGGGCGCGATCGCGTTCCACGCGCTCAACGGCCTGCGCATCATCCTCGTCGACTACTGGAGCAAGGGCACCAAGTACCAGCGCGCCATGTTCTGGATCGTGATCGCCCTCTGGGTTGTTGTGATGCTCGGCTTCGCGCCGCGCCACCTGATGAACGTGTTCGGTCACTAAGGGCGAGGAGTTACAGAGATGACTATGACTATCGAAAACCCCCGCTCGCAGACCCCCGCGAAGAAGCGCACCAACTGGGAGAAGTGGGGCTGGATCTACATGCGCGCCTCGGGCGTGCTGCTCGTCGTGCTGATCTTCGGCCACCTCTTCTCGAACCTGATGGTGGGCGACGGCATCTCGGCGATCGACTTCGGCTTCGTCGGTGGCAAGCTCGCAAACCCGTTCTGGCAGGTCTGGGACATTCTCCTGCTCTGGCTCGCGCTGATCCACGGTGCCAATGGCATGCGCACGATCGTGAACGACTACGTGAGCCGCCCCGCGCTGGCGAAGGGCCTCAAGGTCGCACTCTTCCTCTCGGCCGCGCTGCTGATCCTGCTCGGTACCCTCGTGGTGCTGACCTTCGATCCGTGCCTCGGCGCCGACGAGTTCCCCGACTTGGTCGCCTCGTTCTGCGTGGCCTGAGCTGATCTACGTTTCTTCTGAAGGAGTAGCAAACCCGTGACTACCAACACCCATGAGGGCGAGGAAGTGACCGTCAAAGACGGCGTCACCTATCACCAGTTCGACGTTGTCATCGTCGGAGCAGGCGGCGCGGGTATGCGCGCCGCGATCGAGGCGGGACCCAAGGCCAAGACCGCTGTTATCACCAAGCTCTACCCGACGCGTTCGCACACCGGCGCGGCTCAGGGCGGCATGGCAGCGGCGCTCGCCAACGTCGAGGAGGACAACTGGGAGTGGCACACCTTTGACACGGTTAAGGGTGGCGACTACCTCGTTGATCAGGATGCCGCAGAGATTCTCGCAAAAGAAGCGATCGACGCAGTCATCGACCTCGAGAACATGGGTCTGCCGTTCAACCGCACCCCTGAGGGCAAGATCGACCAGCGCCGCTTCGGTGGTCACACTCGCGACCACGGCAAGGCCCCGGTTCGCCGCGCCTGCTACGCTGCCGACCGCACCGGCCACATGATTCTGCAGACGCTGTTCCAGAACTGCGTCAAGCTCGGCGTCAACTTCTTCAACGAGTACTACGTGCTCGATCTCGTCATGACGGGCGAGGGCAAGGATCGCAAGCCCTCGGGCGTGGTGGCCTACGAGCTGGCAACCGGCGATCTGCACGTCTTCCAGGCGAAGTCGATCGTCTTCGCCACCGGCGGCTTCGGCAAGATCTTCAAGACGACCTCGAACGCGCACACCCTCACCGGCGACGGCGTCGGCATCGTGTGGCGCAAGGGCCTGCCGCTCGAAGACATCGAGTTCTACCAGTTCCACCCGACGGGCCTTGCCGGTCTCGGTATTCTGCTGACCGAGGGTGCTCGCGGCGAGGGCGCGATCCTTCGCAACGCAAGCGGCGAGCGTTTCATGGAGCGCTACGCGCCCACGATTAAAGACCTCGCCCCGCGCGACATCGTCGCTCGATGCATGGTGCAAGAAGTACTCGACGGCCGCGGCGCCGGCCCGCACAAGGACTACGTCTACCTCGACTGCACCCACCTCGGTGCTGAGGTGCTCGAGACGAAGCTGCCCGACATCACCGAGTTTGCCCGAACCTACCTCGGCGTCGATCCCGTCACCGAGCCTGTGCCCGTGTTCCCGACCGCGCACTACGCGATGGGCGGCATCCCGACGAACAACAACGCCGAGGTGCTGATGGACAACGACACCATCGTGCCCGGCCTCTACGCCGCGGGCGAGTGCGCGTGCGTTTCGGTGCACGGCTCGAACCGCCTCGGCACAAACTCGCTGCTCGACATTAACGTATTCGGCAAGCGCAGCGGCAACAACGCTGCCGACTACGCGCAGACCGCCTCGTTCGTCGAGCTGCCCGCAGACCCCTCGAAAGAGGTTCGCGAGCTCGTCGAGCAGGTGCGTACGAGCGCAGGCACCGAGCGCGTCGCAGACATCCGTAAGGAGCTGCAGGAGGCCATGGACCGTGGCGCCCAGGTGTTCCGCACCGAGGAGTCGCTGACCGAGGTGCTCGGCGTGATCCACAACCTGCGCGAGCGCTACAAGCACATCGGCATCCAGGATCGCGGCCGTCGCTACAACACCGACCTGCTCGAGGCGATCGAGCTCGGCTTCCTGCTGGACCTCGCCGAGGTGCTCGTCTTTGCCGCTCGTAACCGTAAGGAGAGCCGTGGCGGCCACATGCGCGACGACTACCCGAACCGTGACGACGAGAACTACATGAAGCACACCATGGCGTACCTCGTGGGCGATCCGCACTCTGCCGACGCCGAAGACCACATCAGGCTCGACTGGAAGCCCGTCGTGTTCACCAAGAACGAGAAGGGCGAGTTGAACTACCCGCCGCTGGAGAGGAAGTACTAAGAATGAGCGCAACCGTGACCTCCAGTTCGCCCGGAAACCCCTCGGAAGAGGCTGGCATTCAGCCGTTCAACGTCACCCTGCTGGTGCGCCGCTACGATCCCGAGTCGGGCCGCGAGGCGTACTGGGAGGACTTCGACGTTCCGATGTACCCGACCGACCGCATCCTCGACGCGCTGCACCGCATCAAGTGGGATCAGGACGGTTCGCTCAGCTTCCGCCGCTCGTGCGCGCACGGCATCTGCGGCAGCGACGCGATGCGCATCAACGGGCGCAACCGTCTCGCCTGCAAGACGCTGGTGAAAGACCTCGACATCTCGAAGCCGATCTACGTTGAGGCGATCAAGGGCCTGCCCCTCGAGAAGGATCTCATCGTCGATATGGAACCTTTCTTCGCTGCATACCGCGCGGTGAACCCGTTCCTCGTCGCCGACTCGAAGCCCGAGGCGGGCAAGGAGCGCGTGCAGTCGATCGAAGACCGCGAGCGCTTCGACGACACCACGAAGTGCATCCTGTGCGCGGCCTGCACCACCTCGTGCCCCGTGTTCTGGACCGACGGTCAGTACTTCGGCCCCGCTGCCATCGTGAACGCGCACCGCTTCATCTTCGACTCGCGCGACGACCAGGCTCAGGTGCGCCTCGACATTCTGAACGACACCGAGGGCGTGTGGCGCTGCCGCACCACCTTCAACTGCACCGACGCATGCCCCCGCGGCATCCAGGTGACGAAGGCGATCGCCGAGGTCAAGGCCGCGATCCGTTCTGGCAAGACCAAGTAGCATCGTTTCACTTCGTTTCGCACAAGAGCGCGAGGTATTCGGCCTGTTCGGCTGGAGGCTTCGCGCTCTTGTGTGTGAGGGCTTCGTTAGGCTTGCCTCATGACCAAGGCATCTGCTGGCGAAGTGCCTAGCGAGGGCTTAGCAGAAAATGCGCCCTTGTTCGCCCGTGCTGCAGCAGTGTGCCGCCGCGTCTGGGCTTGGCTACAGCGTACGCGCCCCTACCGCGCATTCTCGCACTTCACCGATGTTGGCGGCAGCGTGCTCTCGGCGGGCATGAGCTATCAGGCGCTCTTCGCGGTGTTTGCGGCGTTGTGGCTTGGGTTCAGCGTCTTCGGCGTCATGCTTGCCGGGCGCCCCGAACTGCTCGAGACGCTGATCAATCAGATCAACGCCTCGGTTCCGAGGCTGATCGGAGACGGCGACGACACAGCGCTCGTGAACGTGAAGTCTTTGCTCGAGGAGGTCAACTTCTTCAACCCTGCGACACTGATCGCCTCGCTTGCGCTGCTCTGGGTCGCGCTCAACTGGTTCACCGGCACCCGCAGGTCGATTCGCATCATCTTCGGCCTCGATGTCAAGCAGTACCGCAGCGCTGTGCTGCTGAAGCTGCGAGACCTGGTGCTTGCGTTGATTTTTGGCCTCGCCTTGCTCGTATCTGCGGCGCTCACGGTGCTGAGCTCGACGCTGATGGACGCTATATTCGGCTGGTTCGACTGGAATCGCGACACCTGGTTGTTCGGCACGGTTGGAACACTGGCGAGATATGCGGCCCTGTATATCTTCGATGTGATTGTGCTGATGGCGATGCACAGGTACCTCGCAGAGGTTCGACTGCCTCGACTGCGGTTGCTCATTGGCTGCGCTCTCGGGGGAGCTGCGCTGCTGGGGTTGAAGGTGCTGGGTGCGTCACTGCTCAGAGGCGGCACGAGCAACCCGCTGCTCGACTCGTTCGCACTGTTCATCGGTGTGCTGTTGTGGTTCAATTTCGTCTGCAGGGTGCTGCTGCTGACCGCCGCATGGATCGCAACGGGCGTCGATAGGGGACTCGGGCTGCCGCAGGCGCAACCGCGCGAGTGAGAGCCCGTGGGTGCTCCGTTCAGCAGATGACGAGCTGCTCTACCGGCTTCCAGGTCGAGGATCGACCGTCGGGGGTCTGCACTCGGAGCTCGAGTGTCCCTGTGGTACCCGCGTTGTAGGCGCTGTCGGTGCCGACGTAGGGTGCGAGCGGGAGCCCACTCCACCACCAGAAACTTGACGATCCGGGATCAGCCCCGGTGAAGATCCCAAACCAGAAGACTGCGGGGTCGATCGGGTCTTGAACGCCCTCGAGCGAGGCATCGCTGATGGGAACCGCTGATCCCGCGACCACATGCCTTGCGAAGAGCACCCCGTACTCAGAAAGGTTGCCCGAGAGCGAGATGTTCGCAGGGTCTACGAAACATACGTTGCTGGTTTGCAGGCTCGCGTCGATCACAGGTCCGCTACCGCCGCACTGCGTTGCGGTCACGGTCTGCTCGATGCTGCTCCCAGAGCCTGTAGTGAGCTGCACGCGGGCAGAGGTCGTTCCCGTGACGAGCCCGTTGATTCCGGGGAGGGGTCCGGTGTTCCAGTTGCCACTCGCATCGGTGGCCATCTGCAGGCCGATGGCACCATCGACCGTCGACATGCTGAGCTTGATGGTTCCGGGAACGCTTGCCTGCCCGCGCAGCTCGAACGAGCCGCTGTCGAGTTGGGGTATGTAGCACTCGTAGCCGGCCAGCAAAGTCGGTGGAATGGGCGGTACGATTGGCGGCTTCGGAGGGCGCGGTGTCTCATCAGGAGAGGTATTCTCGCTCACGGCGCTCGCTGAGGTCGAATCTTCGAGCGGCGATGGTGCGAGGTGCTTTTGGTTCTTGCTGTCAGACGTTTCGGGTTGCGGTTCGTTGTCGGGAGTGGGCTGGGATTGCTCCGTGACGGGCGTCGCCGGAGATGCCAGCTCGATCGCATTCGTGATGAGCACACCGCCAACCGCCGCCGCTGCGAGAGCCGCCGTCGCAGCTACTGCGGTCATTGCAACGCCGATCCCGCCGGCGGCGCTTCCTCCGACTGCACCGGAGGAGCTGGTGAGGCTGGTCGAGCCGCTGGCAGAAGCTGCAGTAGCTGCCGCGCCTGTCCCGACACCGAGCGCGCCGAGGGATTGGAGTAGACCTCCTGTGGCGGCTCCGCCGACGAGAAGTGTGGCGAGCACCAACGCGAGTTGCTTATTGAGCGTCGAAAACTCGGCTGCGGCTGCGGCGCATGCATCGCAGTGCTCGAGGTGCGCTGCAACCTCGCGAGTGCGTCGTGCAGGCAGCTTGCCGAGCTGGTATCGCTGCAACTGCTCGCGAGTGGAGCGGCAGGCTTCGTCGCCAAGCTGCATGTTGATATGGGTCTCTACCCAGGCCGACTGCAGCCCCTCTTTAGCTCGGGCTGCCAGCGCAGAGACGCCGTTTGCAGAGAGGCCGAGCAATGGCGCAATCTGCCGGGGCGCCATGCCTTCGACCTCGGAGTACCACAGCACCGACTGCCAGCGCTCTGGAAGCGATTCAAAGGCGCGGGCGGCCGCGTTCAGGTCGAACGCCCCGTCCTCCCAGGGGCCGGCCTCGGTCAGATCAGGAACCTCATCGAGGTGCGAGTTCGAGGACTCTGCGGAGCGATAGCCATCTGCAGCGAGAGAGGAAATAACGCGGTACAGGTACGGGCGAAACGCTCCGGTCGGGCCGCGCCCGTCACGCACCAGTTCGAAGATCTTCAGGTAGGCGCCCGACACAAGATCGTCTGGGTCGAGGGTGGGGGCGATCCCGCGCGCTGCCACGATGCCCGCGAGCCGATGCCGTTCCCAGAGCGCACCAAAAGCCGCGCTGTCGCCTTCGCGACTGCGCGCAAGTAACTCTGCATCAGATAGCACACCGTGGTGCTGATCGCTCGCCAAAACAAGCTCCCGTTGATCGTGAGTAGGGGGTCTCCCAATGCCCCAACTACCACTGACTGCCGATCGTTGCCGACCGTGCTTCCCCTCCTCGATTATGCGGGATTTTGTCTGAATGTCCACTTTGAGAGATTTCGCCAAGAAAAAGTTCAAACGTGCGTCACGATTCGACATGGTCCGCGTCTTATGGGTGTCCGGCCTCTGTCGCTGCTTCCCCCAAGAAGTTTTCCCAGCGGCAGGGGTCGGGCCCTTCGAGCGATGGGAGCGCTTGAAACTATGAGATTTGGGGTGGGTATGAAACTGCGGGAGTTCCGTGAGATTCTGCGTCGCGGCAAGGCCGACAACGCACTGATTCGTATGCTTGCGGGTGGCCTTGCGGCATTGCTCGTCGGCAGCGTACTGGTGGGCCAGGGTGCGGCATTGCCTGCATCGGCAGCCGAGGGCGCGTCGATTCTGATCAGCAAGACCGTGAACGAGAAGAAAGCGGTGCGCGACCTGAGACCGGGAGACTCGGTTACCTACCGAGTAGAGTTTCTCGCCAACGACGAAGACGCAGACGGCCCCGCGGTCGTAGTCGATGAGTTGCCCGCCGCATTCGCTGGTTGGCAGGTCAGCGATCTCGTCGCTACGTTCAACAGCCAGCGCGCCGGTGTGAGCCTCGATCTACCAGGCATTACCTCGGGCGATTCACCCGCGCTGCCGCTGAGCGGCACCCTGCCGACCGACCCTTCGCAGTTGAAGATCACTGTCGGCGTCGCGCTGCCTGTGCAGGCGGGTGCCGGCAACACTGAGGGCACCGGAATCCCCACGGGAGCCCAGGGGGTGCTCGAGTACACACTCACGGTTCCCAGCGACCTCGACCCCTCCGATCCGATCCTGCGCACCGACCTCACCAACACGGCGACTTTCACCGCCAAGGCGGGCGAGCAGTCGCTGAGCACGTCATCAAGCGCGATCATCGAGATAGACAACCCGATTGCGGTCGATGTGACTCCGGCGAAAAGCTGGACGCCCTCGGCCCAGAGCTTTCAGCCCGGGGCGACTTCGACCATCAGCATCGGTGCAACCCAGGCCTCGAACGTGAACGCGAGTGCGCTCCGCCTGCAGGATCCTGCCGACCCCGCGCTCGCTCCCGACGGCGCGGGTTCGCTGCCAGCCGCGAACCCCTTCAACTTCGTTGACTTCGCGGGCTTCTCGACTCCGGCGGACCCGACTACCAATCTTCCGACCGGTGCCGATTCTGCTGAGGTAGAGGTCTATCGTTTCAACGGCAGCACCTGGAACTGGGAGGCCTGGAGCAGCGCGATCCCGAACAGCGAGATCGCAGGCGTGCGCATCGCATACCTCTCTTCGAACGACGGGATCGTGCCGCGCGCAACGGTGAACCAAGGATTCTCGGTCGTGCAGCGCGCGACGAACCTGGCCACCGGCAAGAGCATCTCGGAGGGCTGGAGCGCGAAGAACGAGGTGCTTGCTACCGTCGAGGTTCCCGACCAGGAGCCAGTGGCGAAGCGTGCTGAGGCCAACTTCGAGGTTGCTCCCGAATCGATTGACGTGGCTGCGCAAAAGCGTTTCTATGCGCTGCCAAGCGGAGCAGAAACCACGAATCTCACTGGCGTGACCGCGGGTGACAGCGTCGGCGTAGTGCTGCGCGCGAAGAACTCCGATGCGCCGCTCAGCACGGCACTCGATAGCCTGACGATCGTCGAGCCAGGAAACGGTTCGAACGCAGAGTTTCTCGGCGCGAACCTGCAGTTCGCCGGGTTCGATAACGCTAACCTCGCCGCAATCTGGCCGACTGGTGCGACTGGGGCGACCATTACCTGGCTTCACGCCGACGGCCCGACTGCCGTCACCGTCGACGCGGGAGACCCGCTCCCGGCGCCTCCCGCGGGCAAGACGATCACCGGGTTCACGGTTTCTTACCAGGGATCGATTGCCGCTGGTGCGACAGCCGAAGTCAGATATCAGATCAAGACCAGCGCCGACGCAGGCTTCGTCGCGCCAGGCAAGACTGTCGGGCCGCTGCGCAACAGCATTGATGTGACTGGTACCAGGCAGGGGCTCGATGATAAGTCGGCGACTGCGCGGGCAGATCTGTCGCTCGTTGCACCCCGAATCGACGTCAGTATTGACAAGCGAGTAGGTCCTGGCACCGTGATGCCCGGCCAAGACGTGGTGGTGCAGCTCGACACCGTGGTCAAAACCGGCGGAGGCCGCACTAAGCCGACCGAGATTGTCGTCGAGGATGCTTGGGGCGGTGCCGATACGTTCTGGGATGCGTTCGACGCGAAGCAGATTCTGCCCCCTATCAGCAGGCCGGTGAACAACGGTGACCCCGCGACTCGCGCAGATTTGAGCATCTACTACCGTGATGCCGCAGGCGACTGGGTGGCGACGCCGTTCGCCACAAACCCTGACGAGAGCGACACGATCAATGTGCCTGCCGGGGCCACTGGCGTGCGCTTCGTCTACACCAACACGAGCGGCCTTTCGCAGACTACCTACGTGAAGCCGAACATCTCGTTCGTTGCTCGCGACACGCTCCGAAGTGACCCCGGTCAGACAACCGCGACAAGTTTCGACCGCGCAGAACTCTACAAGAACGTCGCGACGGCGAAGGGGACGGGCCAGCTTGATGATCGCGTCGTAACCGGGACCGACGACGACAACGAGAACGTTGGCGTTCGCGGTGACGAGGGCGGTCCCGCTCCCGGCACCGGCATGTGGGCAGATAAGGCCTGGGCAAACGACGTGCTGACCTCTCAGTCGGCAGCGACTACCTCGACCGTTCAGCGATGGGCCTCAACCGAGGCAGGGTATGCTACGGTGCAGCTGCAAGACCCGGCTTCGCCCAGTGCGAGTGGCGCAGGCACGGTCTTTGAAGCGTTCAACCTGACGCATGTGCGTCCGATCAAGATCAGCGGTTCAGCAGGAGACGGCACGGTCGATCCTCGTCTGCGCTGGGACCTCGTGACCGACGTGCAGCTGTTCGACGGGAACGCCTGGGTGAGCATCACTCCGGTGCCCGGCGGCAACTGGATGGACAGCAACGGCTTCAAGGGTTACGCCCTGACCGCCGAGCAGCAGCAGTCCACCGTAGGTGTGCGTCTCGTGCTCGCTGAGAACACCGCGGCACGTGCCGCAGCGGCTGCGGCGGGCGATCTCACCGCGCCGAAGGTCGGCGACGGCGTGTCGGCCTCGGCAGACATTCGCTCGTTCCGCCTCGACTGGCAGCTTCGCGATACAGCGCGCACGGCTGACGGCAGCTTGAAATGGGTGAAAGAGAAGAACACGTCGTTCAACTGCGCGGGTGCAGCGACCGGGTGCGTCGATAACGTATTCGCCGCAACGGGCATCCACACAGACGGCACCTCCGATACTGACACGGCGAACGACACCATTCAGCTGCTCGACGGCACGACGAACGTCGATCTGGTGAAGCAGGTGCAGCTGATCGACGCCGCGAGCGGCCAGCCGAAAGGCACTCCCGGCGACAGTGTCAGCATGGTCGTGCCGAATCCAGGGGAGCTTGCCGCGCAGGATTACCCACGGGCTCGCTACACGCTGACCGCTACGAACTCTTCGACGGTTCCGGCAGGCGCCCGGGGAACGATGAAGCTCGCGAAGCTCCGCCTGACCGACACGAGCGGTCCAGTAGATGTCGACATCGACGCGAGCCAATTCACGGGTCGAAACTATGCTGATGAGACCTCGTCTCCAGGCAATCACTTCGATACCTTCAACCTGACGGGAGTGAGCTACGGTCCGCTCCCCGCGTACATCGATACCGCTGAGAGCACGGTCGAACTGTGGATCTTCAACGGCACGCCTCTGGGAGAGCAGCGACTGTTTACCCTGCAGCAGGTGCTCGACTCCGATCCCGCGTTCACGGCGTTGCTGCCGAACGTTGTCGGCATCTCGACGACCTTCTCGAGCACCGATCCCGAGCGTACGGGCAACAAGATTGTCGTTGGCGCCGAGTTCGTCACGCACCTCGACGTGCAGATGCGCCAGACCTCGCGTCTGACGGGTGAACCGATCGAGGGTGGCGATCTCGTTTCGCGTGAGACAGTGCCGAACGAGGCGGTCGCTCGCGGCTGGGACGCGGTGGTAGACCCTGCGACGCAGCCCACTGACGTCGACAACGCGAACGTGCTGCTCAGCCAGGCGAGTGTCCGCGTCGGGCTCCAGAAGCAGGTCTCTGTGCAGCACGGCTCTGCCAGCGATGACACGATCTATGAGACTGACCCGGCGGCTCCGGTCAACGTGATCCTGACGGCCACGCCAAACGGCTCCACGGCGCCGCTGAACACTCTGCGCATTGAGGATGACAGCGAATCGTTCTGGAATCGTTTCGAGTTCGTCTCCTTCGGTTCAGTTGTGAACCCGAGAGATGCCGACACCGCGGGCCTGCAGGTCAAGGTCGACGGTGAGTGGGTGGCCTACTCGACGTTCTCGGCCGACCCCGCCGCAGATCTCGCCAAGATCGATGGTGTCGCCGTCGACTTCTCGAGAGCCGAGGGCAACGGGCTCTTCCCGCAGGGCGCAAGCTCGTGGAGCGCCTCATGGGGCACCGCACAGCTGCCCTTCACGGTGAAGCTTCGCGCCGGCGTGAACGTCGACTGGGCCGACGACAGCGAGCAGAACTCTGCGAGCACGCACGCTCAGAACGAGCAGTACGGCGAAGCTGCCGACACGGCAGAAGGCGAAGTGCTCTTCTCCGAAGGCACGCACTCCCTTCGCGTCGTGAAGCGGGCGCCGAATGACACCGGAACGCACCAGGTCGATCCGCTTGTCGCCCTGCCGTGGCAGCTCGTGTTCACGAACACGGGCAGCGGCTACCTGCCCATCACCAGCGTGACCGACGAACTCCCGGCCTCGTTGAGCTGGGACGGTGAGGCCGTCACTTTCTCGGCAACCCCGGGAACTTCGGGAACGAGCGGGCTGACCGCTGATCCGGCGCAGATCGGTGTCGAGCTCTCTGATGACGGTCGATCGCTCGTCTTTACCTGGCCAGCTGGCCAGCGGATGGGGCCGGGTGAGTCGATGACCATCGGCCTCGGGCTGATCCTGCAGCCACTCCCAACCGGTCAGCAGGCAACGAACTCGGTTGTCGTGCAGGCCGGGGTGCCGCTGGATTCTTGCGAGCAGCCGAGAGACTTCGGTCAGCAACCGCAGACACCAGCCGCAGCAAACGAGTGCTCGAACACCAACTTCGTGCAGCCTCGTGCAGGCACCGTGGTCGGTGCAGTGAAGACGGTCAGCGGTGAGTACGTCGAGACGCTCAGCGAAGACCTCGTGCACGGAGCACTCGACGTGCGTACGGGCACGGAATGCCAGCCGGGCAGCTACCGTCCCATCGGCTCCGACTACACGCGCAACCCCTGCGCTTCGTACACGGCAGTCGGTGCGACCGACACCTGGAAGCTGCAGCACCTCAACACCGGCAGCAACCCGCTGTCGCGCATGGTGATCGTCGACATGATGCCGTCGATCGGCGACAAGATGCTCGCGGGCGGCGCGGCGCGAGGCTCGACCTTCAGACCGGTGCTCGTGGGCAACGACCCGACTAGCATCTTCCGCTTCTCGGGCCTGCCGAGCGGGGCCGTCGTGAACATCGACGTCACCACCAACTCTGCGGCCTGCGTCGGGTCGACGCCGGGAAGCTCCCTCTGGGTGTCTGACCCGAGTTGCTCCGACACCGCCACGAACCCGGCGAACGAGTGGATCGCGCTCGACGCCTACTTGGGTGACATCGCTGATATCGCCGGCATTCGAGTCGATATCGACATGACCGCCGCGCCACTGCAGCCCGCCGGCAACGTGGTGCTCGAGTTCGAGACGGTCAACCGAGTGGTTGATGCTTCAGAGGAGGGGCTCGACGCCACCCTCGAGCAGTTCTCGACCCCGCAGTTCGCCTGGAACCAGAACGGCGTGATCGCTTGGGACACCTCGGGCAATCGCGTGAACCTGCCCTCGGCGCCGCAGCGCGCCGGCGTGACGGTCAAGACTGCCCCGCTGGTTGTGTCGAAGGTCGTCACCGGACCGGGCGCTGACAACGCGCCTGAGTCGTTCCCCGTGGCACTCGAGTGCACGGTGCCGAGCGGGGTCGCCGACCCTGAACGTGTTGCGCTCGACCTTGGCGCCTCGGCGCTGTTGACGGTGCCGAAGAACGGATCCGTGACGGTTCCCGGTTTGCCGATCGGCGCTGATTGCACCGCGTCTGAGGCCGGGGAAGTCGGTGCGCACGGCGAGAGCGGGCGCTCGATCGAAACCCAGCCCGGGGTCTCGCCCGCCACAGACGGCCTCAGCGCCGAGATCTTCATTCGTGAGCGCGCAGGTGATGAGACCCTGCTGAGCCTGAGCAACACCTACACGCTCGGTGGCCTGATCGTCGAGAAGTCGGTGCTCAGCGCAGATCAGTTCCCGGTTGCGAATGATCATCTGCGGGCCGAGTATGCGTTCGAGCTCGTCTGCGACGTGAAGGGCATGAGTGATCCGGTCACGCGAACCTTCACGCTGAAGGCCGGCGAGCAGCACGAAGAATCGGAACTGCCGGCCGGTGCTCGATGCACGCTGACCGAGACCCGCGACGGTGGGGCGAAGTCGACGTCGATCACGATCTCTGGTGACGAGACCGACGGCAGCAGCCGTGAAGAGATCGTCATCAGCGAAGACGGTGTGCACGCGCTCGTGTCGAACGTGTTCGATGGGGTGCCTCCGAACAAGCTCGAGAACACGGGCGCCGAACTCGCCGCAGTCATCGCTGCAGCGTTGGCGCTCTTGCTTGCGGGTGCTTCCGTGCTGATCGTCGCGCGGCGACGGAGCGTGAGAAGCAACTCGTAGCGGACGCTTCGCGGGTGGCCGATCTCAGGTCGATTACCCGCGAAGTGCTGCGACTGCACTCGGGAGCGCCTGCGCAACATCGAGTGCCGTGATCGGCCCNNCCCGCCGCTGCCGCTCGCCTTGTGATCCCCCGACGCGAGGCGAGCGGCATCGTCGTGAAGCATCGCTGCGGTCGCCCCAAGTTTTGCGAGCAGCAGCCCATCGTCGCGCACGCGCTTCGAATGGGTTGCGACGAGCGCACCGAGAATGCCCGCAAGTACATCGCCGGTGCCGGCCGTTGCGAGCCAAGGGGTGGCGGGCCCATGCCCGAAGACCTCGCCAGAGGGAGCCGCGATGAGGCTTCGAGCTCCCTTGAGCAATACGGTCACGCCAAGATGAGCGGCGAGGATCGAGGCCCGCTGTTCGGGCGGCCGTTCTTCGGCGCCCGAAGGGTCGAGCCCCGACGAGGCCCACAGGGTGCTGAACTCGCCTCGGTGCGGGGTCACGATCACCGGAGCAGTGGGACGCTGCGCTGCGACCAGCCCGAGCGCCCCGGCATCGACGACGACCGGTGCGGAGCCGGCGAGCAGGGCAAGCAACGCCTCGTGCTCGCCGAAGCTTCGTGCAGCAGGATCGGTGCCGCTGCCGATAAGCCACGCGTCGCAGCGGGCACGATCCTCGCCGAGATCCCCCGAAAACACAGTCTCAGGGCGAACCGCGAGGACTGCCGCCGCGGGTGAAGGCAGGCCGAAATCGGACGCCACGTCGTCAATGGGAGAGAAGTAGCGCACGAGCCCCACCCCGGTGTGCCAGGCAGCTTCTGCACCCAGCACCGCCGCGCCCGGGTAGCTCGCCGAGCCGGTGCGCACGCCGAGCACTCCCCGAGAATACTTGTGGTCTTCGCGCCCCGGTGCAAGCAGCAGCGCGGCTGCGTCATCTGCCTGCCATGCGACCGGGTGCACGACTATGCCGCCGCTCGCTCCAGGTATTCGCGCAGTGCCGTCTCGACAGTTGCGAGCGCGCCCACCGCGGCCTGCTGTCGTTGTTCGAGCGATCCCACGTCAGAAAACGTGTCGATGTAGACCTTGAGCTTCGGCTCGGTGCCGCTCGGGCGAATCATGACGCGTGTGCCGTCTGCGAGGGTGTAGCACAGCACATTGGCCGGCACCGCAGCCGCGCCCGGCACGAGCAGGTCTTGCAGCTCGGTGACCGCGACTCCGCCGAGCTCGGTGAGCGGCTGCGCGCGCAATCTCCCGGCGAGTTGCGTGGCCTCGGCCATGCCGCCAAGGCGAACCACCACCTGGGTGCTTGCGAAGTGGCCGAACCGCATGCTCGCATCGTCGAGCAGATCCCAGAGGGTCTTGCCGGCGAGCTTTGCCTCGCGTGCCATCGCAATCGCATCGGCGCTCGCCAAGATGCCGTCTTTGTCGCGAATCACCTCGGGGTGGGTGAGGTAGCCAATTGCCTCTTCGAAGCCGAACAGTAGAGCGGGCACGCGCGAGACCCATTTGAAACCCGAGAGGGTCTCGGCGTAGTCGAGCCCGTAGGCGCGAGCCACGGCGCCGAGCGCGGGCGACGAAACATGGGTGCAGGCAAGCGACCCGGTGGCCACCTGGCCCGAGTGCGCTGCACGCAGGCGTGCGCGCTCTGCAGCGCGCCAACCGAGCAGCAAACCCAGCTCGTTGCCGGTGAGGCGGCGGTAACCGTCTGCGGTAGTCGGGTCGGGAAGCGCGATTGCGAGGCGATCGGCGTCGGGGTCGTGCGCGACGATCAGCTCGGCGTCATGTTCGCGGGCGGTGCGAAACGCGAGATCGAGGGCGCCAGGTTCTTCGGGGTTCGGAAACGACACTGTCGGAAACGCGCCGTCGGGCTGATCTTGCTCGGGCACCGGCGTCACCTCGGGCAGCGCGAGCGATGCGAACACACGCTTCGCGGTCTCTGAGCCGACACCGTGCATGGCGGTGTAAACGATGCTGAGGGGAACATGCGCGGCCAGTGGAGTGTCGCCAGCGGCGCTGTTCGGATCACTGGGAAGGCCCTCGCGCACCGCGCCCGAAACGTGGTCG
This sequence comes from Leucobacter sp. UBA1945, assembly GCA_002336855.1. GTDB lineage: Bacteria > Actinomycetota > Actinomycetes > Actinomycetales > Microbacteriaceae > Leucobacter. Next base: position 38,485 of record DDEV01000029.1, on the reverse strand, counting down.
ATGTAGGCCTGCTGCACCTCGTCACCCGCCACCGTGTAGTCGGTCGAGCGAGGCAGCGACGCGAACGGCGCCTCGGCGGCGAGGTCGATCTGTGCGGCGATCTGGCCGTCGACGGGAGGGATGATCTGCGACCCGGCATCGGCATCGCCGAGATATACCTTGTAGCCGTTGTCGCGGGGCGGGTTGTGGCTCGCGGTCACCATGACCCCGGCAGACACTCCCAGGTGCCGCACCGCGAAGGCGGTCACCGGCGTCGGCATTGCCTTCGGCAGCAGCGTGACCCTGAGCCCCGCGCCAGCCATGATCTCGGCGGTATCGCGAGCGAACACGTCGGAGTTGATGCGGGCGTCGTAGCCGATCACGATGCTTGGCGGGTTGGCGGCCTCGCCGCGAGCCGCGCGCTCGAGCAAGATCGCCGCAAAGCCGGCGCTGGTCTGCGACACCACCACGCGGTTCATGCGAGCAGGGCCGGCACTCCGCTCGGCACGCAGCCCGGCGGTGCCGAACGCGAGTCGCCCCGCGAAGGCGCTGCGAAGCTGAGACTCGGCCGCTGCGTCGCCCGCGAGTGCGCTCGCAAGCAGCGTCGACGCCTCAGCGCTCGTCTCAGGGTCTGGATCGGCGTCGATCCAGTCGCGTACCTGTGTCTCGAGCATCGTATCGACTGCCATCTCCCACCTTTCACATGCCCCTGTGGGTTCGAATCATCTCAAACTACCACCACCACGGACGATGGGTCCGCGTGCGATTGGTTCAAGCGAGCGAGAGAAAGAGTTTCTCCAGCTCGTCGGAATCAAGCTGCTGCGGGTCTTCCGGGTTCGCAAGACAGTCTTTGAGTGCGGTGGAGACCACGAGAAATCCCGCGCGATCGACCGCCTTCGACACGGCGCTGAGCTGCTGCACAACGTCTCTGCAGCTGGCATCTGCCTCGACTGCGGCGATGACCGCGCCAAGCTGTCCATGGGCTCTGCGCAGGCGGTTCACGATCTTGCGCTTGGCCTCTGCGGCCTCAACTGTGCGTGCATCCATACATCCAATTATACCCCTGAGGGTATAATGAATAATACTCCATGGGGTATTCGCGGGTAACTGCCCGCTTTTAAATGAGAACGAGACTGCGTCTCGGGAATTGAGGAGAGTTATGTGTCGTGCAGTGCGGTGTCGGGTGTGTGAAAAGACGACTTGGGCGGGCTGTGGGCAGCACGTCGCCCTGGTGAAAGCGGGCGTGCCCGAGGGGCAATGGTGTGGCGGATCGCATACTCAGCGAGAGATCGATGAATCCAGGCCCCAGGGAGGGTTCTTGAGGAGAGTGTTCGGCAAGTGAGCGCCCACGGTAGACAAAATATACCCCCGGGGGTATTCTGATTATTATGACAACAAAAGCACTCACTATCGATACCTTCGAACAGGCGGTCACGCAGAACGACATCGTGATCGTAGACTTCTGGGCCGCCTGGTGCGGCCCGTGTCGCGCGTTCGCCCCGGTGTTCGAGGCCGCGAGCGAGACACACAGCGATATCGTGTTCGCCAAGGTTGACACCGAGGCCGAGCAACAGCTCGCCGCCGGGTTCCAGATCACATCCATCCCCACGCTCATGATCTTCCGAGAGAACGTCATCGTCTTCTCGCAGGCTGGTGCGCTCCCGGCAGCGCAACTCGAGCAATTGATTGCGGGGGTACGTGCGCTTGACATGAACGAGGTGCGAGCACAGATCGCAGCTCAAGAGTCGGGCGAACGCAGTGACGGAGCGCAGGTCTAGCGTGAGCGTGGCACCGGAGCAGACCTTGAAAAACATTGTCATCGTAGGTGGGGTGGCCGCGGGAATGAGCGCCGCCGCACGAGCGCGCAGGCTCGATGAGCAGGCGAACATCATCGTGCTCGAGCGCGGCGAACACGTCTCGTTCGCGAACTGCGGGCTTCCATATTTCGTCGGCGGAGAGATCGCAGACCGTGAAAGCCTGCTGCTGCACACCCCGGAGTCATTGCGCGCCGCGCTCGACCTCGATGTGCGCGTGAATCACGAGGTGGTGGGTGTCGACACAGCGGCGAAGCGGGTCAGCGTGCGCGGCGCGCAGGGGGCTTTTGAACTGCCCTACGACGCGCTGATCCTCGCCCCCGGCGCAGTCGCGGCGCGACCACCGATCGATGGCCTCGACTCTCCCCGGGTGCGCACGCTACGCACCGTAGCCGACGCTATCGCGTTGCGCGAGCGCGTTGAGGGCAGCGCCGCAGGATCGGCTGAATCGCCAGCCCGGCGTGCAGTGGTGCTCGGTGCGGGTTTTATCGGAGTTGAAGCTGCTGAGGCTCTGCGCCTGCAGGGACTTCAGGTCGACTTGATCGAATTCGCGCCGCACGTGCTGCCACCCCTGGAGCGGGAGATCGCCGCAGGAGTGACCGCCGAACTGCGCAGGCTCGGGATCGAGGTGCGTGCCGGGGTCGCAGCACAGTCAATCGAGCACGGCGTCGAACACGATGTCGTCGTGCTCAGCGACGGGCGCAGGCTCGAAGCTGACCTTATTGTGCTCTCGGTCGGTGTTCGTCCGGACACCGCAGTGTTCGAGGCCTCGGGAGTCGCCTGCGAGCGCGGCGCGATGGTGGTCGATGCGCACGGACGCACCAATCTCGAGGGCGTATACGCGGCCGGCGACGCAGTGATCTCCGTCGACCGAGTCACGGGCATTCGCCGCCCGGTAGCGCTCGCGGGCCCCGCGAACCGTGCCGGCCGCCAGATCGCCGACCATATCCTGCTCGGCGAGTGTGCTCGAGAGATCCCTACTGCCGTCGGCACCGCGATCGTGCGCGTCGGCGAACTCACCGCGGCAATGACCGGAGCCAATCGGGCATCGCTCGAACAGGCCGGCATCGAGCACGAGACGCTGCATCTGCATCCCGCGCAACACGCTGGGTACTTTCCGGGCGCCGAACAGATGGCGCTGGTGGTGCACATTCGCAAGGGCGACGGTGTGTTGCTTGGCGCGCAGGGTCTTGGAAAACAGGGCGTCGACAAACGCATCGACGTGCTTGCGACTGCGATCCGGGCCGGGTTCGCGGTAGACGACCTCATCGACCTCGACCTCGCGTACTCGCCCGTCTACGGCAGCGCCAAAGACCCGGTCAATATGATCGGAATGGTCGGCGCGAACGTCATCGACGGGGTGCTGCAGCTTTGGTACGCCGAAGAGTGGGAGTCCCTGCGCGATTCGGCGCTGATCCTCGACGTGCGAAGCAAAGCCGAGTTCGCTGCTGGGCACCTGCCCGGCGCGCTGCATGTGCCGCACACGGAGCTCCGTGGTCGAATCGAAGAGGTGCGTGCCGCCGCCGAAGGAAGACCGGTTCGAGCGCTGTGCGGCTCAGGCGTGCGCTCGCACATCGCGAACCGGGTGCTCTCGCAGGCCGGTTTTGACTCCGCCTCACTTTCTGGCGGTATGCTCACCCTACGTGCGGTGCTCGGTGAAGGGATTCTTGTCACCGGCTAAAGACCACTTCAATTCTGATCGATGCCGCTTCCTGCGAAGATCACTTATGTTAAGGAGAACAATATGTGTGCACGAGTGAGCTGCGAGCGCTGCGGCAAGCCGACCTGGGCAGGGTGCGGCGAGCACATCGAAGAGGCGCTTGCGGGAGTGCCCGAGGCCGATCGCTGCAGCTGCGGCGCCTAGAACAACATGGCGCTCTTTCGGCGAAAGCGCGAGCAAAGCGAGGCGGTGCCAGAGTCCGACGACTCGCAGCTTGCTCGCATGATGGCCTCTCGAATTCCAGTGTTCCTCTCGAAGCTGCACGGTGAGCATCCGCCGCGCTGGGTTACCGTGTACCCAGATCGTCTGGAGTCGGTGACGGGTCTCGAATCGCCAGAGTACATGGACGACGCCGCGAATCACGAGGTGTGGTCGGTCGACCACTTCGTAAGTGATTTTCCGTTCGTCAGTCGCTTCTTGAACGAGGTGCGCCCGGGTCAGACGGCGCTCTTCGAAGACACGTTTGGCGCGTACACGCTCGAAGACTAGACACTCGGGCCCGTACGCACTCTTACGAATGCGAATGGCCGCGATCCCTTTCGAAAAGGATCGCGGCCATTCGCATTTGCAGTGTCAGCCGACCCGCGGTCGGCTCGTGCGGGCTACGGCAGCTGCGGCACGAGCGCTGCGAGCAGAGCGGCAAGCTTCGGCTCGGCCTCGCGGCCGGCCTCGAGCACCTCTTCGTGGCTCAGCGGGGTCTCTGAGATGCCGGCAGCCGCGTTGGTGATGAGCGAGAAGCCGAGAATCTCCATGCCGGCCTGGCGTGCGGCGATCGCTTCGAGCGCGGTCGACATGCCGACGATGTCGCCGCCGATGATGCCTGCGTAGCGCACCTCTGCCGGGCTTTCGTAGTGGGGGCCGGTGAACTGCACGTAGACGCCCTCGTTCAGGCTCGGGTCGACCGTGCGCGCGAGGTCGCGCAGGCGAGGCGAGTAGAGGTCGGTCAGGTCGACGAAGTTTGCGCCCTCAATCGGAGACGCGGCAGTGAGGTTGATGTGGTCGCTGATCAGCACGGGGTGGCCGGGCGTGAACGCCGGGTCGACGCCCCCGGCGCCGTTCGTGAGCACCATCGTCTTGGCGCCGGTTGCAGCGGCAGTGCGCACGCCGTGCACCACCGCACGCACGCCGCGGCCCTCGTAGAAGTGGGTGCGAGCGCCGATGATCAGCGCATGGCGGCCATCGGCCATGCGAATCGAGGTCAGCTTGCCGCCGTGGCCGACCACGGCTGCCGCGTGAAAGCCCGGCACCTGCTCGGCGGGAATCTCAGACACGATCTCACCGATCGCGCTCGCGGCCTTGCCCCAGCCGCTGCCAAGGGTCAGGGCGATGTCGTGCTTCTGCACGCCGCTGAGTTCAGCGATAACGCGCGCGGCTTCGGCGGCGAGGGCCTCGGGGGTGATCTCTTGTGATTCGCTCATGCGCTCAAGTGTAGCGGCGAATGTCTTTTCAAATCCGGGTCAGAGGCGAGGATCAGAGCTCGCCGAGGCAGGCCTTCCAGTGGGCCCGCCACGCCTCGATCGCGTCGGGCGAAGCGAGCCCGGACTGCGAAATCGAGACGAGTGCGCGACCGTCTGGTTTTGCCTCCGCGGCGACTTCGAGCTTGCCCGCACCGTCGAGCGAGGCCCGCCAGAAACTGCGCTTCTCGGTGCGCGACTGCCGCACCGATTGCGCCTCGTGGCCGAGGTGCGTGCTGCGCGCGAAGCGGGCGATCCAACGCTCTATAGCCTCGTCGCGATTGCAGGACATGGTGCGGCTCGCGCTGACCCGGAAATCGCCCGTCGACGATTGCCCGGGCACGCGCAAACCCGTGTGCTGCTCGAACGCGATTGCGACACCCTGGGCCCACCAATGCGGGTTCTGCAGGCTCTCGGGCAGTGCTGCGAGCGCGATCTTGGCGATCTCGGAGTGCGGCAGCTTCGCCGCGCCCTCGGCCTCGAACAGCGTGAGCCAGTCGGCCCAGGAGCGTTCGCTCGCGCGCTCGATCGCGGGAATGCTCGTCGCCTTCGTCTGATTGCCTGCCGCGCTCATGCCCACCAGACTAGTGCGTGCCTCGCCGGTGGGCGCGCGTCAGCGCGAGACTTCGAAGATGTGCGTTTGATCCCACGGCTGCTCCCAGCCTACGGACTCGAAGATGCCAGAGAGCAGCATCGCGGTGAACCCCCACACGACGTGCCCGCCGAACTGCGGGCCGAGTTGAAATGCGGGCCCGCGCATGGCGCCACCCGCATATTGCAGTTGCCAGCTGCCGCGCGCATCAGGGGCGAGCAGCTCTGCGACCGGCACCCGAAACACCTCGACCGACTCCTGTCGATCGGCAGCCACATCGCTCGGCAGCCGCCACCAGCCGAGCACCGGGGTGACGAGGTAGTTGCTCACCGGAATGTGTGCGTCAGGCAGTGACCCGAGCACGTCTACGCCGCTCGGGTCGAGACCGGTCTCTTCGTGAGCCTCCCTGAGTGCGGTCGCTGCGCGGTCGGCGTCACTCGGCTCAACCCCGCCTCCCGGAAACGCGATCTGACCGGCGTGGTTGCGTAGCCCGCTCGATCTCCGTGTCAGCAGCACATCGAGGTCGGGGGTGAAATGCGGTGAAGCATCTGCCGCAGCGGGCGAGGCAGGCACGCTGTCGAGCTCACCGAACAGAATGAGCACCGCAGAATTGCGCACATCGGGCTCGGGTGCGGGCATCTTGATGCCCTCGAAAGACGGCAGTGTTGCGCGCTCGAGCGCCGCCATGAGCTGCTGCTTCGCGAGCACAGAGTTCGTCGCCATACATTCCACCCTAGCGAGGCGGGCGAGCCTGCTTAACCGTCGATCAGCAGATCACCGAAGGGCTGCGGCACGCGCTGCGAGCGCGACCAGGGCAGGTGCTCGCGACGCTCGACGCGGCGCACCTGCTCGGTCTCTTCTGCCCGAACCTGGGTGAGCACCGCGATCACTGCGGCGCGCTCTTCATCACTGACCCCGCGAGTGGCGAACACGAAGCCGTCGCCCGTCAAAGCCTGGTCCTGCGAGCCGGCTTCATCGCGCTTTGCGGCGTCGCGTGCCGCGGCGTCGGGGGGCAGCACGGTGCTGTCGCTGTCGTCGGCGCGGTGCTTGCCGCGTTTGGGTGTCTGTGTCACGCTGGCTCCAAAGTGAGGCGGTGAGGCGGTCGTGCTGCGAAGGCTTGGGCCGTCGGTTACAGCGGAATGTTTCCGTGCTTCTTCGCCGGCTGCTCGGTGCGCTTGCCGCGCAGGCCGCGCAGCGCCTTGATCACTGCGAGGCGGGTGCCTGCGGGTTCGAGCACGTTGTCGAGCTCGCCGCGCTCGGCCGCGAGGAACGGTGAAGTGACGTCGGCGTTGTACTTCGCGGTGAGCTGCGCGCGCAGCGCCTCGACGTCTTCGCCGCGCTCTGCCGCCGCCGCGAGCTCCTTGCGGTAGAGAATGTTCACGGCGCCAGCCCCGCCCATGACGGCGATCTCGGCGGTGGGCCACGCGATGTTGAAGTCGGCACCCATCTGCTTCGAGCCCATCACGATGTACGCGCCACCGTAGGCCTTGCGCGTGATGATCGTGACGAGCGGCACAGTGGCCTCTGCGTAAGCGTAGAGCAGCTTCGCGCCGCGGCGAATCACGCCGTTGAACTCCTGCTCGGTGCCTGGCAGGTAGCCGGGCACGTCGACGAGGGTGAGAATCGGGATCGAGAAGGCGTCGCAGAAGCGTACGAATCGGGCTGCCTTCTCGCTCGCGTCGATGTTCAGCGTGCCGGCCATCTGCTTGGGCTGGTTCGCGATGATGCCGACAGTGCGGCCCTCGACGCGACCGAAGCCGATGAGCATGTTCGGCGCGAACAGCGGCTGCACCTCGAGAAAGTCGCCGCTATCGAGGATCGCCTCGATGACCGTCACCATGTCGTAGGGCTGGTTCGGGCTGTCGGGAATGATGCTGTTGAGCTTGCGGTCGCTGTCGGTGATCTCGAGCGCGGTCTCGCTGTCGTAAATGGGCGCCTCGGCCAGGTTGTTGTCTGGCAAGAAGCTGATCAGCGTGCGCGCGTAGTCGAGGGCGTCGTGTTCGTCGCTCGCGAGGTAGTGCGAGACGCCGCTCGTCTTGTTGTGCGTGAGCGCCCCGCCGAGCTCTTCGAAGCCGACCTCTTCGCCGGTGACCGTCTTGATGACGTCTGGGCCGGTGACGAACATATGGCTCGTCTTGTCGACCATGATGACGAAGTCGGTGAGCGCGGGGGAGTAGACCGCGCCGCCCGCAGACGGGCCCATCACGATCGAGATCTGCGGAATCACGCCAGAGCACATGGTGTTGAGCCGGAAGATCTTCGCGTAGTTGCTGAGCGCGACCACGCCCTCTTGAATGCGAGCTCCGCCCGAATCGAGAATGCCGAGCAGCGGCGCGCCGGTCTTGAGCGCGAACTCCATCGCCTTCACGATCTTCTCGCCGGCGACCTCGCCGAGCGAGCCGCCGAAGGTGGTGAAGTCTTGCGAGAAGACCACGACCTGGCGCCCGTGGATGGTGCCGGCGCCCGTGACGACCGCGTCGCCGAAGGGGCGCGAGTTCTCCATGCCGAAGCCCTGGGTGCGGTGCTTCACGAACTTGTCGAACTCGACGAAGCTGCCCGGGTCGAGCAGGGTGGAGATGCGCTCGCGCGCGGTCATCTTGCCGCGCGGGTGCTGCTTCGAGGCTGCCGCGGTGTCGCGGTCGCCAACGGCCTCCTGGTATTTGCGACGGTGGTCGGCGATCTTCGCCGCCGTCGTAGCGGGGGCCTGCTGTGCGGCCTGCGTCTCGGGTGCTTCTGTGTCTGCGGTCACGCATGCCAGCCTAGCGCGGGCACCATGCCTTTCGTGGTAGGCATTCGCCAAAGAAACTGAGCAATCTCTTGCCGAAATGTCTAAGCGGCGTGTGCTGATTGGCGCGGCGATAGGGTGAAAGCGTGCAATTGCCTCTCACCAGCGCCGCGCTGCCTCAGGTTCTCTGGCTCGAGTCGACCGAGTCGACCAACATCGTGCTGCGCGAGCTCGTCGCCGAGCGCGGCAGCGAGGTGCTGCACGGCACGCTCGTCACGACCACGCAGCAGACCGCGGGTCGAGGCAGACAGGGGCGAGGCTGGGAGACCCCGCCAGACACTGCGCTCGCGTCATCGCTGTTGCTGCGCGTCGACGGCGGCTTCGGCGAGAACTCGCTCGGCATGAGCTGGATCCCGCTGCTCGCGGGGTCTGCGATTACCCGCGCGCTGCAGCCTTTGTTTAGCGGCGAGGATCGCGAAGAGCCGATGCGCGTCGGCGTGAAGTGGCCGAACGACGTGCATGTGCGCGGCGAAGAAGACGCGATGGCAGGCCGGCCCGGTGCGAAACTCTGCGGGATCCTCTGCGAAGTGCTTCCGAGCGGCGAAGTCGTGGTGGGATTCGGCATCAACCTGCTGCTGCAGGATTGGCAGCTGCCGACCGAGCGGGCGGGCTCGGTGCTCGCGTGCGGCGGCGACACTGGGGGAGCCGAGACGCTCGCCGATCCGCTCGGCGAAGCGCTCGCCGACCGCGTGCTGTCGGTCGCGGCGCGCGAGCTACTGCAGATCATCGAGCTTGCCGCCAGTGAACCGCAGGCCGCTCGCACCCGTGTGCTTCGCGACTCGCTCACGCTCGGCGCTGAGGTGCGAGTGCACCTGCCCGGCGGCGAGATGATCGACGGGCGGGCGGTGGGCCTCGACGACGATGGTGCCCTCATCGTCGATCGGCCTACCACCGGGCAGCTCATCGTCAACGCCGCCGACGTCGAGCACTTGCGCTCGCGAGCGTAGTTTGACCTCGCGCTGAGCGCTCACGCACCTTTTTCCTCACTGACCGTCACAGAAACGTGCGAGCGTCACCCCTGCTCGCCGTGAACAAAGGTGACGCTCGCGTAGTTCTGTGACGCTCGGCAATGACCTCGCGCGTCTAGCGGGCGGCCGGGTGATCCTCGCCGACCGAATCGATGAAGCCGGTGGTCGCCCCGTCCTCTGAGAAATCCATGGTCGGCACCCGCCTGCGGAAGAACTTCGTCGCCCACGCGAGCACGAGCACGCCGAGCAGCAGCCAGATGCCGCCGTACATGAAGGTCGCGCCCGAGAGCGAGGTCCAGAGCCACAGCGTGAGCGCAAATCCGATGAGTGGCAACAATCCGTAGCGCAGCCATTCGCCCGCGGTCGGCGGTGCGGTGCGCCCGCCCTTCGGGAAGAGGTAGGTGCGAATCACCGAGAGATTGACGAGAGAGAACGCGGCGAGCGCGCCGAAGCTGATCATGGTCGAGACCGTGAGCAGCGGAATTACCAGGCCGAGCAGGGCGAACGCCGAGACGACCGCGGCGGCTACGATCGGGGTGCCGTAGCGAGTCCAGATGCGTGCGAAGGGCTTCGGCAGCACGCCGTCGCGGCCCATCGAGTACAGAATGCGGGAGACGCTCGTCGACCCCGTGAGGCCCGAGCCGAAGGCGCCCGCGACGTAGACCGCGACGCCGAAGTTCGCGAATGCCTCGCCGCCGACCGCGAGCATTGCGCCCACGCCGGCAGAGTCGAGGTCAGCGTCGCTCATCGTGCCCCAGTCGGGCGAGTAGGCCATCGCGCCGGCCCACGACACCACGATGAAGATGAGACCACCGAAGACCGTGGCGAGCACGATCGCGCGAGGAATATCGCGGCGCGCGTTCTTCGCCTCTTCAGACAGCGTCGAGATCGCGTCGAAGCCGAGAAACGACAGCGCGAGAATGCCGGCTCCGGCGAATACCGGCCCGAGCTCTCCCATGAACGGCTCGATGGCGCTCGCCGCTCCCTCGGATCCGCCCATGCTCTGCAGCGAGAGCGCCACGAACATGACCACCATGACGACCGAGATCGCGATGATCACGAAGTTCACCCGGTTGATCAGCTTGATGCCGAGCGCGTTGAGCGCGAAGACGCCGACGAGCGAGATCAACATGAAGACCTGCCAGGGAATGCTCGGAAACCTGGTCTGCATGTAGGTGCCGATGACCATGAAGTTGATCATGGGGATGAAGAGGTAGTCGAGCAGCATCGCCCAGCCGGTGAGAAAGCCGACAGTGCCCCCGAACGACTGCTGGGTGTAGGTGTAGGCCGATCCAGCTACCGGATACTTTCGCACCATGGCGCCGTAACTGAGCGCCGTGAAGATCATCGCCACCGCCGCCGCGATGTACGAGGCGGGCAAGTGCCCGTCTGAGGCGAGGTTCGCAAAGCCGTAAGTGGTGAAGACCGTGATGGCGGTCATGTAGGTGAGGCCGAACAGCGTGAGGCCCGCGAGGCCGAGCGTTCGCTTCAGGTGTGGTTCGGTGGTTGTGGTGGTCACGATTCTCCTTTGAATCAGGGGTGGTGTGAGGGGCGAGGATCTCGGCTAGTGGGTTCGTGCGCCAGCAAGCCAGGTGCCGAGCACTTGAATTGCGGGGATCTCGGTCGGTGCGACCGCGAGCGGGTTCGCGCTGAGCCAGACGGCGTCGGCGACCATGCCGACGTGCAGACTGCCGCGATCGGTGACCTGGGCCTGCCTGGCGATTCCAGCGGTGTAGGCGGCGTAGGCGGTTGCCGGAGTGACGCGCTCGTCTGGCAGCCACGGTTCGGCCTGCGGCTCGAGGTGGCTGTGCCTCGTGATCGCGGTAGAGAGGGCCGGGCGCCAGTCTTTCGTGGTGACGGGCCAGTCGCTGCCGAAGCTGATGGTCGCCCCGCTTCGGTGCACGCTGCCGATGAGGTACTGCCAACCCTCTCGGTCGTGGCCGATGTGGGGAATGGTGAGGTCGCGCATGACGGCGTCGCACTGCGCCCAATAGGGTTCGAAGTTGGCGATCACGCCGAGCTCGGCGAAGCGGCGGGTGTCTTCGGGTCGCAGCATGGCGACGTGTGCGATGACGTGGGCGATGGGGCGGCCTGACCGCTCAGGCGATGACGTTCGTAGTGCCTCGAGTGCGTCGAGTGCCGCGGTGACCGCGGCGTCGCCTATTGCGTGAAGGTGCAGCTGAAAGCCCCTGCCTTCGAAGGCTGCGACGGCGTCGCGCAACTCGTCGGTCTGCCAGTTGGGCAAACCGAGGTCGTCGGCGCGGTCAGCGTACGGCGAGCTCAGTGCGGCCGTGTGATTCTCAATGACGCCGTCGATGAAGAACTTGACGGTGTTTGCGCTGAGGCGCGAGGCGCCACCTCTCGCGGTGCCGTAGAGCCGCTGCGAGAGCTCGTGAACGCGCGCTCGGAGCCCAGCGAACTCGGCCGGCTGCGAGGGCCACGACGCTGGGTCCGCGCGCAGCGCAAGGTTCACGCGGGCGTGCAGGCGGCCCTGTGATGCCGCGGCGAGGTAGTGCTCGACGTCTGCCGGTTCGACCCACGCGTCCTGCACCCAGGTCATCCCGTTTGCCGCGTACTCGGCTGTGGCGCGTTCGACCGCATCGATGCGCTGCGCGAGCGTGAACGCCGGTGCGACATGCGCGAGAAAGTCATTCGCGGCGGCCTCTTGCAGGGTGCCGAGGGGGCTGCCGTCTTCGCGGCGCAGAATGCGGCCGAGCGCTGGGTCGGGGGTGCTCGAGGTGATGCCGGCGGCGCGCAGAGCCGCGGTGTTCACCCAGGCAGTGTGATAGTCCCAAGAGCGCAGCACCGTCGGGGTGTCGCCGGTGACCTGGTCGAGCCAGCGCGCATCGAAGCGCCCGCCCGGTGCAAACGTCGCGTCGTAGCTGCCGCCGACGATCCACTCAGCATCGGGATGCGCGGCTTTCCACGCGGCGACGGCGGCGAGAATGCCCGCGAGATCTTCCGCTTCACGAACCGCCGGGCCGATGCCCTCGAGCGCGCCGAGCACCGGGTGCGCATGGCCGTCGCCGGGCGCGGGGGCGATGGTGCCGCCGCCGAGGTCGATGACTTCGTCAGCGCGATCGCGCAGGGCCTCAGCGTCTGCGCCGAGCGCTGCAACGACTGTTCCATCGAATGCGATGGCGGTGCTGAGCGTGGGTGACCCATTGGGCTCGATGCCGACGAGCACAGTGCCGCCCGTGCATACGGTGAGGGTCATGTGTGCTCCAACCTTCCAGCGGCTCTGCCGATACTTGCGGGTGCCTATTTCTAAAATGAACACCGTTCGTTATTGTAGGCACATCAGGCACAAATTGGAACACGCGGGCCTGAGTTTGTGTGCGCTAGTCTCGGCAAAGAGGGGAGAGGTATGCGGGCGGAGGCAAGAAGGTCGGGCAGGCCGCGCGTTGCCGTGCTCAGCCGCGAGCTGATCCTCGAGACTGCCCTCAAGCTGCTCGACGAACGAGGGGAACAGGGCGCGGGAATTCGCGACATCGCCCGAGCCCTCGACGTCAGACCCTCGGCGCTCTACAACCACATCAGCGGGCAAGACGACGTCATAGCCGGCATTCGAGAGCTCGTGAGTGACCGCATCGACGTGAGCGGCTTCGGCAGCCTCAGCTGGGACGACGCCCTGCGCCAGTGGGCCTGGTCGTACCGCAGCGCCTTCGCCGCTCACCCGCCCACTATCGCCATCATGGTGGTGACGCCGCTCGCGCCGAAGTCGCGCACCAGCCAGATGTACGAGGCGGTGTGCGCCGGGCTGATCGAAGCCGGCTGGCCCGAGCACACGGTCGTCAACCTCATCGTCTCACTCGAATGCTTCATTCTCGGCGCTGCGCTCGACCATGTGGCGCCAGACAACATGATGGATCCTGGCGAAGACGAAACCGCACCAAACTTCGTCGCGGCATACGCAGCCCGTGCGAGCGGGCTGCCGTCTCCCGAGGCCCGGCCCACCGACACCGTGTTCGAGATGGGGCTTGAAGCGATGCTTGCCGGTTTCACCGCGACTTTTCAACAGCTGAAGGGCGAATCATGACTACTGCACAATCCGAGATCGCGCTCGTCGGGGCGCGGCTGCGCACGAACACCCCGGCGCACACCGAGGCGACCGCGCTGCTGCTTCGCGACGGTTACATCGCTGCGATCGGCAACGATGCCGAGATCCTCGCGGCCGCCGAAACCGATGGCGTCGAGGTGCGCGACCTCGCCGGTGCCGTGATCACACCCGGGCTCTTCGACTCGCACACCCACCCGAACTGGGCAGCAGAGGTGACCGCGGGCGTCGATCTCGGCGGTCTCGACTCGATCGAGCGAATTCGTGAGGCGCTCGCTGGCGAGCACGCGCGACTGCCCGAGGGTGCCTGGTTGCGCGGCTGGAACCTCGAGTACGAGCCCTTTGAACACACCGGCATGCTCGGCTCGCTGCTCGAAGACGCCGCACCCGGGCGGCCCATCGCACTGATCTGCTACGACCTGCACACCGCACTCGGCACGGCACCGGCGCTCGCCGCCGCGGGCATCGAAGGTGCGAGGGAGTTCGACGACACGAGTGAGATCGTGGTCGACGAGCTAGGCGTGCCCACTGGTGAGCTTCGCGAGCCGAGCGCCTATCAGCTGCTCTTCGATGCAGCGCCAAAGGCCGCACACGAAGCACAGCGTGACGCGCTGCGCGATATGTTTCGCCGGCTCGCTGCGACCGGGCTCACGGGTGGCGCGATCATGGACGGCAACGTCGCCACGGTTGATTTGCTTGCCGAGCTCGAGTCGCGGGGCGAGCTGGATCACCGCATCACGGTGCACCATTGGCACGCCGTTGGTGACACCGATGACGACGTGGCGAAGGTCATCGCGGCAAAAGATCGACGCGGCAGGCTCTGGCAGACCGGCGCGATCAAACTTTTCAGCGACGGGGTGATCGACACGGGCACGGCCTGGCTGCACGAGGTCGATTCGCTCGGCGACGGCCGCGAGGCGTTCTGGCCTTCCTGGCAGCGTTTCGCTGAGGTCGTGCGCGCCTATCACGACGCGGGAATGCTGATTGCGACGCACGCCGTTGGCGACTACGCGGTGAGCCGCGTGCTCGAGGTGTACGCGTCACTGCCCGAACGAGAGGGCTTACCGTTCCACTCGATCGAGCACCTCGAGGTGCTGTCTGACTCCGATGTGGCACAGCTCGTTGGCAGCGGGATCACCGCGTCGATGCAACCGCTGCACATGCAGTGGCGCGCAGACGATGGCAGCGACAACTGGGCGGTGCGCCTCGGCGAGCAGCGCGCCCAGACCGGCTACCGCGTGCGCGACGTGATCGATGCGGGTGTGCGGCTGACGCTCGGCTCGGACTGGCCGGTCGCGCAGTACGACCCGCGTCTCGGCATGGCATGGGCGCGAGGTCGGCGCACGCCCGGCGAGAGCTCGGCGCACGTGTTCGAGCCCTCGCAGCGGTTGAGCGGAGAGGAAGCGCTGCTCGCCTACACTTTGTGGCCGGCACTCGCCCGCGGTCACCGCGACAGGGGAGTGCTGCGCGAAGGCGCGGTCGCCGACCTGACCGTGTGGGCGAGCGACCCCGTCGAGGCGAGCCCGGACGAGCTGCCAGACGTGGCGATCGTGATGACCGTCGTCGACGGCAGCATCGTGCACGAGCAGTAGTGTCAGCGGTGCGCTGCTCCCGCTTCGCTACTTGAAGATGATCGTGCGGTCGCCGTCGAGCAGCACGCGATTCTCGGCATACCAGCCCACCGCACGGCGCAGCACACGGGCCTCTTCGTCTTGACCGAGCTGCATGAGCTCGGTCGGGGTGTACGAGTGATCAACGCGCACGACGTCTTGCTCGATGATCGGTCCCTCGTCGAGGTCGGTGGTCACGAAGTGCGCGGTCGCACCGATCAGCTTCACCCCGCGGCCGTGCGCCTGACGGTAGGGGTTCGCACCCTTGAACCCGGGAAGGAACGAGTGGTGAATGTTGATCGCCTTGCCGGCGAGCGCCTCGCAGAGTTCTGGCGAGAGGATCTGCATGTACCGAGCGAGCACCACGAGCTCGATGTGCTGCTGCTCGACCACCTCGAGCACTCGGCTCTCGAACGCCGCCTTGTCGTCGGCGCTCGCGATAGCAAGGTGCTCGAACGGCACCCCGTAGAAGTCCGCGAGGTCGCGCATCGTCTCGTGGTTCGAGAGAATCAGCGGCACCTCGATGGGCAGCTGCCCGCCCCGCTGGCGGTAGAGCAGATCGTTGACGCAGTGCGTTGCTGTGCTGCCGAGCACGAGGGTGCGCACGGGGCGACCAACCGTGTCGAGGCGCCAGGTCATGTGGTAGCGCTCGGTGACGGGGGCGAGCGCCTGCTCGAAGCGGGCGTTGAACGTTTCTGGTTGCGCGACCGCGCTGACCTGCAGCCGCATGAAGAAGCGGCCGGTGTCGTGTGAGGCGAACTGCTGGCTCTCTTCGATGTTGCCGCCCGCCGCGACGACCGCGCCGCTGATGGCGTGCACGATGCCCGGGCCGTCGATGCAAGAAAGCGTCAGTACCCACTGGGTGGGGTTGTCTGCGGTAATCACCATGCCAGGCTAGCCGATGCTTGCTAGACTTTTGACCTGTCGTGACTGGCGAATAGGTGGGGTACCACCGGGAAGCGACAGCTCTACATAGGCCGCTCGCCTGGGCCACAGATCCGAGAATCACTTCGTTTACATTTAAGGAGACGCCTGTGTCGAACCAGTCAGAATTCTTCAACGAGCCCATTGAGGTCGTAGATCCCGAGATCGCGGCGGTGCTCGAGAACGAGCTGAACCGCCAGCGCACAACGCTCGAGATGATCGCGAGCGAGAACTTCGTGCCTCGCGCAGTGCTCGAGGCCCAGGGCTCGGTGCTCACGAACAAGTACGCCGAGGGCTACCCGGGTCGCCGCTACTACGGCGGCTGCGAGTTCGTCGATGTCGCAGAGGATCTCGCGCGCGAGCGCGCGAAGTCGCTCTTCGGCGCGGCATACGCCAACGTGCAGCCGCACTCGGGCGCATCGGCGAACGCCGCTGTGCTGAGCGCGATCGCCGAGCCCGGCGACACGATTCTCGGCCTCGAGCTGGCCCACGGCGGCCACCTCACCCACGGCATGAAGCTGAACTTCTCGGGCAAGCTCTACAAGGTAGCGTCGTACGGCGTCGACCCCGAGACCTTCCTCATCGACATGGACGTCGTGCGTCAGAAGGCCCTCGAGCACAAGCCGAAGGTCATCATCGCCGGCTGGTCGGCGTACCCGCGCACGCTCGACTTCGCAGCGTTCCGCGCGATCGCAGACGAGGTCGGCGCGACGCTCTGGGTCGACATGGCGCACTTCGCAGGCCTCGTGGCTGCCGGCCTCTACCCGAACCCGGTGCCGCACGCACACGTTGTCTCGTCGACCGTGCACAAGACCATCGGTGGCCCCCGTTCGGGCTTTATTCTGACCAACGATCTCGAGCTCTACAAGAAGCTGAACTCGAATGTGTTCCCCGGCCAGCAGGGCGGCCCGCTCATGCACGTGATCGCGGCGAAGGCTACCGCGTTCAAGCTCGCGGCTACCGACGAGTTCAAGGATCGCCAGGTGCGCACCCTCTCCGGCGCGAAGCTGCTCGCCGCTGCGCTCACGAGCGAGGCGTCGAAGGCTGCCGGCGTTGACGTGCTCACCGGTGGCACCGACGTGCACCTGGTGCTCGCCGATCTGCGCACGAGCGAGCTCGACGGCCAGCAGGCCGAGGACGCGCTGCACGAGGTCGGCATCACTGTGAACCGCAACTCGGTGCCGTTCGACCCGCGCCCGCCGATGGTCACGAGCGGCCTGCGTATCGGCACCCCCGCGCTCGCAACCCGAGGCTTCGGCGAGGTCGAGTTCGCCGAGGTGGCCGACATCATCGCGTTGACCCTGCAGCAGGCCGGAGACGTTGAGGCACTGCGCGCCCGCGTCACGAAGCTCGCCGAGGCGTTTCCGCTTTACCCCGGCCTCGAGCAGTGGTAGCCCAGAAGCTCGACGGCACGGCGGCGGCCGCCGCGATCAAGGCAGAGCTGACCGAGCGTGTCGCCGCGCTCGCAGCGAAGGGCGTTGTGCCCGGCCTTGCGACCGTGCTCGTCGGTTCTGATCCAGGATCGCAATGGTATGTCGCGGGCAAGCACCGCGACTGCGCTGAGGTCGGCATTGCCTCGATCAAGCGCGAGCTGCCCGAAACCGTCACGCAGCAGGAGCTCGAAGCGGTGCTCGACGAGCTCAACGCCGACCCCGCCTGCACCGGTTATATTGTGCAGTTGCCGTTGCCGAAGCACATCGATACCGACCGCGTGCTCGAGCGCATCGACCCAGCGAAAGACGCAGACGGACTGCACCCGACCAATCTTGGTCGCCTCGTGCTCAACGCGAACACCGAGATCACGTCGCCGCTGCCCTGCACACCGCGCGGTGTGATTGAGCTCGTCGAGCGCAACGGTCTGTCGTGGGCGGGCAAGCACGTCGTGGTCGTAGGGCGTGGAGTGACCGTCGGCCGCCCGATCGGGCCGCTGCTCACGCGTCGCGAGTACAACGCGACCGTGACGCTGACACACACCGGCACCGCGGATCTCGGTGCCGAGCTGCGACGCGCCGACGTGATCGTCGCGGCCGCTGGCGTTGAGAGCATCGTGCGCGCAGAAGACGTGAAGCCGGGCGCGATCGTGCTCGACGTTGGCGTCTCGCGCAAGGTCGATCCCGAGACCGGCAAGAGCCGCGTCGTCGGCGACGTCGATCCCGGTGTCGCCGAAGTTGCGGGCTGGCTGTCGCCAAACCCCGGTGGGGTCGGTCCGATGACCCGCGCGCTGCTGCTCAAGAACGTGGTCGAGGTTGCCGAGCGCCGGCTCGGCGCCTGACCTCGGGACCAGACGCTAGGCGGCGCCCTGCTGCAGCAGGCCCATACGGCTTGCCTGCAGCAGGGCCTCGTCGCGGCCGTTGACCCGCAGCTTTCGGTAGACCGATGCGAGGTGCTTCTTGACGGTGCCCGGGGTGATGAAGAGCGCGGCCGCGGCCTGGCTCGCGTTGCGATGCTCGGCGATCGCGGTGAGGGTGCGCAGCTCCATCTCGGTGAGCCGTTCGAAACGTCTACTGCGCAGTATCTCGGGGATGGCGTCGACCGCTGCCACGATATCGCCGACGCCCGCGGCGGCGGCGGCAGCCGCGAGCTCGCGGAGCATGTCGTGGGGAACGTTTCTGAGCACGGATCGAAGGCCGTGCCGTTCGAGCAGCTCGGTGACAGTGTCGAACGCGAGAAACGCCTCCTCGGTGCGCTTGCAGTTCCACGCGGCGACCGACGCGATGATCGCCTGGGTCAGACGCTGCCTCGTCGTCGCGCCGGCTGTGCCGACCTGCTGCGCCTGCAGTAATGCCTCGACGTCGTCGCCCATGTAGAGCGCGAGCCTCGCCCGCTCGAGTCGCACCTGCGTAGACTCGGCATCGCACTTTGCCAGCAGCTGTTCGGCGTGCGCGAGATCGCCGCTCGTGGTGCGAAGCATCGCCTGGTATGCGAACAGATACTCAGACCAGGCACCGTTCGCGGGCAGAACTGCGGCGAGGTTTAGCAGGCTCGAGTCAATGTGCGCGAGTGCCTTCTCGATGCCATGTGTGTTGCGCAGTGACGCGGCCTCTGCCACAAGCAGGAGTGGCCAGGCCTCTATGCGATCGAGCACGGGAGTGAGCTTCGTGACTGCGTGGTACAGCAAGAACTCGTCTTCCAGCTCATACGAGAGGTGTGCGCGCGCGATCTCTGCACCGATCCAGGCGATACCAGGGGCCGAGACCTGGTGGGTGGCCTGCCATGCGTCCATCTCAGCCAGCACGCGAGCGCACTCGTGCATATTGCCGTCGAGCGCCTCAGCGAAGGCGAGCTCGCCGAGTGCAACGAGCATCCAGCGCTTGCCCGACTCTGAGTCGCTGACCCTGCGGGTTGACGGTGAGAGCAGGCCACGCGAGTGCCTGGTGATCAGGTGCTCAGAATGCCGTTTGAGTCGCTCAAGACTGCGTCGGGTTTGCCCGAGGTCTCCTACCATGATCGCGGTTGCTGCCGCTTCGCGGTAGTAGCTCGGCAGCGAGCCGACGAGCGTGCCGGCCGACCCAGGGCCATCGCTATTGTTCAACTCGGTTGACGCGGGGGTCATGCGGCTCTCGAGATGCTGCATGAGCGCCATCGCATGGTCGAAATGCCCGAGCAATCGGGCTGCGATCATCGCCTGCGCGACAAGCGCCAAATGTATGGGGCTATTCGACGCCTCGAAGGGGTTCGGAAGTTGCGCGTGCAGGCCCTGCGTCCAGAGCGAGGTGAGGTATGCGAGCGTCGCCGGCGCGACTTCGGTGCGGGGAATCTCAAGAAAAAGCACCGCTGCGGCGAGTGTGGGGTGCTGCTGCAGCACCTGCTCGGGAACAGCGCGAAGCACCTGGCTGCAGACCTCAACCTCATCGGTGAACGTCGTGAAGTTTCGTGCAAGCAGAATCTCGGCTTTGACGTACTCTTCTGAGGCGCAGAACAAGCGGAACGCGGTGAACGGAGCGGTCTCGCTCACGTTGTCGGCACGCGAGCGGTACACCTGCTGGAGCAGTGTCGGGTTGAGGGTGCGCAGGGCGAAGGCGCGCAGCGAGGAACGCACCGAACGATGACAGCGGTACTCGGTCTGCTTCGGGTTCGACTCTTCCGCGAGCAGACCGAGCTCGAGCAGCTGCTGAATCGCTTCGTTGGTTGCTTCTTCGGTGAGGCCGAGCGTTTGTTTGACGAGCGTGACGTCGAGCGCGTCGAGCACCGCCGAAACAAGTGCGATGTGCCTTGCGGCCTCGCTGAGCAGCTGCAGCGAATCGAGCGCGAAGGCCTCAAGGTTGAGAATGGGGTCGAACGGGGTATCGACCTCGTGGGACTCGTTCCAGCGGCGGCCGCCCGGCGAGGTGCCAACGTAGAGCTCGTCTGAACCAAGGTTGAGCGCTGCTCGGATCGCCAGCGGCCAGCCAGCGGTCAGTTGGAGTGCGCTGTGCAGATCGTCGCTGGCCGGCACACCGAGTGACGATGCGAGATCAATCGCTTCGGCGGTCGTGAGCGACAGCACTTCGGGGCCGATGAGGCGCACCCGTGTGGTGGCGGTGATGACGGTGCGATCGAGCAGGGTGACCCGGCGCGCAATGACGACGAGCGAGAGGAACGGAGAGAGCGCCGAGAGCCTGGAGAGCGCGAGATCATTCTCTGCGCTGGTGGCGTGGTGGTAGTCATCGATGATGAGCGTGACGGGGCTGCTCAGTCTCGTGGTGAGCTCGGCAGCCAGCTCTTTCGGGTCGGTTGCCGTCGCGGCAGTGCTGTGCGCGCTCGAGGCGTCGAGCGCGTGAGCAATCATCTGCCAAAACGAGGCTGCTGAGGTGCTGTGCAGGGGGACGCACTGCACCCAGCTCACCTCGTCTGCAGGACTGCTGCCGTCTCCCAACCACGTGAGCACTGTTCGTGTCTTGCCGTATCCGGTCGGAGCTTTCACGAGCGTGAGACGGCGGCCGCCGGAGCGGCTGCCGGTTTCTTCGACCAGTCGCTCGATGATTCTTGAGCGAACGGGCAGCCGCACGCGGCTCTCGTCAAACTCGCTCGAGTGCATGCTGAGGGGGGAGCCGGGCTCCTCGTACAGCAGCGACATTCGAGGCCTTTCTCGTGCGGGGGAAGATTCGGGGGTAGAGGTGGGAGAAGGTTCGCGAATTGGGGTGCACGATCTCAAACTTTTGGACTTTAATTCATGATATCGCGGCAATGACCTTTGGTCCCTGTTGCAGATTTCACTATCAGAGATCTTCGCGGCGCGCGGTTGGTGTTCTAGGAGGCTGGGGGGCTTCTCGGGGAGAGAACACCAGCTGTCGCGCCGTGAGTATGCTGGCCCAGAGTTCGCGTTCGTGGTGTTTCGCGCATCAGCGGCGCACAGCGTTTGCTGACCGCCGCAAAGTACACTGCTGGGGTGCCAGCGATTCTCGACACCTTTTCCGCAACCGTAGCCCCGGCTCTTCTCGGCATCGACTGGCTCGACCCCGAGACCCTGCTGAAGGTAGGCGGGTGGGCCGCGCTCATTCTCGCAGTGGCGTTCGTGTTTCTCGAGACCGGCGTGCTCGTGCTCGCCTTCTTGCCGGGCGATTCGCTGCTGTTCACGGTAGGCCTGTTCACGGCGACGGGCATCATCGATGTGCCAATCTGGATTACCTGTCTCGTCCTTTTCGTGGCTGCGGTGGCCGGTGATCAAGTGGGCTTCACCATCGGGCGCAAGTTGGGGCCCGCGATCTTCAAGCGCGAGAAGAGCCGCTTCTTCAACCCGCAAAACGTTCAGCGCACCCACGAGTTCTTCGAAAAGCACGGCCCGAAGGCGATCATTATCGCCCGCTTCTTGCCGATCTTTCGTGCGTTCGTGCCGGCGGCCGCCGGCATCGGCGACATGAGCAGGCGTCACTTTCTCACATACAACGCGATCGGCGCGCTGCTCTGGGCGGTCGGCGTGACCCTGCTCGGTTTCTTTCTCGGTCAGGTCCCGTTCGTTCGCGAGTACAGCGAGGTGTTCATCATCGTGCTCGTGTTGATTCCGGGCATTCCGATTTTGATCGAACTCTTCAAAGCGTTTCGTTCGTGGCGACGGGGCCGGGCCGCGGCTCAGGCAACCGAGACCGACGCAGAATAGCCGCCTTCTCAGCAAAGTCGAAGGCGGGTTTCGCCTGGGCAGCCGCGCTACGTGCGATGCTTTGCGTATGACGCACATCAGGCCACGAACACAGCTCATCGCAGCGGGTGCAGCCGCGCTACTCGCACTGACCCTCTCGGCATGCGGCGGATCCTCGCCCCAAAATAACGAGAACGGTAGCCCGGCGACCGAAGCGATCGGGGGCGACGTGATTGCCCCGGTGACCATGAGCGTGAACGAGCTTCAGGGCGCAGAGGTCGAGCTTGTGGTCGGGCAGGTGCTGAACATCGTGACCGATTCGCTCGCCGTCGATAGTTACACGGGCCAGGTGGTTGACGCGCGTGTGGCTGAGTTTACCACCGGGCGGGTTGATGGGAGCGCAGAATTTAACCCCGGTGTGACCGCGCTCGCCGTCGGCACCACCAAAGTCACCATGACCAACGATCAGGGCGGCATCCAGCCCCTCGAGTTCACGGTGAAAGTGGTCGCCAAGTAACCTGCCGATAACCGAAACTCACTAGGATCGGGGTGAGGTGGTCAACGGTGATCGCCAGAAAGCGAAGGCGCTGGTTATGTTCGAGAGCAGATTTTCCGACATCGAGATTCCCAATGTTTCGATCTACGAGTATCTCTTCGGTTCGCTCGGTGCAGACGATCTCGAGCGCACGGCGCTGATCGATCCCGCGACTGGCGCCGAAACCAGCTACGGTGCGCTCGTCGCCCAGGTCAACGCATTCGCCGGCGCAATGTCGGCGCGGGGGGTCGAACTCAACACGGTGATCGGGCTGCTGTGCCCGAACGTTCCCGCATTCGCGACAGTGTTTCACGGTGCCCTGAGGCTGGGTGCGGTCGTCTCGACGATCAACTCGCTCTACACTGCAGAAGAGATCGCAGCCCAGTTGCGCGACTCGAAAGCAAGCTGGCTGATTACCGTCTCGCCATTGCTGCCGCAGGCGAAAGCTGCCGCCGCTGCAGCCGGAATCGCAGACGATCACCTGATCGTGCTCGATGGCGCGGAGGGGCATCCGAACCTGCGTGAGCTGCTCACCGCTGGTCAGGTACCGCCCGAGGTGAGCTTCGACCCGGCCACCCAGCTTGCGGTGCTGCCATACTCCTCGGGCACCACGGGGGTGCCGAAAGGTGTCATGCTGACGCACCGCAACCTCGTCGCGAACGTCGATCAGAGCCGCGCGATTATCACCCTCGTGCCAGAGGATCGCGTGCTGGCGGTGCTGCCGTTCTTCCACATCTACGGCATGACCGTGCTACTGAACCTCGCGCTACGGCAGCGCTCGTCGCTCGTAACCATGCCGAAGTTCGACCTGGTCGAGTTTCTCACCAACATTCAGAATTTCAAGTGCACCTTCCTGTTCATTGCGCCGCCGATCGCCGTGGCGCTCGCGAAGCACCCGATCGTCGACCAGTTCGATATCTCGAGCGTGCACACCCTGTTCTCGGGTGCCGCGCCACTCGATGGCGAGACGGGCGAGGCCGCGGCGTCGCGCCTGCACGCGCGCATGCTGCAGGGCTACGGCATGACCGAGCTGAGTCCCGTGTCGCACGCGATGGTGGCGAGCCGAACCGATGTGCCGGTCAGCTCGATCGGCGAGCTGCTGCCGAACGTGCGTGCCAAGCTCGTCGATGTTGCGAGCGGAGCAGAGATCACCGAGCTCGGCGAGAACGGCGAGACGCTGCCCGGCGAGCTCTGGGTGAACGGCCCCAACGTCATGGTCGGCTACCTGGGCCGCCCCGAGGCCACAGCGGAGACGATCGACGCCGATGGGTTCTTGCACACCGGAGATGTCGCGGTCTACCACGAGGGCGGCTACTTCTCGATTGTCGACCGGGTGAAAGAGCTCATCAAGTACAAGGGCTATCAGATCGCTCCGGCCGAGCTCGAGGCGCTGCTGCTCTCGCACCCCAAGGTTATGGACGTCGCCTGCATCGGCGTGCTCGACGAAGACAAGCAGGAGATTCCCAAGGCATTTGTGGTCGCGGCGCCAGATTCGGGTCTGACCGCCGAAGAGGTCATGGAGTTCGTGGCTTCGCACGTGGCGCCGCACAAGAAAGTGCGCAGGGTCGAATTCATCGATCAGATTCCGAAGTCGAGCTCGGGCAAGATCATGCGGCGCGATCTGCGCGCCCGCGAGGCCGCCGCCGCGGGGTAGCTCGCTTCGCCGGGCGGCTTTCGGTTGGCCCGCCGGGTTCAGAATGCGCGACGAGGATCGAGCTGCTCGATGAGCGGGCCGATCCTCGTCGTCGTATGTGCGGCCTGCGCGACTAGAGCGAGCCCGCGGGCACCGAGAAGGTGTCGCACGCGTTCGGGCCCTGCTCGTAGCCGGTCTCGAACCAGCGTTGGCGCTGCTCAGACGAGCCGTGAGAGAAGGCGTCTGGGTTGACACGCTGGCCCGAACGCTGCTGAATGTTGTCGTCGCCAACCGCGGCGGCGGCATTCAGCGCGTCGGCCATCTCTTCGCGTGAGACGGGCTGCATGAACGTGTTGCCGTTCTGGTCTTGAACTGAGGAGGCGTCTTTCACCCAGGCGCCTGCGTAGCAGTCGGCCTGCAGCTCGAGTCGCACCGAACCCGAGGCCGCTCCCGTGTCATTGCCGACCTGGCTGAGCTGGCCGGTGATGTTCGAGATGTGGTGACCCCACTCGTGCGCGAGCACGTACATCTGCGCGAGCGGGCCGGCCGAGGCGCCGAAGTCGCTGCGAAGGGTGGCGAAGAAGTCGGTGTCGACGTAGATTGACTCGTCGCCCGGGCAGTAGAACGGCCCGACCGCGTTCGACGCGGTGCCGCAGCCCGACTCGGTGGCACCGGTGTAGAGCACGACGCCCGGCTTGCGGTATCCGCTGTCGAACTGGCTATTCCAGTAGACGTCGAGCGAATCGGTGGCGGCTGCCATGCGGCAGTTGTCGTCTTTGTTCGCGTCTGCGCCAGTCTTGCAGTTATCGAGTTCGCTCGTCTGCTCGCTCGACTGGCCCCCGCCGGATACCACGCCCGCAAGCGGAGTCAGATCTACCCCGAGCAGCTGCGACGCGAAGAACAGCACGAGCACGCCGATCAGGCTGCCGCCGCCGATCGCTGCGGTGCGCCCGCCTCTGCGGCGCTGCACCTTGCTGGTATCGATCCGCGCGTTGTCGTTGAACGTCATCGTCGCTCCTCAGCTCTGGTGCGGTTTGGCGGGCCTTCTGTGGATGGCGAGATCGTTTCGGCTGTGTCGCCGCATGGGGCCGATCTCTGCCTCTAAGCATAGAGAGCAATCACCGAGCCGCAGAAACGCCTCTCGGCGGAAGGCCGCTCGAAGCGGCGAAAAATGGAGCCCGGGGTTACTGCGGCCCGGCTGTTCAATTGTAGCGGCTTCTCAATTTCGTGGGAGAGGGCTTGCGCCCGGTGAGCTTCATCTTTATGTTCGGGGGTGAAGCTCGCGGGGCGGGTATTGACCGCGCGATGCCCGTTAGCCGAGCGTGCCATCGCGCCAGCGCCGCGCGCCGGCGTGCAGCTCGTTCGCAAACGACGAGTAGCGCAGCGCGCGGGTGGTGAGTTCGGCAGCGTGCTCGTCATCGACGCGGTCGCGTTCGTCGGCGATCGCGGCCGCGCCGAGCGACATCACCCGGCAATAGCTAGCCGCCCGCTCGAGGGCGATCGCGAGGTCTCCGGTGAACACGCCGCGCAAGATGGTGTCGCAGAGGGCGGCAATCGATTCTGGCTCGATCGGATCGGCGACGCCGGCGACCACGGGGTCGATTGTGCGCGAGGCCGCCTGCCCATAGCGAAACAGTTCAGCGGTGCCCTCGGGGTCTGCATGGGTGATGCGCCGCAGCAGGTAGATGCGCCAGAGCTGGCCCGCGAGCGAGTGGGCGCTCGAGTCGGCCCACAGCTCGGCAATGTCGTCGATTCCCTCACCCGAGGCAAGGCCGACGACGCGTTCGACCACCTCATGATCGGCGACACTGCGCACGCGGTCGAGCAGCGCCCACGAGGTCTCTTGGGCGAGTCGCTGCGCGGCTCCCGCCTCGTCGCTGCCGATGATCCAGTCGAAACTCGAAGAGGGCTGCAAGACCGGGCGGTGGTGTTGACCTGTCAACTGCGTTCCTCTCTCGTGCGCGGCCTCGGCGGCGGGTCGCCCTGCGATTCTATGCGCCGATCGTGCCGCCTGCTCGCAGCGAATGCTGATCCCACGCGACTAAACTGAGAGGAGTATCAGCGCAAGATTTTGCCGTCTGCGCCCCTCGGGCGAACCGGGTGCTCGCTCAGAATCGAGATTCGGTTGAAGAGGTTGATCGCGGCGGCCACCCACTCTGCCGCGGCGAAAACCTCATCGCCGAGCAGCCCGCGTGCGGCCGCGAGATCGGCGCGCGAGTCTTCGCTGAGCGGCAACAGAGTCGCAGCCTCGGCGATTGCGAGCACCGCAACCTCTCGCTCGGAATAGAGGCTCGACTCACGCCAGGCGGGCAGCAGGTCGAGTTTTTGCTGAGTCACGCCCTCTTGCCGAGCCTCGCGAGAGTGCAGGTCGAGGCAGAAGACGCAACCGTTGATTTGCGATGCCCGAACCTTGATCAGTTCGGACTCCTGCGGCTCGAGGCCGTGCTGCTGACCGAACTCGCGAACGGTGTTCGAGAATTGCTGCGCGTCTTTCCAGGCTTCGGGTGCGAACTTGTCGAGAAACAGAGACACGGTCACTCTTCTTTCTTCTGCGGGCGAGGATCGCCGGGCGTCGTCGTGCTCAGCCCGAGGGGCCGCTGCTCTCAACCTAATCCCTTTCGGGCAGACAAAGCGAAATTCGCGTGCGCCGAAAAGAGTTCCGACGCACGCGAATCGGCGTGAGGGGCGAGATCGGCCTGCGGTGAGGCTCGCCTCTGAGGTTGGGTTTAGCCCAAGCGGCGGCGCAGTGCGCTGCTGATCAGGAACGCCAGGCCACTGAGCGCGGCAATGATCGCTCCGAGAACGCCGGCGAGGGGGCTGGTGCCGCCGGTGTTCGGCAGCTTCGTGCCGTCGTCCTTGCCGTTGCTGTCGCCGGCCTGTTGGTCGCCCGTGCCGTTCTGGTTGCCGTTGCCGGTGTTGTTCTCGTTGTCGGCGTTGCCATCCACGTCGCCCTCCTCGTCCCCGCTGCCCGGAGTCTTGCCGGGTTCCGCGTGGGTTGTCGGGGTGTGGACGATGTCGACCCACTGGCTCGGGTCGGCGGCATCGACTACGCGGTAGGTGAAGACTGCGGTGTCGAGGTCGACGATCGGCACAATGCGCTCGAAGAGCACGGCGCCCTCAGCGTTCTTCGCTGCGATCCAGCGGACGAGCTGGCCGTCGACGATCTGCATCTCCCAATCGCCCTGCATCTTGGGGCTGTCATCGAGGTTGTACATGGTGAACGTGCCGTCTGCCTTGAAGTAGGCGTTGCCCACGAAGTTCGCGGCGCGGGGATCGCTGAGGGCGACGGGGTTACCGTTCTGGTCGACCGCGCTGGTCGTCTCCCACGGGGTCGCCGCGAGGGCCGCGGTTGCAGTCGCGGTGTCGGTCGGCACTGCGAATGCTCCTGCGGAGGCGGGAGCGGTCGGCGCCGCGTCGGCCGCGAACGCCGCGCCGGTGGGAAGCCTGACGACGGCGGCAATGGTGAGGGTGGAGGCGGCAAGGAGCCGTGCTTGAGAGGACGAGTTGGGGGCGCTCATGGTGGCGAGATCCTTCTGCTGATTCGTGCGATGTTTCTCGCGAAAACCGAGATTCTCGCGACCTCATCAACGGTACGAATCGGCGGGGGCAGCGCACATCAACCGATCGGTTGAACCTGGCATCGCGCCAGATCATGGACGGCTCCGCCTAGATGCGGATCAGCCCGCGCTTCACCGCAATTGCAATCGCGGCCTGCCGGTTCTCGGCGCCGAGCTTCGTGAACGCGTGATGCAGGTGAGTCTTCACCGTGGCTTCACCGAGTGTGAGCGACTGGGCGAGTTCGCGGTTCGAGAGCCCCGAGGCGGCAAGCGTCAGCACCTCGAGCTCGCGTGCGGTGAGGATCTCATCTGGATGTTGCGCTCGTTCTTGGAGCCGTTCAGAAATTCGCATGGTCATCGCGCGTTCACCGCTGGCGGCAGAACGGATCGCCCTGAACAGGTCGGCGGGGTGGCTGTCTTTCACGAGGTACCCGGCTGCGCCGGCATCGATGGCTCGCACGATGTCTGAGTCGGCGTCGTATGCCGAGAACACGAGCACCCGGGTAGCGGGCGAGACACGAAGGATCTGCCTGGTTGCGTCGATACCGTCGGGCTCGCCGTCGCCAAGATCGAGGTCTACGAGCGCCACCTCGCAGTGCTGCTCCGTGACGAGCTGTACTGCTTCGGCGCTGGAACCTGCTTCGGCGGTCACCTCGAAATCGGCTTGCGTGTCGAGCAGCGTTCGCACCCCATGCCGCAGCACCGGGTGGTCGTCAAGCAAGAGGATCCTGATCACCTTTGCGGCTCACCTTCATCCGAGAGGGGCAACTCGGCTTCGACCGAGGCTCCCTGACCTGGGGCGGAATTGATGACAATGGTGCCGCCGAGATTGTCAGCCCGCCAGCTCATTGCGCGGATCCCGAACCCTTCTGTGTTGCCGGGTCGGAACCCGGCGCCGTTGTCAGAAATCTTCACGGTGACGGCATCGTCTGAAAATGCCAGCTCGACGCGAGTGCATGTTGCGCCAGCGTGTTTATGTGCGTTCAGCAACGACTCTTGGACGATGCGCTGCAACGCGTGAAACACGGGGTCTGAGACGGGGCGCTCTGTGCCGTGTACCGAGTACTCTGCGCCCGCGGTTTCTGCCTGAGAGCGCAGAGTTTCAGAGAGCGATTCGGTGGACGCGGGACTCGCGAGTCCG
This sequence comes from Leucobacter sp. UBA1945, assembly GCA_002336855.1. Lineage (GTDB taxonomy): Bacteria > Actinomycetota > Actinomycetes > Actinomycetales > Microbacteriaceae > Leucobacter. The sequence goes on along the minus strand of DDEV01000029.1, from coordinate 9,661 downwards.
TGCAGCAGCTGTCGGGTCTCGACGAGGCCCTCGCGAAGCGTCTCGCGGGCTTCGAGGACCGCCTGCGAGGATCCCGCTGGCTGGAGCCCATCGGATTCGAGCAGGAGCAATGCGGTCGCCGTTCGCTGCACAACTGTGTCGTGGAGCTCGCTCGCCACTCTGCCTCGCTCTGCCGCGGCACCGGCTTCTCGCTCGGATTGCGCGAGCTGTCGTCGCGTGTCGATGAGTTGGGCGATGAGATGCTGTTGTTCGGTGAGCGCCCCTCGAGCGCGGCATAAGCATAGGTCAATACCAGCCCGCCGAAGAATGGGCCGAGCACGAGGCCGAGATCTTGGCCCTTCGACATGAGGAGCAAGCCGACGCTGACTGCCACTACGATCGCTCCCGAGAAAAGAAATGCAATGCGGCCTCGCAGCACCCGGTGCACGGCGAAGAAGAGCGCGAAGGCGCACCACCCGAAGGACGGCGCGAGAAGCGTGAGCGGCAGCCAGAAACAGGTCGCGGCCACCAGGCCGATAGCCTGCCGCGTGCCGACCGCGCGCAGCCCCGAACCGAGGGTGCCGGGTTCTGGGCGGCGCCCGACGACTGCCACGGCGTAGCTCGCGCCCGCTCCGATGGCGAGGGCGAGCACGGCCCTGCCCTCGCCAACGAGTTCGTGCCGAGAAAAGTACCTGAGCGCACACACGGCAAGCAGCACTGCGAAGCCTAGATCGACGGCGTGATCCATCGCCTGCATGCGCCAATGCCAGCGCGTACGCGGCGGAGTTGGCGTGATTTCGGCGACCATGCCTCAAGTATCGCGGATGCAGTCGAGAAACAGTGGCCAACTTTGGGGGCTCTTGACGCCTGAGCTCAAGCGCGCGGCAGGGAGAAGGAGTCATGTGGCGCGAGGAACGCCGGTGAGCATGTAGATTAGATGCGGGCCTGTAGCTCAGCTGGCAGAGCATCGGACTTTTAATCCGCNNGGGTTCGAGCCCCGCCGGGCCCACCATTGAGAAACGCCGGGAGCCCTAGGCGCTAGGGTTGCCCGGCGTTTCGCCTTGTGCCGGGCTGTCGGTCTCGGCCTGATGCGGCACCGCGTATTCGATCGGGACTCTGCCGACGAGAAAGTCGAAGCTCACACCGAAGCGGTCGGTGAGGCTGACGAGCTCTTCTGCCCTCCAGCTGCTGCCGCCATTGATCTTTGTGTTGAACGCAGAATGCGAAATGCCCAATTCGTCGGCCGCTCTTCTTCGGGTCAGTCGATTGATGAAGAGGAGATGGTTGACGCGCTGTGAGATGAGTTCATCGCTGCTGTATGGCTGCGTTTCTTCGCTCATGGGGTAACCGTGCCGTTTCGAAAGGGGTGGGTGTGACTGAACTCATTCTAACTCATTGATCCGATATTCGTATCATGTACTGAAATCAATACACTCGTGTTACAGTGCTTCTACTTTCTCGAGCACGCCTGTGCCGAGTGCTTGCTATCCGAAGATGAATAGGAGGTCGTCATGGGACGAGTCATTCAGCGAGAGGTCGTAGCGCTCCGATGCGAGCTTCGATCATGTGAGGGCCTGCTGCGCCTGTTGCCGGTGTCGCTCTACGCGCCCTGGCGCCAGCACCGCGAACAACTGTTCGAAGCTATCGAGCGAGGGTGGGTGCTGGTGCTCACCCCTCAGCTGCGAAGTTACTGTCCGCAGCATTCTGCGCATGCGCTGGCGTGCAGTTGCCGTACGAACCCCGACCGTCAGCATCTCTGTGTCGTGCACGCCCCAGACGCGGCGAAGCTGCTCTGGTCGAAGCAAAGCGACACACCGTCGGACGACTCAGGCGTGATCTGTTTTGAGGAGGCCGCCGGGCGGGCGGCGAGTCGAGCTGCTGCGGCATGAGATCACTTGCTGCTGCGGTTTATGCTGAACCCTGTTCACCTGCGGTACCACAGCTGACGTCGGGCCTGAAGTCCTCCTGGCGGCTTCTTGCCGTTAATGAGGTCCTCGAACCTGACGGCGCGAGCGCGGTCAACGCGGACCACATGGCCGAACTACTGCGTTCATTCGAGATGCTCGGCGGCCAGTTGCAGTTGCAGCCGATCGTCGTAGACGAGCACCTGGTACTTGTAGATGGGCGACACCGCCTCGAGGCCGCGAAACGTGCGGGCTGGAGCCGCATCGCCGCGCTGGTCATCTGCGGTGCGACCGTCGAAATGCGACCCCTGCTCGCAGCGGAGGCGAACCGTGTGCGAAGAACCCTGAACGTGCTCGAACTGGAGTCGATCTGGCGCGCGCACTATGAGCCCGATCTGCGCGCCGCTGCCAAGGAACGACAGCTTGCAGGCCTGCGCATGCGCGATGCGAGAGATGCAGAGTCGGGGCCGGCTTTGAGCTCTGCTGATCGCCTGGTTATTGGAAATTCCAATAACCAGAGTGTTGCTGGGGAGGGGGTGAGGATCGCGACCAACGACTCCTCGACTGCTGAGAGAGGCGGAACCCGCCATGAGTCGGTCGGTCGTGCTGCGAAACGGATCACCGGACACTCGCTCGATACCTTGAACAAGGTTGCCAGGATTCGAGAGCTCGCGACCTCTGAGGCCGGTTCGCCAGAGCTGCGTGAAGCGGCCAAGCAGGGATTGCAACGCCTCGCCACGCCGGGCGCGAGTGTTGAGATGGTGTACCGCGCGCTGCGGGAGCGGGCGGCGGAAGCCGCTCTGGGGTTTCGTTCTGTCGGAGTGCAGCCGCAAAAGCTGAAAGAGCTTGAGAAACCCGACGCTCGCCTAGATGCCCGGGGCGTCGGGGGCGCGAGGCTTGCAGCAGTGACAAGCCTGGATGTCGCGCGCGATGAACAGGCACTCGAACGCGCACTTGCCGAGTGCTCTCGGCTCGCCGAACGGTTCGAGGGCGCACTCGCAGGCCAGCTGCAGGCGGCGGCCGGTCGCGGCGATGCCGAACGCGACATGCTGCGGGCTACCCGTGTGTCGCTCGCCCACTGCCTGGCGACGGTGGTCGCAATCGAGTGCGAGCTCGAGTCGCAGCCGATGCTCGCGCTGCGCAGTGTCGGCCTCGAGGTGAGCAGCATGCTGTCGAGCATCTCGCTCCAGTACCTTCGCGCACAGCGGGCTGCGGCGTGAACGAGATTCGGGCCGACGAGGCGAAGTCTGACGGTGCAAAGCTCGACGGGGCAGGTCTTCGGGCGTTGCTGCGACAACTCGCCAAGACCCCCGAGTTCTTGGGTAGTCCCGAGGGCAACGAGTTTTTGAGCCAGCTCGAGCATTACCTCGTTCCGGGTGCGCGCACGGCGGCACGTCGGCTCGGGCTCGGTGACGAGTGGGCGCAACCCCACGAGGTTCTGCACACCCTCATCGTGGGGCTGTGCTCGGATGATGGAAAGGTGGCCACGCACATCGCTCAAACAGCGATCGACCCGTGGGCTTATCTTGCGAGGTGTTCGACCAAGTGGTCGCATGACCTCTGGGGTTCGCGCGGCATCTCGCTCGGGCAACTATCTGAAGCCCGTGTCGAAGCTTGCCTGCTGACGCAACAGCACCAAACCCGGGATGACGCGCTCACCTCGCTCGACCAGGTCGTTGTGCTGACGCACCGTGCGCTCGCGCCGCACACTCCGCAAGATCTGAGTAGGCCGCTCGGCGGGCTGCTGAGCTGGTTGGCGAACAACCCGCCGCAGCGTGCCTCGCACGAAACGGCAGACCGTGCAGCCGCGGCTCGTGCATTTCGTCAGTTCACCCCGTCGCAAATTGCCGCCGTGGTCAATATCGCCTGGGGTGGAAGGCCGCGTCGCCGAGAGACCTCGCTGCTGGCGGCGTTTCTGATGAACCCAGACTTTCGGCCCTCTGACTCGCCGACACACGCGCGAGCCCTGTTGCACTATCGGCGCGCGATGCGGTCGCAGCAGGCGTTCGAAACCCCGCCCGAACGGATGGCGGCATAGCCGCAGTGTTGGGGGCGAGGCGACCACTGCAGTCGCCTCGCCCCCAACACTTGGGCCTATCCGTCGCACTCCCTCAGTTTCTTCGCTGCCAGCGACCGCTTTGCGCGATTCTCGCGGCGGCGGTGAAGCATCACTGCCGCGCCGCAGACCATGAGTAGCGCCGCCGCACCGAGCGACCCGAACCCGAGCGCTGTTCTGTCTTCGTTGCTGCCGGTGACGGCGAGCGATGGTGTCGGTTTCGGTTTCGGTGCTTCGGGGGTCTGCGGCTCCGTGACCATAGTCGTCTCATTCGCTAGGCCGCAGAGCCCGGCGAGCAGCACCGTCTCCTCACCAGATTCGTCGTCTCGGTGTGTGAGAGATTCGATCCACCAATACGTGCTCGCGTCGGCAACTCGCACCTCGGGCGAGGTGTATCTCGCGTCCTCGCCCAGGCCCGCGGTCACCTGCACCGCTTCGGTGCGGGCTACCCGGTTCTGCTCGGTGCACAGGGGTGCGCCCGCGAGCGCATCGATATCGGCCTGGGTCCACGCCGACTCTGTCGGTTCGCCCTGCGCGTCACGCTTGGGATCGCCGACCGCCGGTTTCTTGAAGAGCTCGAACACCAGCTCCGACCCTTCGGGCACCCGGCCGTTCACGATGGCCGTGTCGGTGATTGGCGCATCAATCAGGGCAGAGGGGTTGGCCTCGGTGCGCACCTCGGGGTGCGCGATTCGGGCCGACTCATCGGGCACGCCGAAATCGTCGCACCGCTCGGTCCAGAACCCTCGCGCACGCGGCTCCTGATCCTCGTCGACAATGCACCAGCGCATCGTGACGTGCGTGAACTCGCGAGACGTGGCGACGGGCACGCGGATGGGCTCTGAAACCAGCTGCTGTCCGTTCTGTCCGGGGTCGCTCGTCACCTGCACTGTTGCGAGAGCGACCGCGTCGGGGGCAACCTCGACCGACTGCGCCAGCTCGACCCCGGTTGCGAGATAAGCGGTGCCAGTGAGCGTAAGCGGCATTCGGTTGCCTGCGTCATCGCGCAGCCAGTTCTGCATCTCGGGCAGCGTGATCGTGTCAGTGAACGTCTCGTTGAGTCCGATCTCGTGAGCGGAGAGCTTCGTCGAGAAGCCCTGATCCATCTTGCCGACCTGGGTTTCGCCCGCGGTGCCGAAACCGTCGCTATAAAAGTAGTTCTTCGGCAGCACTCGGCACCCTGTTTCAGTATTCGGCTGCACGCAGTCTTCGCCGGTGATCTCGGGGGCCTGATCGTTCGCGTCGATGTCCCACTTGTAGGTGTAGTACCCCTGCTCGGTGATCTGTTCATCGAACACGAACGAATACTGCTGCGGGGTCGACTGATCGCGCGTGCTCTCGGTGGTGAACGAAGCGGTCGCCGCGACGGGCGCGCCGACCGGCGCCTCGGATGAGGGGTTGAGGGCTGGGTCGCTCAGGTACGGGCCGTAGGCCGTGACGCGGGCGCGGATGGGCATCCATTCCCGGCCCCCGCTCTCTGACACACGCCATCTCCAGGTGCCGCTGATGCCCGGCGCCTCGGGGGCGGCCGCGAAGATCACGTCGTCGCTGTGCCGCTCGCCGACACTCACGAACTTGCTGGTGACCACGCTCGACACGACCGGCGCCCACGTGGTGTCGACGTCTGCGTATGCTGCCCGCAGCGGCTTGACCTTCGGCTCCTCGCCCTGCACCGCTGACTGCCAGCCATTTCCATCACCCCACTGCACCGACGCAGGGATCTCGAGATAGCTGCCCCCGAATGACACGCGGTAGTAGCGATCCCAACCGTCGCTCTGCGGTGGCAGACCCTCCCACGTGAGCGAGGTTCCCGGGGGAGCGCCCGTGCCGCCCCAGCTGCGCGTGGTTGAACCGTCGCTGAATACGCCGTTCTCGATGCTCAAACTCAGCGTGCCAAGCGGCACCGAGACCGTGCCTCGATAGGGTTGCCCGGCAACTACCGAGACGCCGGGAGTGTCCGACGACACCCCTGCGGCGAGCCCCGCCGTCCAAGCGGCTGCTTCGTCTCGTAGCTGCTGAGCCAACGACACCACTGCGGGGCCCACCGACTGGTGCACCTTCGCGATCTCAGCGGCGTAGCCGACATTGCCGCGCCCCTCAGCGCCACGAACCTCCCAGATCGCGAGCGCGACGGCCGCCGCCTGCACATTGTCGTTCGTCTGCCCGTAGCGAGTAATGAGAAACGAGATCTGGCGCAGCGGCACACCCGTGGTGGCCGCAACGCTGACCCCGTCAGAGCTGTTCCCGGGTATCGCATCGCTGCCTACAAACTCGGGAATACTCGCCCCCGAGCGCACCCACGGCTCGACGCAGTAGGCGAACTTGCCGTTCAAGATAAATGCGCCAGCGCCGTAGACATGCACTCCGTTGCCCCAGTTCACGCCGGGGCCGTGATGATTCTCGAGCGCGCTCGCCGCGGGCGGTGGCGCGAATGCCTGAGGTGCGGCGGCGAGTGCGCCCCCGAGCAGTGCGGCACCGAGCATCAGCGCCGCGAACCGTCGGCCCAAGCCGCGCCTCGGGCGCCGCATGCTGCGCTGTTTCGAAAAAGGTTGGTACTCCAAGGAGTTCTCCTTCGCTAGTAGGTGGAAGGCAGGCCATGACGTTGGGGGAGACGAAATGGCCTGCCACCTACTAGAAGCGGCGGCGCGCGCAGTCGCGTAAAGTCAGGAGAACGGGCGAGGGCCGAGCCTGCAGGCTACCGGCTGCTGCGGGCGGTGCGCCCGCGCAGCGTGCCGACGAGGCGCTGCACGTCGTTGCCGTCGCGTTCGACGCGCCAGCTCGCCCAGATCTCGGTTCCGGGCAGGAGCGAGTCGCCATTGTGCGCGACGGGGATCACCGCATGCGTGCGTTTTGCGGCGAGGTGCCTGGCAAGCGGCTGCGCGAGCAGCGCGCCGCCGAGTCCGGTTGCGACGAGGTCGAGAGTCGCCTTCGCGTCGCTCGGCATCCACGCGGGATCCTGCCACGCCTCGGCTTCGGGCCAACCCGAGAAGTGGTCTGGGTGGTCGAGCAGCTTGACGAGCGCGAGGTCTTCGAGGCTCACCTCGGTCTGCTTCGAGAGTTCGTGATCTGCCGGAACCACGAGCGCTATCGTCTCTTCATAGAGCCGCATCGCGTGTCGGGTGCGCCGTGACTCGTCGCTGCCGGGCGGGATCTGGCCCGGAGCCACGCGCTCGAGCAGCACGTCGACCTCAGTGCGCGCCGCCTCGACCTCGTGCAGATCAACGGGCTCGAGCTCGAGCGGTTGCTCGCGCACCGAGCGCGCCCAGCGTTCGGCCCACTTGCTGGGCGCGACGCCGCGCACGAAGCCGAGCGTGATCGGCGGCAGCTCGATCGGTGCTGCGGGTGCGGCACCGGCGGCAGCACGCTTCTTCGCCACACCCGGCGCCTTCTTGCCCTGCTGCATCGGTCGCTTGCCAGAGCGCGCGGGGCCGCCTCGAGAACCGCCCCGCGGTGTGCTTCCGCGAGATGCCTTACGGTTCACGGTGCCACCTCTGCATAGATCTCATGGTCATACCCAAGCCGCGCAGACGAGAGCGCGATGCGGTAGTCATCTGCCGACTCCACGTGCCTGAGCGGTGTGCCTTCTTCTTCATAGTGCGGCAGCGCCAGGCGCGCGTGACCCTGTGGCGGCAGGCCGCTCGCGGGCACCACTCGCCACCAGGCCACCGCGTGCCCATAGAGCGCCATCACGCGGCCGACCGCCCGGGGCGCTTGCGATCCGAGTGCCCACGCGATGTCGCCGTAGGTCATCACGCGACCGGGCGGAATGCGTCGAACGACGTCGAGCACCGCATCGACGAACTCTGGGCTTGGCATGCGTTAAGCCTACGGCTTTGCGGTGAGGATCGGCCCCGCGTGCGCCGAGCAAGCGCCGTGGCGCGGCTTATCCGAGGGCAGACACCCCGAGCAGCTTGCCGATCGCATAGGTCGCTGCGACAGCGATGCTGCCGAAGAGCAGTTGCCTGCCGGCGCCAGCGAGCGGGTTGCGGTCGGTGAACTTCGCGGCGGCGAAGCCGGCCGCGAGCAAGCCGACCGCACCGAAGAGCAGACCCCACCAGAGCGTGCCGAAGCCGAACAGAAACGGCAGCACCGGAATGATCGCACCGACGCTGAACGACGCGAGCGAGGCGAGCGCGGCTACACGAGGTGAGGGCTGCTCGTCCGGGCTCAGCCCGAGCTCGTGCGCGAGGTGCACGCGAAGTGCCTGCTCGGTGTTCGCGTGCACCTGAGCGGCTGCGTCGCGAGCGGTCTCGGGCAGCATGCCGAGCGACTCGAACATCGTTGAAAGCTCTGCTTCTTCGCCGACCGGGTTGCGATGCAGCGCGTCGCGCTCGGTTTCTACCTCGACCTGCAACTGCTCGTTCTGCGTGCGCACCGAGGTGTATTCGCCGAGTGCCATCGAGATCGCCCCGGCGATGAGGCCCGAGACGCCGGTAATGGCGACGATGCCCGGCGCGGCTCCGGCTGCGGCGATGCCCGCGATCAAGCCGACGTTCGAGACGAGGCCGTCCATCGCGCCGAACACGGCCGCACGAAGCCAGCCAGACCCTCCCGACGACGAGTGCGTGTGGTCGTACTCGTGGGGGTTCGCGAGGTTGATTTCATTCACGTATTGCCACGTTAGCAAGCAAACGCGATGCGTGAGAACCCGAACGTGTTGCTTGTGCTGGCGTGCAGATCGACTACGTCAAGACGTAGTTCTATGCCTGCGCCTCTGACGCTTCGACGAGTCGCGCCATCACGGCACGCAACGCAGTGATGACCGCTTGCACCGAGTGGCGATGCAGGTTCTCGGGCCGGGTGAGCACGTCGATGCTGCGGGTCGCGTTGATGGCGGTGAGCGGGCGCAGCACGAGACCCGGCAAAGTTGCGCCCACCGTGTATCGCGGCACCATTCCGATCGCGTCACCTGCTGCGACGACGGCCGCGACCGAGCCGTAGTCGTTCACGCGGTGAGCGATGCGCACCGGGCGAATCGCAACCGCGGCGATCGCGGCGACGAGATCGTCGGGCGAGTAGCCGCTGCGGCTGGTCACCCAGCGCTCGCCGGCGACGTTGCTGGGTGAAAGCGCGGCGCGGGAGGCGAGCGGGTGCCCGGCTGGCAGGGCGATGTCGAGCGGCTCTTGAGCGAGCGGGATCGCCCGAACCCCCGCCTCTGGCCACGGAGCGCTGTGCTGCATCCTGTGCGCGATCACCAGGTCGTAGTGCGCGGTGAGCGTCGGGAACTCCTCTTGCGCGACATCCTCATCAGCGAGCCGCAAGCGGGGCCGATCCGGGAAGGGTGCGAGCGAAGCCAATTCGCCGATCAGCGGCCCGAAGAGCACCTGTGCCACGCTGTGAAACCCGCAGAGCGAGACCTCGCCCCCGGGCGAGCGCTCGAACTCCTCGACCGCGTGTTTCGCGGCAGCCATCGCCTCGATGACGTCGACGCCAGCCCGCGCCAGCGCCTCGCCCGCGCGAGTCAGCACGAGAGTGCGACCCTCGCGCCGGGTGAGGGGCGCGGCGAACTCTCGCTGCAGCGCTGAGAGCTGCTGAGACACCGCCGAGGGGGTGACGTGCATCGAGTTCGCGACCGCGGTGACGCTGCCGTGGGTCTCGAGTTCGCGCAGAATCTGCAGGTGGTGCAACTCCATGCTGATCCTTTTCGTGTGCGAAATCGATGGTGATAAAACTTTAGTAACTTCTTAACCGATTATGAAGATAGTCGCTATTGCTCTCAAGT